>JADGOY010000095.1 GCA_017882715.1 Nakamurella sp. | reverse complement strand
CCGCGCGTTCGGCGCCGCCTGCACGCCGGACTTCTTCCTGTACGACGCCGACGGGCGCCTTGCCTACCGTGGCGCGATGGACACCTCGACCCCGGGCAATGGCGCACCGGTGACCGGGGAACTGCTCGACGAGGCGATCAGCCTGGTGTTGGCCGGACAGCCGGTTCCCGAACCGCACCGATCGAGCTTGGGCTGCTCCATCAAATGGCGTGACTGACTCCGCGCACCCTGCCTGCGTTTACGAGGATCCCTCGTCGTGCAGTCACATGGGCTCGACGATATGGTCGGTGTCGTTCACCTGCGTGACCTGCTCGGCGAGCACGCCGCGGCCTGCGATGAGGCCGAGCCATTGGAGGGGCGTGTTTGCTGGGTCAGGTCTGTGGCGCCGGCTTCGGCGGCCAACTTCAGGATGTCCTTCAGGTTGTCGGTCACCATGCTGTGGCCTAGGACGTGGTGGGTGAGCCAGCGGCGGGTCGCCCCGGTCGGGCCTGGAATTCGGCGATGACCAGCGCGCCGGCGGCGCGGAGCACCGCAGCAGTTGGCGCATGACCGGGGCTGATGTGGATGGTCGTGTCGGTGAACCCGCCTACCCTCGCTGGGAGGTGCAACTGCGCTGGCTCGGGCACAGGGTGTTCTCGGTTGCGTCGACCAGGTCGGGTCCACCCCGTTCGACAGGCGCGGGTGGACCTGGGTCAACGCGGCGGGACTGCACGCCGAGACCCCGCTGCGCCGGTACGAGCTGACCGACCCGGTGTTGTGGAAGATCGCCGATATCGTGCAGAGGCCGCCCCGAATCTCGCGGCGTCGCTGCGTGGTCGAATCACGACGGGATGACATCTCCTGCATCAGTTTGCGTGATATACCGTACGCAACCGGTGTTCGCACGCTGCTCAGGCAACTCGCATCCGTCGCACTGCTGACCAGCCCCGAAGCCACCGTCGAGCCCCGCGTGACGGTCCTCGTGCTGCGGTCGATCGCGACCCGGATCCGGTTTCTATTCGCCCGGACCGCCGAGCTCGACCCCGAGTTGCGTGCCCTGGTCACAGCATCCCGCCGGGCCAGCCCTGCTCGCCGAACCAGCTGTCGGTAGGTAGTAACTGCCCAACTCCTGGTCAGCTGGTAGCAACGCGGCTGAGTCCGCAGCGAGGCGGCATTCGCCGCCCTCGCCGGTGCCGCCCCGCTGGAAGTCACCAGACACGCCGCGATTGATCATGTCGCGCAACGCCGGTTCAGATCTCTGTGCCGGGGTTCTCCGGATCGTGGCCACGTGCTCGTCTCTGCGCCGACGCCGACGGGATCGCTCGACCAGTGCTGGATGAGGGCACTGCTAGAGGCGCGACCGGTTGGCGTCGTCTCCCTGCGGTGCGACCTCACCCAAGAGCCAGCGCGCAGATTCCGGCTGCCTGCTCGCAGCCCCCGGACGCCCCGGTAAGGGGTTCGAGCAGGACATCACGGAGCAGCACGGCGGCGAAGGTGTTCGCGGCGGCGTGGGTGGTCGTGGGGTTCGCCTGACTCCCGAGGGCGTTGGCCAGTGTCGCCTGGACCAGTTCCTGGAGTTGGTCCATGAATTGGCCGTACAAGCGCTGTGTCAGCGGCTGGATGGACCTTTCGTGGAGCACGATCTGCAACAACTGCTCGGACAGGTGAAGGTGCTCCTTGATCTGCGCCGCCAGGACCACGAGCGCGGTCTCGACGTCGGCTCTCCCCTGCGGCACGGTGATCTGGTCGAGGACGGCGCCCATGCCCCGCTCATAGAGCAGCGTGGTCAGCAGAGCCTGCTTGGCGGGGAAGTAGTGGAAGATCAAGGTCCGGGTGACCCCCGCCGCCTTGGCGATGCTCGCGGTCGATGTCCCGCTGTACCCGAACTCGGCGAATAGTTTCCCGGCCGCATCGAGGATCGCACCGCGGCTGCCATTGCTGACCGGTGGGTCCGGCTGTGGGCGCATGCTTGATCTCCCTGGGCACGAACGCTAGAACAGTGCGCCGGGGAGGCGATGCCTCCGCCGGCGCACTGCGCTGATGCGGTTGACGCTGTTATGCAGTCTGGTGCTGGTGCTGGTACACCGCGCGGCTGGCAGGCACCGCTGCGAGGGCGGCGGCCGCGACGATCACGCCGACGATCCACGACGTCCAAGCGGCTCCGGTGGCTCCGGCGTAGGAGAACAGCCAGGGAGCGATGAACGCCAACACACCGCCCGCGGCGGTCATCCACTCATCGATGTAGGCGCCCGGCACGGCCAGCGCGATCAGGGCCATGGCGGCGACCGCCACGCCGATGATGACCATGGCCCAGGTTCCGGCGGTACCGACCTCGACCCACAACGGTGCGAGCGCCAGATACGCACCCGCCACCAGGCTCACCCAGTCCTGTGGGCGTGTCCATGGCTTGGACTGTGTCATGTTGCTCAACTCCATTCAATTGGACTGACTGACCGGTCAGTCAGTTACCATCGTTGATGGTCGCGCGGGGCTGGCATTGGCGCAATAGGCCGAAAGTCCCGTCTCCAGCGCACGACCGGGTATCGCGTCCGTCTGCGTCGTTCGCCGGGACCGGCCGAGCGCAGATCCGTGATCCGGCGCGGATGGATCCGCGGTGAAGCGTCGACAGCCCGCCGGGATGGTCTTGGCCTGCTGGCTTTCGCCGGAATTCAATGAGGCAACTCACGTCGCGTGGCGGCTTTGCCGCGAGGCGATGGATTCGGGCAGCCGGAGTTCGCCGGTTGCCTCCAGTACTCCCTCCACAAGGTGGAACTGGGCGCCCAGGCCGGCGAGCAGCGCACGGGACGCCGCGTTGCCGGGGTCCAACGTCGCCGACAGCCGACGGACCCGCTGCACCGCCGCCGTGACCGTCGCTTCGGTCAGGACTCGCCCCACGCCGCGACCGTGCTCGGCGTCGACGACCTCGACTGCCAGCTCCGCCCGTTCCAGCTCGTCGGGATATCGGATGTACCGCGCGATACCAACTGGCCGTCCGGAGATGTGCGCCACCCAGGCCACGTGTCGGGTCGCCGTCCACTGCGGCCAGGGCGGTCAGCGCGGACGGGGCAAGCGGGAGGTTCCCGCGAAATAACGCAGGTATCGGGAACGCGGTGACATCGATTGCAAGACGACCACAATCGGGCCGGTCTCTCCCGGCCACAGCGGGCGGAGCCGGGCGCGGCCATCGTCGTTCAGACCGACTCGGATGCGCCAATTGGGTGAGCCGGTGAGCAGGCTGACGGTCATGCCGGGAATCGTCGGCGGCCGCCCTTCCCCACACCTTCCCTGAACACCGATTCCCAGCCATCGAGTGCCGTGTGGCAGCGAAGGATATCCGGACAGCGGTGCCGTGCACCCCCGTCCAGGCGAAGGCCGGCGGATACCGCCCGGTTGGATCCGCTGGAACAGGCTGTGATGCCTGCCGCGCTCTCCAGTGGCTGGTCGGCCAGCAGCTGGTTTCAAGCTCCCCGGCGCCCGGTCAAGCCCATCTGCGACGGCGACCCACGGGGCGTTGGGCAACGACCCCGCCCGGTGGAAAGGGTCTTTCTGCCCTGCCGCGTGTGGCTTGCGTTGTGCTGCAATCACTTCAGACAGCCCCAATCACGGCGCGACAGACGCCGGAGTGCAGAGCCGGCGGTGACCGTTCGACACTGGGGAGAGCCGCTCTAGCAGGGAGGATTGCGATGCGGGCACAGCCAGGCGATTGGCTGGTGGTGCACAGCCACACCGATCAAGGAGTCGTCCGCAGGGCCGAGATCGTGAGCACTCACGCAAACGGCGAGCCGCCCTTCACCGTCAGATGGACCGACGACAACCACGAGTCGGTTGTCTTCCCTGGTCCCGACGCACAGATCATCCCGAACAACGCATGAACTGATTCGCCTCAAACGTCGGCCGGCGCCGGATCATCTCGGCGGGTTCATCTCGCCGTGATCGGGCGCGGGCGCGCGGGCGGTCACGAGCCGCCACGTAGACAGCGGCCGCAGATGCAGGGGACCCGCGGCGCCACACTCTCCAGGCCAGTGCCCACCCGGCGCCTCCCGACGTTCCAGGAAGGAGTCACGCCGAATGCGGATGTGAGTGAAGGTCTCAGGAATTGCTGGCGGCGCGTTGGCCCTCATTGGAGGGACGGCGGCGCTCGTCATGGGCGGTCCGGAAACGGTCATTGTCGGCGGCTGGATCACGGTCGCGGCAGCCATCATCGGGATTGCGGGCGGCGTCCTGGCAGAGGCCAGGCCGGGCCTCGCCGCGCTGCTCATGGCCATGGCCATGACCGCGGTTGCGGCTGTGCTCGTGGCTCCAGGTGTCATTCCCGCTATCGCGGACACGATTGTAGTGTTCCTCGATCGTGGTGTTCCTCGATCGTGGTGTTCCTCGATCGTGGTGTTCCTCGGCTACCTGTCGGGCGGTGCCTTGCTCCGTGTTGGGGCGATTGTCGCCGTCGTCGGCCGGAAACGGGCTGCCGACATGCCGGTCCAGTGAGCTCGGCCACTACACCCGGCGGTCGTCGCAGACGACCCCGGACCTATCGGGACCTTCGGCTCTTGGGTAGGCAGGTGACCGGCTCGCACGATGGACGGGTCCGCGCAAGAGGAGGGGAACGCCATGGCATATGTGAAGCCGCGGGGGTTTACCCGGCGGGTGGTGAACCCGCTGGTGAGCAGGTTGCACACCGGAGGGGTCGAGACGCTCACCGTTCTAGGTCGCCGCACGGGTCGCCCGCACGCCGTGCCGGTGATCCCGGTGCAAATCGGTGAGTGCCGCTATCTGGTGTCGCCCTACGGCGAGGCTGACTGGGTGCGGAACCTGCGCGCGGCGGGTGAGGGTGAGCTTCAGGGGCGCGGGACCATGGGACGGTTCGCTGCCCTGGAGGTTCCCGTGGCCGAGCGAGCGGCCGTGATCGCCGCCTACCGCGCCGTGGCGGGCCGGACGGTCGAGCCGTGTTTCCGTGATCTGCCGGATCCGGCCGATCACCCCGTGTTCGTCATCGAGCGAGAGCAGTTGGCGACATGACCGACAATGCGGCGAGGGTGTCGGCAAGCCGGCTGGGAATGTGGGTGGCGCCGGCGACCGCGGTGGTCAGCGTTGTTTCGCTCGCGGTCGGGGTCAGCACGCCGGTTCGGTCAGGGCCGTGGTGCAACGACGGCTGCGTTGTCTACCCGTACACCGACGCCGCCGCGTTCGTGCCCCGGGACTACCTGTGGATCTATCCCGAGGTGCTGCTCGTGCTGCTGTTCGTGTTGCTGGCGGCGTGCCTGCTCCAGTGGGTGGCGCCGCAGCGGAGGCTGTCCGCGGCGGTCGCGGTGTGCTTCGCCGTGATCGGAGCCGCGGTGCTCGTCGTCGACTACTGCATCCAGCTCACCGTCCTGCAACCCGCTCTCCTGAGCGGCGAGACCGAGGGCCTGTCGGCGTTCACGATGTACAACCCGCACGGGGTGTTCATCGCGTTGGAGAACGTCGGCTACGCGGTGCTCGGCGTGGCGTTCGTGTTCCTCGGCGGCGCCCTCGCCGGAGGCTCCTCACGGCTGGAGCGAGCGGTCCGGTGGGTGTTCACCGTGGGCGGCGCGCTGATTCTGGCCGCGTTGGTGCTGTCCGCGTCGATCTACCGGGCAGAGCTGGACTACCGGTTCGAGGTGACGTCGCTGTGCATCACCTGGCTGGTGCTCATCGTCACGGGCACGTTGCTGACCGTCGTGTTCGGGCGTGCCCTCAGTCTCAGGGTCGCGACCCAGCGTCCGGCGGCGGTCAGCAGCGACGCGCTGGCCGGGCGGTGAGACACGTTTGTCTACCCCTGGAGGGCGATTGGTGGGTGTGGCCTTCCTCGCTGCGGGATTATCTGCCTCCTTCGTCGGTGTCAATGTCGTTCGTCCTCGGCGCCGCCCCGCTGACGCGTGCCGGGTGCCTGCAGGCGCTCCACATTGACCCCTCCTCGCTGCGGCAGGGATGGCAGCAGTCGAGGAAGCCCTGAACCGAACCCGATCTCGACCACATCCCCGGCCAGGGGCCTGGCACACGCGACGTCGCAAGGGGTCCAGATTCTTTGCCCCGCAGGCGATGTTGGTGATCCGCGGCAGGACTCGTTCCGCGCACATCCCCATGATCGACTCCTCGCTGGACAACTCCCCGGGCCAGGCGTGACCGGGGCGGCACGGAAAGCTGCGCAGCCACTGACCGCTGCCGGGTCGCACACGCAGACACCGGGCATTCTTGGATAGCTGTCCGCATACCGACAGGTGAAGTCACTTGGGCGAATCGAGCCACGGCCTCCTGAGATCCAGGAACTCCGGCATCCCTACAACGAGCGCCATCATCTCCGTCATGCTGTCCTTCAGCTCCGGCGGGATCTCCTTGCGCTCACCCTCCCGGGCTGCCTCTTCGGACGCGAAGTAGATAACCATGGTGAACTTGCCGTCACCGTGTCCGGCGATGACGCTGCCGATGATGTCCGGACGTAGGGCCCGACGGGCGGGCAGAGTGTCGGTCATCAACTGCGCGGATCGCTCGGGGTCGCTGGACTGGCCCATCATGACCTGAACAAACCCGGCGGAGTCGGGATCACCGGCGGCCTGGACATAGACATCCGTGCTGTCGCGGAATGTCGCCTGTCCGTCGAGCAGTTTCTCCATCTCCGCCCACCATTGCCCCTGCTCCGGTTTGTCGCTGTTGGCCCTGGCCGCCTCCGCGGATTCGAAGCGGACAAGCACGAACAGCTGGCCGTCGTCGGTGACGCCACCGGTCGAACCGAGCCAGCCGGTGGCCTTCGGACCGAGATCGCGCATCCAGCGGTTGACGACAAGACGCACGGCGTCCGGATCTGTCACCTTGCCACGGATAATCTGCGCAAACATGCTGGCCTCCCTAGTTCAGTCAGGTCCGAAACGGATCCGGGCCCAAATAGGACTCAGGTCGATACAAGACCCATCAGGACCTGGCCGCTACCCCGGCCCCGAAAAGCCCGAGAATCGGCGGCGGGGGGGTCGTCGACATCCAGAAGGTCTGCCACCGCCAAAGTCCCCCCTGTACACACGCCGATCAACATCACAACGACACCGGAGAAGCTGGTACCCATCTCGCAAGCCAACAACGACGACGCTCGGCTCCCGCCCATGAATCACGGCCCGCACCAGGGACGCCTGACCATGGCCCGACGACGGCAGGTCTGCAAAGGACGCGTCGCGCTGGACGCGGGCACCGTTACCAGCTACCCCCGGTGTGGTCGTAGCCGATCGGCTACTGGTCGCTGCCCCCTTGAGCACCCTCGAGCAGTAGCAGGTTGAGCGTCTTCACACTGGTCTGGGTGACGGCGATGGTGGGGGCGGCACCGAGCGGTGGGAGCGTTTTTGTCCGAATTGTGATCGGCGGTCACCTGGTCTGGAGCCATGGTTTTGGGTCAGAGTGCAGCCCTCCTCGGACGTGCGCGATGCGGGAGTGTCATGGATGGGCTGGTGGCGTCGCCGCAGGGTCCCCGGGCAGATGGTGGGCCCGGTCGGTGTGACGATCCGGACATCGCCTCTGCGGCGGTGCCGGGGGTAGAAGCGCGGTCAAAGTCGGGTGACCGGGTTGATTTTCCGCGAGTCACCGTCGAGGTGCGGCATCTGGCCGCGTCGGGCGAGCCGGCCCGAGTCTCAGCCAGCTGGCCGCGGTGTGCGTGCCGTCGGTGGCGGACGAAATGCACCATCGACGTTGTCGAGGAGGGTGGGCATCGATACCGGATTCGCCAACCCGCCCCGGACCGGGCCGGGGAGATTTGGGGTCGACCCGATCTGGCGGAGACCCCCGGATCTTAGGCCGAATCAGCTGTGGCACCGGGTGCGGATGAGAGGAGTGCCGCATTCGCATCGACCGCCGGTGACGGCGCTGATCACCGCGGTGTGTTGGTCTGTCGCGGGCATGGCGGGTACGACTTTGGTCCGACCTCGCTCCGGTGGGGTGGGAGCTTCCGCGGTTCCTGGTCACCATTGCGAGGAGTATCTACCGGCACCCACCCGAATCGGTACGCCGCCATCTGAGAGGTGCGTCGTGCCTCAGATCCTCGTGGTAGCAAATCAGATCAGTCACTCGGTGGCGACGAATTGGCCGAAATCATCCGCGTTCGCACGGCCCAAGAAGCAGGCCATTTCTCGCTCATCGTTCCCGCGACCCGGCCCCCGCGTGACCCTGGCCGCCAAATTCGAATCGACATTCGACGATGACAGCAATGAGGCCGCGCAGCGACAACTGGATACGGGACTAACTTGGCCGCGCCATTTGGGCGCAACCGTCGATAGCGAGGTCGGTGACGAGGACCCACTCCACGCGGTCGGATACGCCCAACAGCGTCAAACCTTCAAACATGTGACGAGATCATCATTTCGACAATGCCCAGTGGGTTGTCGCGCTGGCTGCACCAGGATCTGCCTCACCGCGTAGAACGCAAATTCAGGCTGCCCGTGACGGTCGTGACAGCGACAACGGCAACCCCTGCTGAACTGAACGCGCGGTGGTTTGCGCCACACGCCGACCCTGCAAGCGCCAGGCGACGCTTGACTGACCACGCAGCGGTCAAGGGGAGTGCTGCATCCGGACCACGTCAGCGCACTCGTCCACAAGCGCCCAGGGACATTCCCACATCCCTCCACGACACGACTCGCGGCAATGATCGACTTGGCACGTCCCTCCCGCAGGCAACCTGACTTCGACGGACAAACGTCGCGGCGAACCGCGGGCGTCCGGTTTGCGGATCCCCTGCGGGACGATTTCGATCAAGGCACCGACGGGCCAGAGACGAGTCCGCATGTCCTATTTGTGGTTACGTTACCGGGACCGATGGTTCATGGTCCGGACCGGGAAGGTCGACCGGGAGCTTGCTCCTGCCCGGCTGAGGACGATGTCCCGGGAGCTCCGTGCCCTTTGGGTTCTTGCGGTGGTCGCAACAACTCCAAGGATGGCTGGCGGAGACGTCGGGCGGGCTATCGTCGCTGGCCTATTCGAGCGTCATCCGCCCGATGTGGAACTCGATGGGGAAGCAGCCGGCCCACGAATCACGGAATCACTACTCAGGCTCCCATCAATTTTCGTGCATTTCGGTATCCGGTTCTCCTCTGCGTTCGGGTCGGCCGGCCAGATCTTCCCGTTGATCTTTGCGGCCACGGGTTCTTCTTGGCCTCGACCGGCGAAACTTCCGGCGAGGTTTCCGGCGCGACCTCCGCGGCGGGCCGCAGGCAGTGCCGCCAGTCACGCCAACAGGGTCAGCGCCTTTGCTCGCAACGGCTTGATGCGGCCACCCATTTGCCGGAACGGAGGCCGTTGGCAAACTGTCCACGAAGTGAAACACTTGGGTTTCGACAACTGGATCAGAGGAGCGCAGCAATGACTGCAGCCCGTGTGAGCATTCCCGGATACGTCGCGGGTAGTTGGACCATCGACCCGGTTCATTCGGAGATCGGGTTCACCGTTCGGCACCTGATGGTGTCGAAGATTCGTGGCAAGTTCCTCGAATACACGGCCACGATCACCACAGCTGAGAACCTGATCGACTCCCATGTCGAGGCCGAAATCGACATGGCATCGATCAACACCGGCAACGACATGCGTGACAATCACCTGCGCAGCAACGACTTCTTCGACGTACCCACCAACCCGAAGATGACCTTCACCTCCACCGGAATCCGTCCCGACGGAGCAGATTTCTTGTTCGACGGCGA
Organism: Nakamurella sp.; assembly: GCA_017882715.1. Taxonomy (GTDB): domain Bacteria; phylum Actinomycetota; class Actinomycetes; order Mycobacteriales; family Nakamurellaceae; genus Nakamurella. Next base: position 6,626 of record JADGOY010000095.1, on the reverse strand, counting down.
CCTCACCATTCGCGGCGTAACCAAGACGGTAACCTTCAAGCTGGAACTCGGCGGTTTCGGGCCAGACCCATATGGTGGCACCCGGGCAGGCTTCAGCGCTACTACCGAGATCAATAGGCACGACTTCGGCGTCAGTGGGAACGCGGTCCTCGAGGGCGGCGGAGTCATGATCGGCGACAAGGTCACAATCTCGCTGGAAATCGAAGCCGTCCTCAGTCAGCCTCAATCCACCGAATAGGTCGCCGCCCAGGCCAAGAAGAACGGGCTTGTGTGGCTCGAGGGTGGACCCGGTGAACCCGGACCTGATCGCCCGGCGGCGTGGCCCGGCGCGGAAGAAGGACGACGCGGAGGACGCGCGGATCGCGTGCCTGCTGGCGGTGGACCGGTTCACCGCGTTGCGGCCGTCGATCCCGCACGGCGCGGTGGCGCCTAGCAGCGGGCGATCGCCAGGGACGACGAACGGGCCAACCGGGAAGAGCGGCGGCCGTTGAGCCGGTTGCGGGCCAATCTGATCGCCACCTTCTAGCTAGGCCGCCAAGCAGATCGCCGGGAAAGACCTGGGTGGGCTCACGGTCCTGCGCATGCTGGAACGCTGGCCGACCGCCGACGCGCTGCGGCAGGCGCCACACGGACGGCTCAGGATCACCCCGAGGGGTGGTGATCGCTGTCCGGCCCGGTCAGGCGACCGGTGGTGTCGCTGGTCCGGGCCCGGGGGTGAGGCGGTCCCGCGGGATGACCTGTTTGGGCAGCGAGGGGCTTGACCACAGCAGTTGGACCAGGGCACTACCGACCTTTTCGTAGTACTCCATTCTGATGTCGTAGCGGACACCTGCCGTGAGGGTGATGGTGCCGCTGTTCTCGGTGGGGCCGTGGTCGGTCCAGTTGTCGACGAGCTGGACGTTGTTGACCCAGAGTCGGACACCGTCGTCGGTGTTGGCGTAGAAGCGGTACGTCTCGCTGAACGGTGCGGTGATCCGGCCGGTCCAGCGCACGCTGAACAGGTCTGCGCCGACGTTGGGGTCGCCGAATCCGTTGCCCCAGTTGAAGTTCACCGACCCGTCGGTGCGGGAGTGGGCCGGGCCGGTGAGCGTGATACCGGCGAAGTAGTCGCCGGTGAGGCCGTTGCTGGGCTGGAACAGGTGGTCGGCCGGTACCACCGCCTTGGGTGTGCTGGGGCTGGACCACAGCAGCCTGGCGAACGCGCCGCCAGCATTGTCGTAGTACTCCATCACCAGGTCGTATTTCCGTTCGGAGACCAGCGGGATGCTGCCGCGGTTCTCCACGATGCCGTGGTCGGTCCAGTCGTTCACCAGCTGGACGCCGTTGACCCAGAGCCGGACCCCGTCGTCGGTCTGCGTGTAGAAGGTGTACGTCTCGGTCCGGTCGGCCAGAACCTGTCCGGTCCAGCGAACGGCGAATTGGTCGGCACCGAGGTTGGCCGAGGGCGGTCCGGCTCCGAAGTCGACGTCGATGCGGGGATCGGTGCGGACCAGGGTGGAACCGGTGAAGTCCAGGTTGTCGAAATAGGTCGCGGACAGGCCGGTGCCGGGGGCGGGCAGGGTGAGGTACTCCCGGTAGTACACCAGCTGGCCGGCCTCGCCGGGCGCGGCGCCCTCGGATGGAAGGAACAGGGTGGCGACGATCGCCAGCTTGCCGGACGGGGAGGTGATGCTGCTGATGCTCGGGTTCGCGAACGCGGTGCTTCCGCCGTGGCTGGTGACCGGTAGGTAGGTTGCCGTGCCGGTCTGCCAATTGTGCAGGTACAGGCGCCAACTCCCGAAGTCGTCCTTGATGTACTGGACCTCGTGCAGGGTGTACCGGATGTTGTCGAACACGGCAGTGTCGCGGTCTCCGATGTTCCCGTTGATGACCCGTCCCTGGGCGGCGGCGGCCGCGGTGATCAGGTCGTCCGCGCCCGGGTCGGCGGCGGCGCTCCAGGTGGTGAAGTTGGTCAGCCTGCCGCGGGCCTGCCTGTCGAGGTCGCAGTTGCGTTGGTAATGCAGTCCAACGTCGAGGACCGAGTGGTCGATGTCGGGTGTCAGCGAGACCGAGTAAATGTTCGGTGTTCCCTCGTTGCACGCCGACAGCGATCTGGGGATTGTTCGCTCACGGTTGAACGTGCCGGCGAGCAGCGCCGACAGGTTCGCGTAGTGACGTAACCGGAGGCGGCCGCCGGACCCGGTCTGATCGTTGGACTCGGCGGCGGTCAGGAAACCACCGGTCGACAGAGCGCAGATCGTAGGCTGCGTGGCCTGCGCGTCGAGGGTGCGCCTGAACACCCAGTTCAGCAGGTCCGTGCTGCTGGCCAGATTCACCTTGCTGCCGGTGTGGTACACGCCGATGTAGCCGCCCGCCGGATTCGTGATGATCTTGACCGTGTCCATTGTGTTGCCGGCGTTGTCGGTCAAGGCGTACCGGTGCCTGGTGGAGCCAGCCACGTCGCCGATAAGCGTCTGAATGCTGAGATTGGTTGGCATCCTCGCGATTCTGCCGACCGGGCCAACGCCGCGCCATGCCTTCAAATGCGCTGCGCCCGCTGCGGGCCGTGACATGCGCGCCCGGATATCGTCAATCGTCGCGCGACGCTGTCACTCACCGAGCCGCTCGCCGTCACCCACTCTCCCCGGCCCCGGCGCGTCGGCATCACGCACCGGCCCGGCAATCGCGAACACCAGCGCTCGAAGGCACTGTCCGCTCCATGGGAGGTGGGCTGCCGAGGAGACTCGCAATCCCGGGCAGGGTGCTGGCGCATCGCGCCAAGGCCGTTGACCACTTGAGCGGACATCAACCGCCCGCCTTCTTCGGATTCCCCGTTGCAAACGCTGGTGGACGTTGTTCGTCGGCGTTCGTCACTGACCGCATCAACGTGGCCCCACGATCCGGGAATCTTGGCCCCGTCGGGTCGTTTCCCGGGAACGCTGAGGTCGTGATCCCTCCGGCGATGTCCCGTCGTCGGGTGCTCCGGCGGGCGCGGTGCGACGTCAACCAGTGACGAACTGGGCGGTCCTGACACTGTTGCGGTTGCCGCTGAACTGCCAGAGGCGGGACGACCGCGCTGGGTATCGGGCGGTCGACGTTCACCAGGTCACGTTGCCGGTCGGCCACGTCACCGACCGGTTCAGACAAGTCTCCGCGCAGTCGCCAGTGCTCATGCCGTGCCGCCGCGGCCCGGCCTGAACCTGCCTGAGCGACCACGAATGAGACCAGAATCCAGACCACCTCCGGGGGGTGGTGGTCGTGGGTCTGACAGGGCTCCTTCGCACGTCGATCGGACCAGCATGGGGCGGAGGGAGCATCCCGAATGTCACGGCCTCGTCGTCAGCCGTTCGTAGACAGGTGCCCGCCAGGGAGCCGCGCGACGGCGGCCGCAACCGCGACGACCATGAGCCCGATGAGCACCAGGTTGGCCATCTGGATCCAGCCCTGGGGCCGGCCGAGAGCGGGCTCCTGTCGTGGCGGGTGAGGTCGAACCCCTCGTGGACCAGCGCCTGGGCAATGGGCACGACGACGTATGGCTGTCCCGCCAGGACGCCGTAGCCAGCAGCGACTTGGTCACGCGGGACTCGGCGTGCACTCGAGGCGCGGAGCGGACGGAGCGGTCGAGTGAATGGTGGTCGAATCTATGCTTCTCCCAACGTCGGTCCCTGTGGGGTGGCGGCCTTCACCCCTCCCTCGAACGACTCACCGTCGGATCGACATCAGCTGCGGCTCATCGCCGTGGCGTAGTCGAGGACGACCTTGTCGGCGTCGGTGAACAGGTCGCTGGAGCGGTAGGGCGGCAGGGCGAAGGAGCTGCGCGTCGGTCAGGCCGCACCGCCGGGCGACCTGCGAGCCGAGGTCGATGCGGTACTCGCAGGTGGTGAGGGTGGCCGCGCGCAGCTCGGCGAGGGCCTTGACCCGGTCCGGGAGAGAGGATCACCGCGTCACCGTGAAGGCGCCGTATCCGACAACCCGCGAGGGGTCGCCTGCCGTGTCGGCCGAGGTTCGCAGGTCGAGCAGCTCGACGTGCAGGCCAGCGAGCGCGGCCCACCCCAGAAGCGCACGTACCGCCGCCGCGCCGCACGCGTCGCGCGGGCCGATCGCGTCAGCATCGCCGGCAACGATCGCGCTGGCCGTGCGTCGGTCACGCTCGCACGCCTGTCGGTGTGGCAGGTAGTGCGACAGATCGGTGCTGCACACGATCAGCGTGGTGTCGTCCATGACGGCAGGGAGGAGCTCCGCAAGATCACCACCGGCCCCGACGACGATCGGAAGCAGGGTCCATCCGGGGTCCAGGGTCCGCTGCAGGAACGGGAGCTGCACCTCCAGCGAGTGCTCGGGGACGTGCGGCTCGTCCGAGGCAACCGCGAGCCCTTCCTTGACCAGCTGGGCGCAGCTGCCGACGTCGACCGGGAGGAGACCGAGCGGGGTGCGGAACGCCGCGACGGTCGGCACGGCCGCAGTGGTGACCGACCTGAAGTGCGCCGGACCCAGGACCACCACCCGCCGCACCCGGCTCCGCAGCGGCGCGAGCCTGGCGTAACCGGACGCCGCGATCGGCCCCGAGTACACATAGCCGGCGTGCGGGACGATCAGAGCGACGGGAGCCGAGGCGTCCGGTGCCGGTGCCGCGCACGCGGCGAGCAGCCCGTCGACTGTCGAGGCCAGCTGCCGGGCGTCCGCCGGGTAGAACCGGCCGGCCACGGCTGCTTCCCTCACGGACCCGTAGCGGGCGGCGGACCGCACCGTCACCGCCGTCCGCTGGCCACCGTCACCGGCAGCGACCGCCGACCCCAGTGCCCGACGTCGCCGTCGTACACGCCGGCCAGCGCGGTCCCGCAGTGCTCGCAGGCGCCGGTCCCGGTCAGTTCGTAGCGGCGGATGTCGTACCAGTCGCGGACGATGACCGCTGCGCCGCATCCCGGGCAGTAGGTGGTGCCGCCCTCGCCGTCGTGGACGTTGCCGGTATACACGAACCGCAGCCCGGCGTCCTGGGCGATCCGGCGTGCCCGGGCGAGGGTGGCCGGTGGGGTCGGCGGCACGTCGCGCATCTTGTAGTCCGGATGGAACGCGCTGAAGTGCAGCGGCACGTCGGTGCCGAGGTTGTCCCGGACCCACCCGACCTCCGCGGCGATCTCGGAGTCGGAGTCGTTGCGGCCCGGGATCAGCAACGTGGTGATCTCCAGCCACACGTCGGTCCCGTGGCGCAGGTACAGCAGGGTGTCCAGCACGTTGGTCAGGTGCGCGGCGCACACCTTGCGGTAGAAGTCCTCGGTGAACGCCTTCAGGTCGACGTTGGCAGCGTCCATGTGCGCGTAGAGGTCCCGACGCGCGGCGGGCTCGATGTAACCGGCCGTCACCGCGATCGCTTTGATGCCGCGATCGTGGCAGGCGTCGGCCGCGTCGATCGCATACTCCAGGAAGATCGTCGGGTCGTTGTAGGTGAACGCGACGCTGCGGCACCCCAGCGCCTGCGCGGTGTTCGCCAGCTCCCCCGGCGACGCCGGATGGGCGAGGGTGTCGACTTCACGCGATTTGGAGATGTCCCAGTTCTGGCAGAACTTGCAGGCCAGGTTGCACCCGGCGGTCCCGAACGACAACACCGGCGTCCCGGGCAGGAAGTGGTTCAACGGCTTCTTCTCGACCGGGTCCACACAGAACCCGCTCGACCGACCGTAGGACGTGAGCACGACCTGATCAGCGACGCGTCCCCGCACGAAGCACAACCCACGCTGACCCTCGTGCAGTCGGCAGGTGCGCGGGCACACGTCGCATTGGATACGACCGTCCTCCAGCCGATGCCAGTACGTCGTGGACACCGTCCACGGATCATCCAAGCTCAGCGCGTCCGTCAACCTGATTCAGCCCTCACCAATCTCGTTCTCGCCGCCCAACCTACGCCCGCGTGCTCGGCGCGGCGCGGTGCAAGCAACGTGCCCATAACGCCCTCTCGGTCCAACCCGCGGCGTCCCGACTCGGTGCACTCGCCGTGACGCGGTTCGTGACGCGAAATGCTGATGGCGATGCGGCTACAGACGACAGGAGAAAGTAGTCTCGCAACTGTAGATGCTGGTGGAGGCACTAGTATCGAACGTTCTGAACCCTACCCCACATAGTTCCGCGAGACCCCGCCACTGACCGGAAAATCCAACTGTCAGCGGGCATGGTGGGGTGACCCGGTGTTGGTCGCCGGGTAGGGGTTGTGAGTCGGGTGAGGCGGCGGCGGTGAGGGTGACGGTGTAGCCGAGCGCTTGGAGTTGTCGGACGTGGGTGCGGGTGCGGCGTTCGGTGTCGATGCGGTTGGTGTGGTAATCGGCGCCGAGGTCCTGGTAGCGCAGGCCCGGGCGGGACCGCCGCGGCGAAAGGCGCGATCTGCTCATCGATCCGGCCCTGCACGCCGTCGATGTCCGCGGTGATGCCGTCGATCCGGCCATGGCGCGCAGCAGGAACGCGTGGTGATCGGTGAACCGTAGGTGAAAGCCTCCTCCAGCCGCCCGGTCTTGGTCCGCATCGACCCGCGGGCCATCCCGGCCAGGACCTTCGGGTCACGTTCCCCGGCGACCAGCGCGGCCATCATGTCCCGCCCGGACACCCCGAAGATGTCGCTGACCACGACCGACATCATGATCAGCGCGTCTTCCAGCAGC
>JADGOY010000094.1 GCA_017882715.1 Nakamurella sp. | reverse complement strand
ACACCGACCCAGATGCCGCCGGCGATCAGGGCGATCCAGAACAGCCCGGAGAACACCGCGCCGATCACCCAGCCGATCAGGCTCAGGGCGATCCACGCGACCACCACAATTCCGACGATCTTCAAGAACTTGTCCATGTCTTCCTCGTTCTCCTCGTGGAGTCACTTGTCGTGCTGCCAACACGGCCGACCGGCCCGTGCTGAGTTCTACTGTCCTCCGTTCGCGGACCCGGCACCTCAGGTGGCAACCCTGATTCTCGGTTCGGGGTTGGCCCGGGTGCCGCACTCAGGATGGAGCAGGTGGTCGTCAGGGGCCGTGCCACAGCCTGCAAACGCCCGGGCGCCCGTGGTCGTTCCCCGGCGACGGGTCGTGGCCCGGCCAGCGCGCCGGGGATCTCGCCGTCCATGGGACGCCGGCATCGATCAACGCCCGGCGAGGAAACCCTCGAGCGCGCCCAGCGCCCCGGTCACCGTGGCGGTGGCGCCGGCGAACGACAGCCGCAGGAACCGGTGCCCGTCGATGACGTCGAAGTCGGTGCCGGGAGCGGCGGCCACCCCGGTCTCGGCCAGCAGCCGGGCGCAGAAGCCCAGCGAGTCCTCGGTGAGATGCGAGATGTCGGCATAGACGTAGAACGCCCCGTCCGCCGGCGCCAGCCGCTCGAACCCGAGCCGGCGGAGACCTTTCAGCAGCAGGTCCCGGTTCACCGCATACCGGGTGACGTGACCGTCGCACTCGGCGTAGGACTCGAACGCGGCCAGCGCCGCGAACTGGGCCAGCGCCGGCGGGCAGATCGCCAGATTGCCGGCAAGTGCGTCCACCACGTCGGCCAGGTCGCGGGGAACGAGCAGCCAGCCGATCCGCCATCCGGTCATCGAGAAGTACTTGGAGAAGGAATTGACCACGATGCCGCTGCGATCGGTTTCCCAGCTGCTGGACGTCGATCCGGTGTAGGTGATGCCGTGGTAGATCTCGTCGGAGATCAACCGCACGCCGGTCGCGGCGCAGTGCCGGGCCAGCCCCGCGAGTTCCGTGGGCGAGAGCATCGTGCCGGTGGGGTTCGCCGGACTGGCAACGACCAACCCGTCCAGGTTCAGCCCATCGATCATTTCCGGCGTCGGCTGGTAGCGGGTCTGCGGCCCGCACGGCAGATCGACCACCTCACAGCCCAGGGCCCGCAGGATGTTCCGGTACGCCGGATAGCCGGGCCTGGCCAGGGCGACCCGAGCACCGACGTCGAACGCGGCCAGGAACGCGAGCAGGAAACCACCCGACGAACCGGTCGTCACCACCACGTCTCCCGGGTCGACGTCCAGGTCGTAGCGGCGGCGGTAGTGGCGCGCGATCGCGCGTCGCAATGGGGCGATGCCGGGTGTCTCGGTGTACCCGAGGATCTCGCTGTCCAGCGCCCGGTGGGCGGCCGCCAGCACCGGCTCAGGCGCCGGGGTCGATGGTTGCCCGGCGGCGAGATTGAACAGCGGGCTGCCCTGTTCGGCCCGGCGCGCCGCGGCGGCCAGCACGCGCATGACGTAGAACGGCGCGACCGCTGCCCGCTCCGCCGGCCGGAATACCTGCCCCGCGCTGCTCACCACGCCATCGTCGCCCCCGGGACCGCGGTCGCGCGCGGCGGCCCCGTCCGCTCAGGCCCGGCCAGGGAGCAGCACCCGCCCCTCGGCGGCCGCGGCGGCGATATCGGAACGGTGATGCGAGCCGCGCAACGCAATGCGCCCCACCAGCTCGTAGGCGCATTGCCGGGCATGCGCCAGGTCGGCCCCGGTGGCGATCACCGACAGCACCCGGCCGCCCGCGGACACCACGGAACCGTCGGCGGCCAGCGCGGTGCCCGCGTGCAGGACCCCGTCGGCTTCCGCGCCGGTGATCACATCGCCGGTCACCGGTGGGCCCGGGTAGTTCTCCGCCGCGATGACCACGGTGACCGCGGCCGCACCACGCCAGGACAGCGGTCCCACGTCGGCCAGGTTGCCGGCGGCGGCCGCCGCGAGTAACGAGCCGAGCGGGGTATCCAGCAGCTCGAGCACCACCTGGGTTTCCGGGTCGCCGAACCGGCAGTTGAATTCGATGACTTTCGGCCCGGACGAGGCCAGCACCAACCCCGCGTAGAGCAGACCGGAGAAGGGCGCGCCCCGGGCCGCCATCTCGGCGATCACCGGGTTCAGCACGGTCCGCTGCACCAGGTCGACCAGACCCGCAGGCGCCCACGGGAGCGGCGCGTAGGCGCCCATGCCACCGGTATTCGGACCGGTGTCCCCGTCTCCGACTCGTTTGAAATCCTGGGCCGGCAACAGCGGCAGCGCGATCGTGCCGTCACAGACCGCAAAGAGCGACACCTCGGGTCCGGCCAGGTATTCCTCGACGAGCACCGGATGCCCGGAGGCGAGGACCTGCCGGGCGTGCTCGGCGGCGGCCGCCCGGTCCTCCGTGACGACCACACCCTTCCCCGCGGCCAGCCCGTCGTCCTTGACGACGTAGGGCGATCCGCATGTGGTGAGCGCGGCCTCGATCTGGTCCACGGAAGTGACCTGGACGGACGCCGCGGTGGGCACACCTGCCGTGGCCATCACGTCCTTGGCGTAGGCCTTCGAGCCTTCGATCCGCGCGGCCGCGGCACTCGGGCCGAACACCGCGATGCCGCGTGCACGCAGCTCGTCGGCGGCACCGTTGACCAGCGGGACCTCCGGCCCCACCACCACCAGGTCGACGCCGATCCGGCCGGCCAGGTCGGCGATCGCGACCGGATCGGTGACGTCGACGGGGTGCGTGGTGGCCAGCGCCCGGGTGCCGGCATTGCCGGGAGCGACGGAGAGCTCACCGACCGAGGGATCCCGGCGGAGCGCACGCAACAACGCATGTTCCCGAGCACCTGAGCCGATGACGAGAATGCGCACGAGGCACAGTATCCGTGTCCTGTGCGCGGATGCACCCCCGAGGACCAACACGGGCTGCCTCGATACTGCTCTGGGGGCGGATCTGTCACGCTTGCCGCCATGGCTGGAACGCTGAGTGTCGATGAGCTGATCCAGGTGCTGCGCGCCGAGGCCGAGCTGCTGGCCGACGAAGCCGCGCAGGCGTTCGTCACCGATCCGGTGCCGACGTGCCCGCGGTGGTCCGTCCGCGATCTGGTCGAGCATGTCGGCGGGGTGCATCGCTGGGCGGGGGCCGTTGTCAAGAGCGCACTGATGCGGGATGTGCCGGATGCGGAACGGGAGGTGCTGTTCCGGGCGCCCGGGGACCCGGATGAGTTGCTGATCTGGTTTGCACGCGGCGCGCACGAGCTGGTCCAGACGCTGGAAGCCGCTCCGGCGAGCCTGCGCACCTTCGTTTTCCTCAAGAGCGCTCCGCCGCCCCGGCAGTTCTGGGCGCGGCGGCAGGCGCACGAGACCACCATCCACCGGGTGGACGCGCTCGCCGCACGGCTCGGCCGGATGCCGTCCACCCACGAAGCGGACATCCCCCGGGAGGTGGCGGTGGACGGCCTCGACGAGCTCCTCGTCGGGTTCGTCCAGCGCCGCAGCAGCAAGCTACGGCACACGGAGCCCTATCGCGTGACAATCGCACCCACCGATGTCGACGTTGCCTGGACGGTCGCCCTGTCCGACGACCCGCCGGTGACCACCCTGGGACCCGATCCGCACTCCACGGGCGTGCTCCGCGGCACCGCCGCCGCGTTGTACCTGGGGTTGTGGAACCGTGGCGACGACATTGCGGAGTCCGGCTCCGAGGACGCCCTGGGCCTGTGGCGGGAGCGGGTTCGGATCAGCTGGGCCTGAGGTCCACTCGCCGCGGGTGCCGGCGGACGACATGCTCGGCGTAAACACCGGCTTTGCAGAACGTCATCTCAGAACAGCCGCACCGCCTCCGGCTCCGCGCCCCGCGGACTTCAGCGCCGACCGCCGACGCCCGCCTCGTGCAGGGCGTCGTGCAGCACGATCGTCTGATCGCGCCCCGGGCCCACTCCGATAGAAGAGATCCGCGCCCCGGACAGCTCCTCCAGGCGCCGGACATACGCGCGCGCGTTCGCCGGCAACTCCTCGAACGAGCGGCACGAGGAGATGTCCTCGAACCAGCCGGGCATCTGCTCGTAGATCGGGGTCGCGTGGTGGAAGCCGGTCTGCGTGGGCGGCATCTCGTCGAGCCGCTCGCCGTCGACGTCGTAGGCCACGCAGATCGGCACCTGCTCCAGCGAGGACAGCACGTCGAGCTTGGTGAGGAAGTAGTCGGTGATGCCGTTGACCCGTGAGGCGTAGCGCGCGATGACCGCGTCGAACCAGCCGCAGCGACGAGGCCGGCCGGTCGTCACCCCGATCTCGCCACCGGTCTTGCGCAGGTATTCCCCCCATTCGTCCTGCAGTTCGGTGGGGAACGGACCGGATCCGACCCGGGTGGTGTACGCCTTCAGGATTCCCAGCACCGAGGTGATCGTGGTGGGGCCGATGCCGGCACCCACCGCTGCGCCGCCGGCCGTCGGGTTCGACGAGGTGACGTAGGGGTACGTTCCATGATCGACATCGAGCAGGGTGCCCTGCGATCCCTCCAGCAGGACGTGATCACCCCGGTCGATCGCGTGACCCAATTCGAGCCGGGTGTCGGCGATCCGGTGCTTGAATCCCTCTGCCTGGGCCAGCACCTCATCGACGATGCGTCCGCAGTCCAGCGCCTTGCGGTTGTAGATCTTGATCAGGATCTGGTTCTTGATGTCGAGCGCGGCCTCGACCTTCTGCTCCAGGATCGACGGGTCGAGCAGGTCCTGCACCCGCACCCCGAGCCTGGCGACCTTGTCCCCGTATGCGGGCCCGATGCCGCGCCCGGTGGTGCCGATCCTGGCCTTGCCGAGGTAGCGCTCGGAGACGCGGTCGATCTCCACGTGGTAGGGCATGATCAGGTGCGCGTCGTGGGAGATGAGCAGCCGGCTCGTGTCGATGCCCCGTTCGTCCAAGCCGGACAGTTCGGTGAGCAGCACCCCGGGGTCGATGACGACGCCGTTGCCGATCACGTTGGTGACGCCCGGGGTCAGGATCCCCGACGGGATCAGGTGCAGCGCGAAGGTCTGCCCGTCGGGCAGCACCACCGTGTGTCCGGCGTTGTTGCCGCCCTGGTAGCGGACCACCCACTGGACACGTTCGCCGTACAGGTCGGTGGCCTTGCCCTTGCCTTCGTCACCCCACTGGGCGCCGATCAGGACCATCACCGCCATGGCACACTCCCACCCATCACCGCTGCTCGCCGGTCTGATCCGGACGTTCTGATCGGGACTGATCCCGGACCGATCCTGGACCGATCTCTGGTTTGCCGCGCAGCCGGTGAGCCGTGGTTGATCGTCCGCGGCCGCGACGCTGCGCCGAAGGAAGGGTAGCCGGTGACACAGGGTCCGGCGTTCACCGTGATCTGTTGCCGTCCCGATCCGGCGGATCCCGAGCCGCAGGACCCCGAGGGTGGCGCCGATGGCAGCGGCAGACCCGGTCGGCGGGACGACGACCGTGTCTCACGGGCGGCGTTGTCGGAGGTCCTGCACGCGTGTGCCGGCAACCCCGTGCACTACGTCGGCCGGCGGCCTGGCAAACAGATCGATCAATTGCTCACCGGGCGGCCGAACCTCCGGCTACTGGTGGTCGGGGACGACGCCGACCTTGCCGTTGTCGTGCTCCGACTGCTGCGCACCGAGCGGCTCGCCTTGATCGAGGTTGCCTATGCCTCACCACGCCGCCGCACTCCGGTGACCGATCTCTGGGATCTGCCCCGCGGGACCGCGGCCGTCGAGCTCGCCCGGTCGGGTGAGGTCGACCTGGTCCCGCTGGTCCGCGACGACGTCGGCGGGGTGCTGGTCGGGGCCGGTTACCTCAGCCCGGTGACCGGCACCGTCTACGTCGACGAGCACCGCGTGCTGCGGGGGACGGCGCAGCGGATCAAGGTCGAACCCGACCGGGACAAGGGCCTGGCGGTCACCGTGACCCGCCGTCGGTTCGCCGGGATCGGGCGCCGGCCCAGGACCATCCTCGGCCGCGCCGTTCAAATCGGCACGGCCGCGACCACCGTGGTCAGCGACGGCATCCCGTACCCGCGTCCGATGGATCGATGGACGTTCTACAAGCACACGGAGCCGCTGCGACTGGTCCGCGGGCTGGTGTTGCCGGACCCGGCTGTTGAGGAAGCTGCGGTCGACGCCGGCGGATGACGGGGGGTTCCCGCGGTCCTCGGGTGGCGTCCTCGGGTGCAGGATGTCGGACCGGCAACAGCGGGCCCCGGGTCAGGGCAGCAGGTCGGACGGGACGACCCCGGTCAGGGCAGCAGGTCGGACGGGACGACCCCGGTCAGGGCAGCAGGTCGGACGGGACGACCCCGGTCAGGGCAGCAAGTCGGACGGGATCTGCGGGTCCGCATCCAGCAGGAACGTGCGCACCCGGACGGCCTCGTCCTGCTCGTCGATCAACGCCGCCGCCTGCCCGAGGGCCGACAGCGCGCGCAGGAATCCCCGGTTCGGCTCGTGCGCCCAGGGCACCGGCCCTTTCCCCCGCCATCCGTTGCGGCGCAACAGATCCAGCCCGCGGTGATAACCGACGCGGGCATAGGCGTAGCCGGCGACGTCGTCACCGGAGTCCAGGGCCCGCTCGGCCAAGATCGCCCACGACAAGCAGGAGGCCGGATACCGCCGGACGACCTGCTCGGCAGGTTCGCCGGAAGCGAGCGCAGCCCCCGCCGGGTCGACGGGCAGCTCCACGGGTGGGGGACCGAGCAGGTTGGCAGGACTCATCTGGCCGATCCTGCCACCCGATCTGCACCCGAGGCGGTCGTACCCCGCCCACCCCCAGCGGGGCGGGCCACGAACCACCCGATCAGCAGGCAGCCATCCCGATCTCCCCCCCGGCCCAGCCGGGTTCGGCGTCAACCGAATTGGGCCGCCATCGCGGTGTCGACCTGCCGGTACCTCTCGCCCGCCTGACCGACCAACGCGGCGAGCGAATGCAGGACGCCCTGCCGCTCGGCGGCCGAGGCGTCCCAGCGCGCCTTGAGCGCGAGGTAGCTGACCAGCGTGTCGGCGGACATGTCGGCCGTACGGGCGACGGTGGCGTCCAATTCGGCGAGGTGGCTCTCGATCCGACCCCAGGCGGCGATCAGTCCGTCGTACCCGCCGGCCAGCGCCGCGTACGAGACCGAGATGGTGGCCATCAGCCGACCGCCGGAACGGCGTCGGCCAGCGCGGACTCGGTGTCCCCGAACCGCTGGGCGGCCGTCATCAGCGCGGCGCCATGGCCCAACAACGCATCCTTGAGCGTCGCGGCATCGGCCAGATGACCCTCCATCGCCGCGGCGAACCTGGGCGCCGCCTCGCTGGACTGCCAGCCGCTGCGGATCTGACCGAGCAGGTCGTGCATGGTGGCGATCTCGCGAGCCAACGACGCCCCGACATCACTGACCCCGGTGGCAGCAGCGGCGACCCGCGGCGTGCTCAGCGACAGATTGTCCATGAGTTCCCCATTTCCTGGTGATCCGGCTCGGTGCCGGTCGATCAGATCGTCTCCGGTCCGCGCGGACGAGGCGCGCGAACGCCCGATGGTGTGGATGGAATTCGGACATATGAACAACTCGGCGGGACCAGTGCGGGACCGACCTATGATCGGGTCGGGGTTGTTCAACGGACGGACCCGACCGACAGCACAGGCATCCAGCCGGCGAGCAGGGGGAGTACCAACGTCATGTCGATACGCGTGCTCGTCACCGGGGCGTCCGGGTTTGTCGGATCAAGGCTGACGGCCGCGCTGGTCGACGCCGGTCACCAGGTCAGGGCGATGACCCGCCATCCCGACAGCTATACCGGGGCCGGCGAACCGGTGTTCGGTGATGTCTCGGATCCGGACAGCCTGCGCGCCTCCCTGGACGGTGTGGACGCCGCGTACTACCTGGTCCACTCGCTGGACTCGGACGACTTCGAGCAGCGGGACGCCGAGGCCGCCACCGCGTTCGGGCACGTCGCGGCCACCGCGGGAGTCCGGCAGATCATCTATCTCGGCGGCCTCGGGGACATCGACGACAACCTGTCCGCGCACCTGCGATCGCGGCGGGACGTCGAACAACTCCTCGGCATGGGCGGGGTCCCGGTGACGGTGCTGCGGGCAGCGGTGGTCATCGGGCACGGCGGCATCTCCTGGGAGATCACCCGGCAGTTGGTCGACCACCTGCCGGCCATGGTGACCCCGAAATGGGTCAACACCCGCACGCAGCCGATCGCGCTGCCGGACGTGATCAGTTACCTGGTCGGCGTGTTGGATCGACCGGAGGCCATCCGCCGGGTCTTCGACATCGGCGGGCCGGAGGTGCTGCGGTACGTGGACATGATGCGGCGGGCGGCGGAGATCCAGAACGGCCGGACGCCGCCGATCGTCCCAGTGCCGCTGCTCACCCCGCGACTGTCCTCGCGCTGGCTGGCGCTGGTCACCGACGTCGACGTGGCCACCGCCCGCAACCTGGTCGACTCCATGAACAACGAGGTTGTCGTGCAGGACACGTCGATCCGCGAGCTGGTCCCGCTGGATCTCATCGGGTATGACGACTCGGTGCGGCTGGCCCTGCAGGAGCGCGCGGCCGAGGAACAGGACCGCGCCACCAACAAGGAGCGTGCGGCGCACAACAGCGCCGCCGACCGCTTCGACCAGGAAGGCGCTACCCACCCCGACCCTGACACCGCGCCGCGATGAGGGCCTGGCCGGCGCGCCTGACCGAGGCACTGCGGCCCGCGCTGATCGACAAGGTCGACCGGGACCATCGGGAAAGCGATCGGGCCTTCCTGCGCAGGCGGGTCGTCGCCGGCATCACCCTGGTGGTCGGTGCGACGCTGCTCGGCATCTCGCTCAACGTGCAGCCGGATAGCCCGCTCTTCTATCCCTTGACGATTGCCCTGGCGGCCACCTGGGTGATCGGAGGTTTCGCCTCCGGCCCGCTGCACCTCGGCCGGATCCACTTCCGCGGCGAGCTACGCCGGCCGGTGATCATCCCGGTGCTGATCGGTCTGATCACCGCCGTGGTGTTCATCCTGGGTGCGCTGATCGTCCGGGAGATCGAACCACTGCGCGCGTACACCGAGAACGTGCTGGCCTTCGCGCGCTATCAATCGCTGCCGCTGGTCGCGCTGATCACGGTGATGAACGGCATCGCCGAGGAAATCTTCTTCCGCGGGGCGTTGTTCGCCGCGATCGGCACCTGGCACCCGGTGGCCATCTCCACCGTCATCTACTCGCTGACCACGGTGGCGACCGGCAACCCGATGCTGGTGTTCGCCGCGATCATGCTCGGCATCTTGCTCGGTTTACAGCGTCGGGCCAGCGGGGGGATTCTCGGGCCGATCTTGACTCACTGCACCTGGTCCCTGACGATGCTGCTGGTGCTGCCGCCGGTGTTCGCCGCGGCGGGCTGATCACTCCAGGGCTGCTGACCCAGACGTACCCTGCAGCTGGCTCGTCACGCGGGGTCAACGAGGACCAGTACTACGTCGTGCCGCTAGCAGCTAGCGTCAGGCAACGCACGGAGACGACATCCTTCTGATGTTGCCGGCGGCATATCGTCTGCAATCTTGATGAGGGGGTGAACGCCAAACCGACCCCGAAGGGACGGGACCGTCACCCTGACGTTTGATTGGCATACCGAGCAGCGACTCGATGCATCGCTCGTGTTGTACCGAGCCGTAGAAGAGCGTCAGCGAAACGATCGTCGACAGGTCGTCGCGGACTTTCGCCCTCGGGTTGTCCTTGTACTGGCGCAGTACCAGCCCCGACTGCCTGCCGCTACTGCGCAAGAGAGCGGCACCACCAGGTCAGCAACCTGGTCACCATACTGGCGCCAATGGGTACCGCATGGCGCGCACCTGGAGTAGCCGTCTACCGGGGTCGAACAAACGATGCAGGTCTGGCGTGACGCTCGGATGACGTTCCGAAGGAATCCTCCGGCACGGGCGACCAGTTCCGCGCGAATGGTCCG
The DNA here is from genome assembly GCA_017882715.1 of Nakamurella sp. Lineage (GTDB taxonomy): Bacteria > Actinomycetota > Actinomycetes > Mycobacteriales > Nakamurellaceae > Nakamurella. The sequence goes on along the minus strand of JADGOY010000094.1, from coordinate 6,433 downwards.
AACGAGCTCATCTCTACTGCCCTGAGTCACAGCGCGAGGAGTTTCCCGAATGTGAGATCGATGCTCGATGCTGCGTCCCGAGCGATGTCATCAACCAGATCGAGCACGTCGGAAGTGCGGTCCGCTCGGTACACACCAGGGCGGGAAAGGAGCGCGCGGGCCCGGTCGTTGGCGTCGACCACCAGGCTGGTCAAGATGACCGGGCGTCCATGTTCAACGGCGACGCGCGCCTGGATCCTAGCCCCGCTCTTTTCCCCCGCCGCCACGACAACGGTCGCGATGCCGAGACCGGACATTGTGGCATTGCGCATGGGGAAGTGCGCGGGACGTGGTGGCGCATCCGGCCAGAACTGTGACACCACGACGCCTCTTTCAGCTACTTCAGCCTGCAGGGCGCGGTTGGAGGCTGGGTACGAACCGGAGATGCCGGTGCCAATCACACCAACGGGCCGTCCGGCCACCTCGATCGTGGCGCGGTGAGCAGCCGCGTCGATACCAGCAGCGAGTCCTGACAACACCGAGATATCCCGGGCGACCAACCCCCGCACGACATGACCGGCTATAGCGAGACCGCGATCGGATGCTCCGCGGGAGCCGACGACCGACACCGCGCGCTCATCCGCCACCAGACGGCCTCGGACAAGAAGGACCGGCGGCATCTGGTGAATGGTCCGCAGTGCCGTCGGATAGTCGTCGCTGAGTACGGTCACCAGTCGGAAGTCTGCGCCCTACCATGCGCGTAGGTCCATCATCGCGAACCTCAGAAGGTCGTCCGCCTCAACGTCTCCGAACAACACCGCGTCCTTCCCGCCGACCAACTCCTCCCAGAGCGATACAGCAGTGCCTCGCAGGCTGACTTCTGCAGCGATGTCGAACCAACAGAGCCGCTTGAGGCCCGCTTGGAGCAACGCCAACAGCGAGGCCGTTTCGATCTCATCGGCGTCCATGTTGTCCGCCCTGGAACCGTCCCTCCATCCACTGGCGGCGGTTCGCTGTTCCGCCTCTACCTGCGAACCGACGACATTGCTCGTACGTTCGTCCACAGTGTCACGGAGCACCGACAATCCGCCCGGGTCAACGATGAGGTTGTGACTTCGGGCTGAGAAGATGTCACCTGGAGCAAGCTGTCAGAGCACGAGTTTCATTGCACAGACACGAGCTGATCGTGATCAGATGGGCGGGAGCGGGTCGACGGAGGCCAGGCGATCCCTGGAAGTCGATTGACGCGCCTTCGTGAAGCCTTCAGCCACCATGAACTGTCCTTGCGATTCGTGAACGGTGGGCGGGGGCGAAAAACACCCGACCCCCCCTGGCCGCCCGGCCGTATATCGCCTGATCAGAGCAGGTAATAGGATCGTTCTCCACCATACAGAGAGGCCCGGAGCGGCATGCTCCGGGCCTCTCTGGGCTCCACTCCCGCGGGCATCGCGAAGGCGGGCGTCGGTGAACGTCAAACGACCAACGTTCCTACCGACAACGTCGCCGTCACGTACGAACGTGTTACCGGTTCCGAGATTACTTGGACAATCCGTGACATTGCTTCACCCGTTCGCGTCGAACGGGCGTCAGTTCCCCTCCCACGCGGCGACCCAGGTGACGGGGCCGATGATGCCCGAGGGGTTGATCCCGTTGCGCTGCTGGAAGTCGACCACCGCGGCCCTGGTGGCCGGGCCGTAGAAGCCGGAGCCGGTCAGCGGGTACCCGCGACTGCCGAGTTGACGCTGGAAGCACTGCAGTTCGCGGGCGGTGTCGCCGTCCACGAATTGACGTCCGGGCCAGGCGGGTGCGGTCGCGGCGCCCACACTGCAGGACTCATTCGTGGCCGGCGTGTACGGAGCCGGCGCAGCCCCAGAGGAATCCGGCACTGACGAATCCGACGGGCCGGACCCACCGGTGTCCCATGCCGCCGCCCAGGTCTTCGCACCGATGTACCCGACGACGTTGAGACCGGCCTTGGCCTGCAGGTCCAGCACGGCGGCCTCGGTCTTGGGCCCGAAGTACCCGGTGCCGACCAGTCCGTAACCCCGCGAACCCATCTGCTTCTGCCACGCCTTCAGGTCCTCCGAGTAGTCACCCTCGGAGAACTGCCGACCCGGGTAGGCCGGCGCGCTGGATCCGGCCGAGTTGTCGGGAGCGGGAGCCGGGCTGTCCCCTTCGTTGGCCGAGCCGCCGCCCTGGTTACCGCTCACCGGCGGTTGCACCCCGGAGCTGGCATCGGAATCCTCGGACAGCCCCACGAGCGCGGCGCAGGTCCACGGGCTCCAGCCGCGCTGGCGGTAGAGGATCAGCGCGCGGGAGTCCTGTTCGGCCGCCGAGGCCTCGTTCGGATAGCCGGACCCGCCCACCGATTGCCAGGTCGACAGATCGAATTGGTAGGCGCCGTAGTAGCCGTTCCCGGTGTTGATGTCATAACGATTGGTGGACTCGCACATCCGCAGCTGATACCAGTCGTCAGCGGAGGGATCAGCCGCAGCCGGTCCGCTCAGCACGATCATGGTGGTGGCAACGACAGTCGCGAGAGTGGACGCGATGGCTAGAGCACGCCGCATGGGCGCCCTTCCTCGGTCGCCGTCCGCCATCGCAGCGGCACCGCAGCGCGCGGGTGCCCGCGCGTAGCGACGCCTCTTCCCCTTGCCCGACGCCGCTACCCGATCACGCCCCGCTCGACCGTTGGTTTCAGGTGCCAGGGCGCCCGGACGTAGGAGGAGCGGGGAGCCAAGCCGCCGGGCGAGCCCTCTTCACGAGACGGCCCACCTCACCGTAGAACACCAGTCACACAAGTCACAAGTGCCCCAGGAAACTCATTCTGTACCATCAGGCGCACACCACGACCTGCGACACGCCGTCACCTCCCGCGAAATCACACACCGACGTGATATCCACCCGTCTCGCCGCAGCACACGGCGAGCGCTGTTCCGTCCGTGTCCCGGCTCAACGCCCGGGTCTCGGCTCAACGCCCGGGTCCCGGTTCAACGCCCTGGTCCCGGCTCAACGCCGGTGCCGCGGCTGAGCATCGGGCGGCGGGCCGAGGCCAACGGGGCCTTCGATCGGGGAAGTCGGGAGGCCTGGATAACGTTCGCTCGAACAGGCGCTGCACAGCGGCAAATGAACGGCGAGCACCGTCGACGCTGCAGGAAAGGACGGCGATGACCCGACGCGGCTGGATTCTCTTCGCTGCACTCAGCCTGATCTGGGGTGTCCCGTACCTGCTGATCAAGATCGCGGTTGTCGACATAGACCCGCTGGTGGTCGCTTTCGGACGCACGCTGATCGCCTCGACCCTGCTGCTGCCGCTGGCGCTGCGCCGACGCGCGTTGCTGCCGGTTTTCCGCCGCGGGAAGGTGCTGCTGGTGTACACGGTGGTCGAGATCAGCGGACCATGGCTGTTCCTCGGCCACGCCGAGACCATCCTGAACAGCTCCACTGCAGGGCTGTTGATCGCCGTGGTGCCGCTGATGGCCGCGATCATCCTGACCGCCATGGGCCGGGACCAGCTCGACGCCAGGCGCATCGCCGGCCTCGTCATCGGGTTCGCCGGGGTCGCCTGCCTGGTCGGCCTGGACATCCAGTTCGACGATCTGCTGGCCGTCGGGGCGATCATGCTCACCGCGATCGGCTACGCGGTCGGACCGATCATCATCAACCGGAAGCTGGCGGACCTGCCCGCCATGGGCGTCGTCACGGCATCATTGATCGTCGCCACGCTGCTGTACGCACCGTTCTCGGTGTGGCTGTGGCCCGACACGATCACCGCGCCGGCGGCATGGTCCATCGTCGGTCTGGCCGTGGTCTGCACGGCCGTGGCGTTCCTGGTGTTCTTCGCGCTCATCGCCGAGGCGGGCCCGGCCCGGGCAACGGTGATCACCTACATCAACCCGGCGGTAGCCATCACGCTGGGCGTGCTGCTGCTGGACGAGCCTTTCACCAAGGGCATGGCGATCGGCTTCCCGCTGGTGATCCTGGGGTCGGTCCTGGCCACCTCACGGGCGCGGACCCGCGCGCCGGCGGATGTACCGCCGGTGCCGACAGGACAGAGCGGGATCGAATCGACCGGTACCAGCCGGGTCACCGAGTAGACGTTTGCGGTCCCGCATAGTGCGAGAACAGTGGACGTTCACGGTCCCGCTGGGTGCGCGAGTAGCGCGCGTAGCGGGACCATGTCTCGTCAGGCGGTCAGCTCCAGACAGCGCCTCAGGCAGAGAGCGCCGCCAGACAGACAGCGCCGCCAGACAGACAGCGCCGTCAGACAGACAGCGACTTCCCGGCCGAACCCAGCTGCTGAGCGGCCTCCACGATCCGGTCGGCCATTGCGATCTCGCCCAGCTTGTTGTAACCGCGCGGGTCGTAGGCCTTCTTGTTGCCGACCTCGCCGTCGATCTTCAGCACGCCGTCATAGTTGCGGAAGAAGTGATCGGCCAGCGGCCGGGTGAACGCGTACTGGGTGTCGGTGTCGATGTTCATCTTGACCACGCCATAGCCAACGGCTTCGGCGATCTCCTCCGCCGAGGAACCCGATCCGCCGTGGAAGACCAGCGAGAACGGCTTGCTGCCGGCGGCCAGACCGAGCTTGGCGGCCAGCGCCTCCTGGCCCTCCTTCAGCACCTTCGGGCGGAGCGTGACGCCGCCCGGCTTGTAGACCCCGTGCACGTTGCCGAACGTCGCGGCCACGATGTAGGAGTTGTTCTCAGGCAACCCCAACGCCTCGAGCGTCGCGATGAAATCCTCCGGTGTGGTGTACAACTTGTCGTTGACCGCGGCCGTCACCCCGTCTTCCTCGCCGCCGACCACGCCGACCTCGATCTCCAGGATGATGTTGGCCGCCTTGGTCAGCTCGATCAGTTCCGTGGCGATCTTCAGGTTCTCGTCCAGCGGTACTGCCGAGCCGTCCCACATGTGCGACTGGAACAACGGCAGGCCGCCGGCCTTGACCCGTTCGGTGGAGATGGCGATCAGTGGCTTGACGTAGGTGTCGAGCTTGTCCTTCGGGCAGTGATCGGTGTGCAGCGCAACCGTGATGTCGTACTTGTCGGCGACCACCTTGGCGAACTCGGCCAGGGCGACGGCACCGGTCACCATGTCCTTGACCTTGGTACCGGAGGCGAATTCAGCGCCGCCGGTCGACGCCTGGATGATCCCGTCGCTGCCGGCCTCGGCGAAACCACGGAGCGCGGCATTGATGGTGATGGACGAGGTGATGTTGATTGCCGGGTAGGCGAAGCCGCCGTCCTTGGCGCGGTCCAGCATCGCGGCGTAGGTCTCCGGGGTGGCGAGGGGCATGGTGGGTCCTTCCGTAACAGTGTTTGGCCGCCTCCGACGAGGCCGGGCCTGGTGGCACCGAGATCGAAACCGGGAGTCGAGCTGGGATGGCACTGGATGGGCCGAAGGGGACGAACTGGAGAGAAGCCGCGTCGCGGCCCCTGCCATGAGGCTATCGGGACCGACAAGGATCGGCTCGGCGGTACGGCTCTACTGCGTCACATCTTGGGCGGCGCCGTCAGTCGGTCCGCCGATCCGCTCAGGACGCATCCGCTTGCCGGCGCTGTCCCGGCACCTCCGCCTGGTCCAGCCGATCACGCGACTCGGGTTGCGCCGTCGAGGATCGCCGTACTCCCGGCGGCGCGGTCGTGCCCCGGCGGATGAGGCTGGATCCGACGGACACCACCGACGGCGGCCGGGGGCCCGCGCTGTTGACCTGCTCGAGCAGCAACCGGGCGGCGATCCGGCCCTGATCACGAACGGGCTGGCTGACGGTGGTCAGGTCGAACAGATACGCGAAATCGTGTCCGTCGACACCGATCACCGACAGGTCACGGGGAACGGGAACGCCGCGGCCGCGAGCGGCGTACAGCACCCCCATGGCAACCTCGTCGCTGACCGCGAAGACCGCCGTCGGCGGCTCGCAGTCTGCCGGTCGGGCGAACATCCGGTGGAACGCGGCCTCGCCGCCGTCCAGCGAGAACCCGGTGCGTTGCACCAGCGCGGGGTCGGGCTCGATACCTTCCTCGCGCAGGGTGAGATCGTAGCCACGGTGCCGGTCGGCCGCGGCGGTGAAGCCGTGCAGTTGTTCAAGGTCGTCACCGAAGAATGCGATCCGCCGGTGTCCGAGATCCAGCAGGTGCTGGGTGGCCTGCTGGCCGACCTCGACATTGTCGACGAGGACGCCGGACATGCCGTCGACCGCGGTGCCGACGGTGACCACCGGCACCCGCAGGTCCTGCATGGACACCAACGACGGGTCGGCCAGCGGCACGTTCAGCGCAAGCAACCCGTCGACCCGTTTGTTCAGGGCGCGGGTATCCAAACCGCCTGCGCGGCGCCCACCACCCGCTCCCAGCGGATACAGCAGCAGGTCGTAACCCTGCTCGGTCAGGATCTCCTGGGCGCCTTCGATGACGGCGGAGAAGAACCACCGGGACACCCACGGCGCGATGAC
>JADGOY010000243.1 GCA_017882715.1 Nakamurella sp. | reverse complement strand
CCACTAGACTGCTCGGCGGAGGATTCGCCTAGAGGCCTATGGCGCACGCTTGGAAAGCGTGTTGGGTTAACGCCCTCACGGGTTCAAATCCCGTATCCTCCGCCGCCGAGACGCCCCGCTCCGGAATCCCCGTGATGCTGGGCCTCCCAGCTTGTCGCGCCTGTTCTTCACGCCTGGTCTGCAGGCGGGGAAGACGCCTGCGCTCCACGACCACGAGCCCGCGGCGCGGACAGCTGGAACACTGCCGCCATGGCACCCGGCTGACGCTCGCCATCTTGGCATCGCTCTGCTCGGGCCTCGGATCGGCCATCGAGGCGTTCGGAGTCAGGCGCGCCGCCGTCCGGCCACGATCGACCCGTGGTTTGCCGTCGCTGCTGCGCGAACCGATGTACCTCGGGGGTCTGGCCGTCGATCTGCTCGGCTCGCATTCACCGTCGTCGCGCTGCAACTGCTGCCGTTGTTCCTGGTCCAGGCGGTAGTGGCGGCCAGTGTCGCGGTCACTGCGGTCGTCGTAGTGGTGTCCGGACGACCGCTGGGACGCCCAGGCTGGATTGCGCTCGCGTCTTCGGTGGCCGGCTTGGTCCTGCTCGCGCTCTCCGCGGTGTCCAGCGACGTGCCACCGATTGCGCCGATCTGGCACTGGATGTTGCTGGCGATGGCCCTGCCGTTGGCCGGTCTCGGCGCGGTCGGGTCTGCGGATCAAAGGCGCCTGGTCGGCACCGGTGCTCGCATTCGCCGCGGGCTTGGCATTCACCTGCGTCGCCGTGTCGGCGCGTGGACTGGATATCCCTGACCCTGCCTGGGACCTGCTGCTGCAACCATCGCTGTGGGCGATCGTCGTCGACGGCATTCTGGGCACCGCGCTGTTCGCATCGGCGCTGGAGCGCGGCCGGGCGACCGTGGTCGCCGCGGTCACCTTCACCACGAACACCGTGCTGCCCGCCGCGATCGGGATTTTCGTGCTCGGGGATCGGGTTCGTTCGGGGTACGCACTGGTCGCCGTCGCCGGCTTTGTGATGGCGGTGGGCGGGGCGATCTCGCTGGCCAGCTTCGCCGCGCCGACCTCTCCGCCGACCCGCAGCACATCGGGAAGCACCACGTCGGCGCCCTGAGCAGCACCTGCCCTGCCGCAGACGCCGGCGGCCCGTGGAGTTTGCCTAAAGCGTCGAGCGCACACCCGGACGCGGTGGCAGGACCTCATCCGGCCGGATCAGACCGCACCGATACGCGGTGGCCACCGCCTGCGCCCGGTCCCGAAGGCCCAACTTGGCGAAGATCCGGCTCACGTGGGTCTTGGTGGTTCCCTCCCCCACCACAAGGAAGTCCGAGATCTCCGCATTGGACAAATCATGGCTGGCTGCGAGGTGTGTGAGCCCCTCCTGGATCAACCGATAGCCGATAATCGCCAGCCGACCAACGGCCGTCAGGTTGGCGTCCCGAACCACCGTCGAGAAGACGAAGATCTCGATGACGAGTACGAGCGGAACGACGATGGGGTCGGTGCGCCGAAACCTGGGCCGCAGCGGTGGTGCTTCGCCGTCACCGTCAGGGGTAGCGTCGAGCCCCGACTGTCCGGTCCTGACCATGCGCGAGCCCATCCGCTTCGTCGGCAAACAGCCGAAGGTCGCGCAAGACAATCCGATGTCTGGTGGGTTCGCGCTTACCCGCATTCCCGCGGACGCCACGGTGGGATGCCGGGTCAGCCGCTCGGGCCGAATCGCTCCACCCGAACATCCGCACTCGGGCATCCCAGTTCGACCAGCAACTGGCTCGCGAACTCCGCGAAGGCCGCCGAACCACACACGTAGGTGATGGCACCCGGCGTCACCAGCGCGCCCAACTCGGCCGAGGTCAGCCGTCCGGCCGGCCGCCCGCCACGCCGGTCGCGAGACAGCGCGACAACCGCCCCCGCCGCCGCCAGCTCGTCGGGAAAGGGCAGGTCAGCCAGTGTGCGGGCGGCCACGGCGAGGCGAAGGAGGTCCGGCCGGTCGATCGCGACCGCGTGCCGCGCCATGGCCAACAGGGGGACGGCGCCGCTGCCGCCGCCGACCCCGACCGCGGGTGTGGTCCCGTCCCAGACGAACCACCCGCCGATCGGACCGCGGACCTCGAGAGCGTCCCCTGGCTCGACGACATCGGCGAGAAACGTGGACACCTCGCCGTCATCCAGTCGCTCGATCCACAGCTCGACCAGCGGGTCCGAGGGTGCGGAGGCGACCGAGTAGGACCGGGACGCGGTGTAGCCGTCGTCGGCGGTCAATCGCACGACATAGTGCTGACCGGGCAGGTGGTCGATCCGGTCATGCACGTCCAGGCGGAGCACCACCGATCGCGGCGTCGGATGCGCGACCTCCTCCACCCTGGCGCTGCGCCAACCACCTGACGGCGCGGCCGGCCGGGCAGTGTCGGACAGCGTGTCAGTCACCCTGGTACCTCTGCTGCAGCCACGGGTCGCCCCGGTCGTGGTACCCGTTGCGTTCCCAGAAGCCGGGCTCGTCGTGGTCGAGCAGGGTCAGCCGGGAAATCCACTTCGCGCTCTTCCAGAAGTACAGATGCGGGACGATCATCCGGACAGGTCCGCCGTGGTCGGTCGGTAACGGGTGGCCCTCGTGCGTCCAGACGATCCAGGCCTTCCCGCCGATGACGTCGGCCAACGGCAGGTTGGTGGTGTATCCGGTCGAGGACCGGGCCATCACGAACGACGCCTGCGGCATCGGTCCTGCCGCGTCCAACAGCGTGTCGACACTGACCCCGCCGAACGAAGTGCCGAGCTTGGACCAGGTCGTCACGCAGTGGATGTCGCCTTCGTACACGGACGCCGGCAACCGATGGGCCTCATCCCAGGTCCACGCCGTCGGGGTGGCGACCAGCCCGTCCACCGCGATACTCCACCGATCCGGCGCGATGCGCGGCGTCACCTCCGCGGTCAGCACCGGGAAATCGGGTCCGATGTCGTACTGGCCGGGCGGCAGCCGCAGATCGGCCTTTCTCGCTCGCCCCAGAAACCCTCGCGTCGGACCGGCCATGGAATCCGTCCTTCCCGTGTTCGCCCCCGCGAGCAAAGTTGATCACGCGATTCTGCCTGGTTCGCGCCCCCGTGGGAATACCGCCGAGACTCCGTAGCCGGAACGCCCGCGACTGAGCCGGCCGTGTCGGCCGCCCCCGACCGATCGGTGCCGCGCCATTGATCACCGAGTCACCGGGGCCGGATGTGCGGAGCGAGCACCGGGCACGCCGCACACTCGACGGCCGGATCCACCGGCTGCGCGGTTTCCGCGGGCGCGGACCGAGGCGACCGGACCGGCGACCGCACGGTCGCGAAGGCGAGCAGACCACCTACCGCGCAAAGGATCCCGGCGATCAGCACAGCCCGCTGGAACCCCGCCGACAGCATGGCAGGGTCGGCGTAGGCCGCCGGCGTGATCCCGGCCAACGCCGGTAACACGGCCACCGCAAGCAACCCGGCGATCCGCGCGACGTCATTGTTGATCGCAGATGCGATGCCCGCCTGATGGTCCGGGGCGGAGGCCAGCACAGTGGACGTGAGGGGCGCGACGGTGAAGGACAGGCCCAGCCCGAACAGCGTCATCGGCGCCAGCACGTTGCCGAGGTAGGTGGATCCGGCGCCGATCCCGGACAGCCACACCATCGCCGATCCGGCGACGATCGGCCCGACGGTCATCGGGATGCGCGGACCGATCCGGGTCGAAAGCCGCCCCATCCGGGCGGACAGCAGCAGCATGACCACCGTGATCGGCAGCGTCGCCGCGCCGGCCGCGACCGGGCTGAAGCCCGCGACCAGCTGCAACTGCACCGGCAGCAGGAACAGCCCGCCGGCCAGGGCCGCGTAGACCGCGAAGGTGACCAGGTTCGATGCGGTGAACTGCCGCACCCGGAACAGCCCCAGCGGCAGCAGGGGATCGGGCTTCCGGCCCTCCAGCACGACGAAGATCGCCATCAGCGCCACCCCTGTCACGGTGATCAGCACGCTGACCGGGGACCACCCGTTGGCCGGTCCCTCGGTGAGTCCGTAGACCAGCCCGCCGAGCCCGAGGGAAGCCAGGCTGGCGCCGGACACGTCCAGCCGACCGATGGCGTGCTCGTCCCGGGACTCGGGGATGTACTTGCGGGACAGCAGGATGACGAGGGCTGCGATCGGCAGGTTGATCAGGAAGACCAGCCGCCAGCCCCAGGGCGCGACGCCGACCAGGATGCCGCCGAGCACCGGCCCGATCGCGGTCGCCACTCCGCCCAGCCCGGACCAGGCCCCGACCGCGGCCGACCGGTCCTCTTTGCGGAACGAGGCTTGCAAGATGGCCAGCGAGCCCGGCGTCAACAACGCGGCACCGGCGCCCTGTAGAGCGCGCGTCGCGATCAACACCCCGGTACCGGGTGCCAGCGAGCAGCCGACCGACGCCGCGGTGAACCACAGCACTCCGAGCACGAAGATCCGGCGCCGGCCCATTCGGTCGCCGAGCGAGCCACCCAGCAGCAGCAGCCCGGACAGGGTCAGGGTGTACGCGTTCAGCGTCCACTGCAGGCTGGTGAGCCCGCCGCCGAGGTCCTCGCCGATGCGGGGCAGAGCGACGTTGACGACCGTGCCGTCGAGCTGCGCGAGTCCGCTGCCCAGCACGGTCGCGGCGAGCACCCGGCGGCCGCGCGGCGTGCCGTAGACCAGCGAAGCGTCGTCGGCATTTCGCGCCGACCCCGCCGCCGGGTCATCGATCCTCATCGCACCGTCCTGTGCACTCCGTCAGTGTCCGCCGCAGCACCGACAGTGTCGGCCCGCTCACGATCTGACCGGCGTCCGCGGCTCGCCGTTCACCCACGGCGAATCACCCGCTCCCGCCGGAACAAAAGGCCACCCTCGTGCCTTGAGTGAGTCAGGCTCAGTTCTCTTGACGTGTCTGATGAAGGGTGACCTACATGTCCGATATCCGCCGCCTGCCGGTGCTGTCGCTCACCGATGCCGTGGTCCTGCCCGGCATGGTCGTGCCGATCGAGCTCGACGAACCAGCACAGGCCGCCATTGATGCAGCGCGAGCCGCGGCCTCTGCCGCCTCGGGCGGTGACCCGGGTGACCGCGACGAGCAACCGGACGCGGACGCTCGCGCCGACGAGACCGACGGTTCCCGCAGTATCGGCGAACTGCTGATCGCTCCCAGGCTGCAGGATCGGTACGCCGCCTACGGCGTGGTCGCGACCATCGAGCAGGTCGGCCGGATGGCCGGCGGTGCTCCCGCCGCGGTGCTGCGCGCGCACCGACGCGCGCGGATCGGTACCGGTGTCTCCGGTCCCGGCGCCGCGCTGTGGGTGCAGGCCGAGATCATCGACGACGAGCCCGTCACCGATCG
>JADGOY010000004.1 GCA_017882715.1 Nakamurella sp. | reverse complement strand
AGTTGTAAGGGTCAGTGGCACGTTTGATCGAATTACTTTGCTGCATCCACGGGCATTGGACGTTGCCTGGCGCCACAGGGTGATGCACGACAGTGCGCGCGTTGGCGGAGGGAGTCGGTGCGAGAAACCGACTCCTCAGATCAGAGCCCGAAGGTGAAAGTCGCCCCTTCCGACGGCCACCACTCGGCTGTCTGATCGCTACCCGTCAGTGTGAGGTTGTCACCTTCCGCAGCGAGCGGGTTCGATGTGGTACCGAACTTCAGGTCATACTCTGCCGAGCTACAGCAACCCGCTCCGAGCAGAATGCTTGCGGCCGGCTGCGGATGTGCCCGGAGCCGTCCGGAGTAATCGCAAGTGAACTGGTGTGGCGAATCCAGCTGCCGACAATCTATTTGAAAGCGCTGGAATTGCGTCTCAACGACACTGCTAACCGTAACGGATTCGGGAACCGGCCGCGACGCGCACGCAGAGCAGGCAGCGGCGATGACCATCGCTATCCCTACCTGTCTGAACGTGTTCATGCCTCTGTCCTCGTCAGATCGTCGAATTGCCGGCCAGCAAGTGACTCTCTCGGTACTGTTCCCGTCCTATCGAGGGCGTCACTCTGACCAGCGACATCCTGGCGCCGGACACGTTGGGTCTGCGCCACGGTCGCTGGTTCGATCACCGCGATGGTTCCCGCCGGCGCAGCGACACCAGGACGGCGCTTTCCACGGCGGCCACGCCCCTTACCGAACAGGATCCTGTAGAGGTTGACCCCGGCCACTTCTCGGACGTCCGGCGCGGGAAGCCTTTCCTGCCGTTGCCATAGCGGCGGCGACGGCCCGGGCTCGTCATTCAGTTCAGTAGGCCCCTCGGCGATCGTAGGAAGATCGTCGGTGACGGCAGGTGCTCGAGCGCCGTCAGCACCGCTCCGGATGCCATACAGATCGGGGGTGTCCTCGGTCATGGCGACCACCGACGTCCAGGGTCGCAGCTCGGGGGTGCGCCGACCAGCTCGTAGTCGACGTAGTCGGTGATTGCTCGTTCCAGCCGCAGGCGAACGCGGGGTGCACCCTCCAGAACTGCCGTCAGGTCTCCTGATCCGCAAAGGTCATCGCCAGCCGCTGGGCCGCCGGACCCAGAGCCGCGACGAGCGCCTCGGCGCTCGTCCCCGCGGGTGCCGGCAGCGGCACGCCACCGTCGACCAGCACCCGGCAGGCGACTCGGCCGGAGTGGCGCTGGGCGAACAGCACGGACACGCAGCCGCCCTGCGAATGGCCGAGCACCATCACCCGTTCACCAGGATCAGCGGGAAGTCCTTGACCACCGCAAGTTCTGGGATGCCGTGCACGCCGTGAACGCCGATGCATTGCAGGACATCTCGACCCGGTTGGCGGCCCGGATGATCGAGGTGTTCGACCTGGATACTTCCAGTGTGGCGTTGACATGACGAACTTCGCGACCTACATGAACATCACCAACGTGTGGGTCCCGATCGCGCGGCGCGGGAAGGCGATACAGGAACGCATCGACCTGCGTCTGGTCGGCCTGGCCCCGGCCGTCACCCGGGCCGGGGGATACCGCTGGTTTGGCACGCCTACCCGGGAAACCGGCCCCACGTCACCCAGTTCCTCACCCCGATCGATCACCTCGCCCGCCGCTACGCAGCCCCGCCCGGCGCCACCACCGGTCAAGGCAGAGGTGTTGGTGGTGGCTCCGGCGGTGGGACCGGCGTCGATGACAGTGGTGTTCGAGCCGGGCAGTACTCCACGCCAGCTTCGAGCACCTCCGTCGGTCCGGGCTGCGTTTCGTCGGGTCCGTGCCGCCGAGTGACTGCCCCGACCTGCTCGCCCTGCCCGCCGCCGATCGGAACCCCCGTCGACACCGTCCGCTTTCCCGGTGTCACCGCGATCGACACCCCCCGCGACCTCTACGGCCAGCGCCGGCGGGTCGTGCTCACACTCGGAGAACCTGCGCGAGGATCAGGCCCGATCCCTACCGACACCACCCTGGTCAAGGTCGGCCGGCAACTCGACGACCTCGCCGCGACCTTGGCCCGCGGGAAACCCGCCGCACCCGCGACCAGCTCGCCACCGAAATCGAGCGGATCACCCACGGTCCCTGGGTGCACGCCGTCATCGACTGGGAGCTCATCGGCGACGTCCCTGCCCGCCGGTTGTCTTGGTCCGTGAACGACACCAAGCGTTGGAAGAAAACGTCGAAAAACGGATCCTGATCACCGAAACCGACTGGCCCGTCGCCGACGTCGTCGCCGGCCACCGATCCCAAACAGGAATCTGAACCCAACTTGCGGCGGTTTCCTTGGGCTGCGGGGCTGTTGACCTGCTGATTGGTGAGTCATGCCGAATGCGGCCCAACCGACCAACCACGACATTGATTCCGGGTGACCATTAGCCGCGCTCCTGATCGGTCAACCCACCCTGCGGCACCGCCTCGTCCTGGCCGTCCTGGCCGTCCTGGACCAACGGATCTCCGTCCGCCATGCACCGGGCGGGATGACCGGCGACGACACCGCCGGCTACCGCATCCACCACTTCAAGATCGCCGGCCTCGACAACCCGTTCAGCGCGGACGCGACAACCGTGATCCAAAACTCCGCCCGCGGCTACCCCGGGCGGTGAACAACCTCGCCATCAACGCCTGACCGCGGCGTTCGCCCGGAACCAGGCCATCGTTGACGAGACAGCCGCCCGGACCGCCGTCACCGAAACCGGCGGCGACCAACTTCGTCACCGTCACCGAGCCGACCACACAATCCCCCATCGACCATCGCCCCGTCCGAACCCACGGCGGCGCAGGTTGGTTCGTTGGACAGAAACAGCGCAGGTTGGTTCGTTGGACAGAAACAGCACAAGGTGATGTGAGCGTACCGGCGACTCATAGTTCCTCTGCCAACCCAAATGGACGAGATCGCCACCCGCCGCGACGCCGCGGTCAACCCGGGCATACCCACCGTCACCGAAGCGGTCGGCCGCGCCAGCAGCACAAGACCCGAACCCTACCAAAACCCCTGACCCTCAATTACTCTCACCGACAATTAGTCTCACCGACCGAACTGATCGCCGGTCTGGTTGGGAGAAGATTGTTTCCGACGCGGCGTGGCCGGCCGACCTGGGTGCCTTCTCCAGGACCGTGTCGACGCGCACACCAAGGACATCGGGACGCGGTCCGCCCGGATCGAAGGACTGATGGAGCCTTTTCTGCCCGCCCGGGACCTGCTGAGGCATCCCGGGCTTCAGCCAGGTCCTCACCGAGGTTTCATCGCCCAGACCGGCGGGGACATCACCCAGCTCCCGGCTCAGGGGCAGTTGGCGTCCTGGGCCGGCGCCAGCCCCGACCGCTCGAATTCTTCATCGGCTGGCTCTGCCGCGGCCGCAATTCGGGCGCAACGCTGACGTCC
This sequence comes from Nakamurella sp., assembly GCA_017882715.1. Classification (GTDB taxonomy): domain Bacteria; phylum Actinomycetota; class Actinomycetes; order Mycobacteriales; family Nakamurellaceae; genus Nakamurella. Next base: position 56,957 of record JADGOY010000004.1, on the reverse strand, counting down.
GCTCTTTTCGGTATGGTTGTCGGGTTGGGGGGCGCGATCTCGCTGTGGACGCCTACGGCGAACCGTCGGCTGTGAGCCGAGGGGTGTCGACGCCGGGAATCGGAGACTGACAGTGCGGCCTGCGTGCGGAGCCTAGCGGGGTGTCCAACGCCGCCCGGAGCGCAGTCCTGACGCCTGCGTCGGTGTCCGGCGGGAGGGAGGCAACCGGCCAGAACCGTAGGTCGAGGGACTCGGTGGAGATCGTGGGAACGGCTGCAGCAGGGGCGATCACCCGGAATCGCACGTCGAAATGCCGCGTCGGGCGACCCAGCGAGCAGGTGATCGGATGGATGTCCAGGTGTACCGGCACGGGGTCGATGTGCAGGTCGAAAATGCCGGACTCTTCCCGCGCCTCGCGCAGCGCGGCAGCGGCGAGGGTCGGATCGGTCGGCTCGCAATGACCGCCGAGCTGCACCCAGCGTCCGACCCGGGGATGCAGCGTCAACAGCACCGCGCGCCGATCCGCCGACAGCGCCACCGCGCTCGCCGTCACATGACCGGGCACGCAGGACCGTGCCGTCGCGTCCGGCCGGGCTTCCAGCAAGGCAAGGAAGCCCTCTCGGATGGCAGCCTGCGCATGGTCGGGCGCCGGCCACACGCGCAATACCGCCCGCACATCGGCATGCAAGCGGGCGTGCCCGGCGACGACAGCTGGATCGCAATGGGTCGGCGGCGCGGCTGATCGGGGAGCGTCCGTCACCGCATGATCCGACCGCCGGTCGCCGCCGACCGCGGAACGAGAGGACTTGCGGGGTGGCCGATTCCGACCGCGCCGAGTGGTTCCCAGTCGCCGGGCAGGTCGAGCACCGAGCGGACCACGGCGGGGCAGAAGATCGTCGAGGAGATCCACGCCGAGCCCAGTCCCTCGGCCGCCAGTGCCACCAACAGGGCCTGCACCGCGGCGCCACCGGCGACGGTGAACATGGTGTGCTCGGCCCGCCGACGGCGTTCGTCGGGATAGTCGTGCCGTCCGTCGCCGGTGATCAGCGGGACGATGATCTCGGTCGCGTCGCGCAGCACCTGACCGCGCGCGGTCCGCCTCGCGATGCGGTCGGCCGACCAGCCGTCCGAGGCCAAATCCGCCTCCCACTCGGCCTGCATGGCCTCGAGTAGGGCACTGCGGTGCTCACGGACCCAGACGAATCGGACCGGGTCGGTGTGATGCGGCGCAGGCGCGGTGAGCGCGACGTCGATGCAGCGCGTCAGCACCGCCGGGTCCACCGGATCGCCGGTGAACTCCCGCACGGTGCGCCGCAGCAGCACCGCTTCGCGCCGTCCCTGCACGATGGACAGGTCCGTTCCCAGCCGGAACAGGTCCTCCTCGCGAGGCCGGATCAGAACCGTCGCGGTTTGATGGGTGCCGGTCTGATGTGTGCCGGTCTGCCCGGCCGGCGTGCCCAGTTGGTCGGGCGGCTGCGCCTCGTCCGCCGTGCCGTGTCCGGCCGGGCCCCGTCCGACGAGCCGCCCGATCCCGCGCGCGACTGCGACCGGCACGGCACCCAGCTTTCCCTTCACCAGGTCGCCGGCCGCCGCCAGTTCGTCACCAACGGCGACTTGCGTCACCACCAACTCGTTGCCGAAGGCGTCCACGTCACCGCGATGATCGGTCAGCACCCGCAGCCCGGCTGCGCCGATGGCCACATCGGTGACCCCCATCCGCCAGGCCCTGCCCTGGGTGTCGGTGATGATCACGCCCACGTCCCGCCCGCGCCGGGCGAAGTCCGCGCGCAACCGCGCCGCGGAAGCGTCGGGATCGGCTGGCAGCACAGCGATCTCGTCGGTGTGTACATTGGACGCGTCGACCCCGGCCGCAGCGGCGACGATGCCCAGCCGGTTCTCGACGATCTTGGTCCGGCCCACCTGCGCGACCAGCCGGACCGTTTCCTCGTCGATCAGTCTGCGGCGCAGGGTTTCTCGGGCATCCGGGTCGATGGGCGAGGGCACCAGCCGGCCCTCGACCTTGGACACCACCTTGGACGTGACCAGTAGCACGTCGCCGTCGCTGATCCACGGCGCCGCGCCTGCTATGGCGCCGGCCAGGTCATCTCCGGGCCGGAACTCCGGCAACCCCAGAATGGGCAGGATGTGCACACCGGCCGGAAGTTGAACCGGTACCTGCGATGCTGCGCCGGGATCGACGATGCGCGCGAGGCCTTCAGACGCGGACATCGGCCACCTCCGCGCACGCCGCGACCATCACCGCGGTCGTGTCCGGGTCGGACATCAGCAGCGGGCGTTGGACGACCGTGACCCCCGGAACGTCCGCGACGTCCTCCTCGGCGACCAGGTAGGCATCCAAGATACCGCCGGTCGCGCGGGAGCCGTAATGGCGACCGACGCCCTCGGCCGAGCACACGACGCCGATGACGGCCAGGCACGCATCGGCATGGCCGCGTACCGGCGCGCCCCCTATCACAGGGGACACCCCCACGACCGGCGAACGGGTTGACCGTAGGGCATCGGCGATGCCCGGGATGGACAGGATGGTGCCGATGGACACCACCGGGTTGGAAGGCGCGACCAGGACCAGGTCCGCCTCCGTGATGGCCTCCACGACGCCGGGGCCCGGCTTGGCGTCAGACGCGCCGATTGGCGTGATGGACAGCGCAGGCAGAGCCGCGCGGTAGCGAATCCACCACTCCTGGAAATGCAGCGCCGTCAGCGGCGGACCACCCGCCCGCGCCGCCTCCACCGCCGCGGCGGTGGAGGGCTCCGGATCCGGGACCACGACGTGCGTTTCCACCCGATCGTCCGTCATCGGCAGCAACTGCACACCCGGTTGCCACCGCTCGCACAGCGCCTGCGTGACGATCGACAGCGGGTATCCGGCGTCCAGCATCCTGGTTCGCACCAGGTGAGTGGCGATGTCCTTGTCGCCCAACGAGAACCAGGGCGCCTCTGCACCGTAGGCGGCGAGTTCTGCCGACGCGGTCCAGGTTTCCCCGGCCCGACCCCACCCGCGGTCCAGGTCGGCGGCCCCGGAAAGGGTGTACATGCACGAGTCGAGGTCGGGGCAGATCTGCAGGTTGTGTAGCCGGATGTCGTCGGCGGTGTTCACGATCGCGGTGACCCGATGCGCGGCGGACGGGTCGGGGGCGGCGGGCTGGTCGTGAGCGGCGGACGCGGCGGGCTGGTCGGGGGCGGTGGGCCGGTCGGAGGCCGCCTCGTCGGTGGGCGCGCCGAATGGCGACCAGCCCAGATACGCCTTCACCCCGAGCAGGAACTTGGCGCCGCCGACACCACCGGCAAGGACCGCGATCTTCACGGCTTCCGATCCTTCCAGACCCGAGGGCCCCCCTTCGCATCCCGGGTTGCCCCGCGGAAAGCGGTGCTCGCGTGGGCGGCACGGAGAGCGGGCGGTGTCGGCGAGGCGGCGTCCTCCCTTCGACAGCACCCTGAGTGCGGTGTCCTTGCTTCGACGGCACCGTGAGCAGGGAGTTGGAGCGGTATTTCCCCGGCGACGGTGCCGTCGACGACCGTGTGCCTGCTATGCCGCGGTGATGGCTATGACCGCCGAGCGGTGCGACGGCTGCGAGGACTTGCCACGGCTGTCCTGGTCGCTGCAGTTCTCGGCGGTATCTGGCTGGGCTGGGAACCCCCGTGCATCAGACCAGAATCGCCGGCTACCAGACCAGGTAGCCGAATGCCGAACCGCCGGCAGTGATCAGGCCTATCCCGACGATAGTGATCGTCGCCTTCCCGCAGACGCTTGTCGTCGGCGATGATGGCCAGGCAGAACGCCGCGATCAGCTGCAGCGAAATCCCGTAGCGCCGGGTGATCGCCGGGAAGGACTGCGGCACGTCACCCACGTTCAGTGTCCGCAACTGAGCCGCGTTCCAGCTACTTCACCGCCTGGAACACCGGCATCTCGGTGCCCCTGGTGGCCGCGGACTGATCCCCTTCCTGCGATACGGGGTGTTCTGGGTGCTGGACGAGGGGTCCGGGCACATCCAGTCGCTGGTCCTCGGCACCTCGATGGCAGTGGCGTCGTTGCTGTGCTTTTCGTTGCTCGTCATCGCGGATCTGCAACGCACCAATCGGATCATTCTGGAAGAAACGCTGGAGCGGACCAAACATCTGCAATACGGTCCGGCCCGGCATGTGGGGGTTGTCCGAGCGACGGCGGAATATCCGTCCCGCCCGTGACGTCGATCTCGAGCCCGAGTTCACCGGGTCCACGGTCAGCGCCCTGAACGACGGGTCGCGGCCAGCGGTCTGAGCATGCCTTGTCCTGACGAAGGTCAGGACCAGAAACGGAACAACCCGGCGCCGACCTGGGCCAGGGATCGGCTGCCTCCGGCCAGGTCCAGCAGTCGGTAACCGGCGGTGAAGATCCAGCTGCTGGCGCCGGGCACCGACCAGAGAATCGCGAAAACGACCAACGGCAGCCACGGGCGCAGCGGGCGGATGCGCTCCTTGAAGCGCGGGGAGAAGTACGGCTCCAGGATGCCGAAGCCGTCGAACCCGGGTACCGGCAACAGGTTCAGCACCGCGGCGACGAATTGCAGTAACGCCAGGAACGACAGCGCGGCGCCCAAATACGAGAGCAGCGGTGCGCCGAGAATCGCCAGCACGAATCCGGCGATGAGGTTGGTCGCGGGGCCGGCGGCCGAGACCAGGCTGGCGTACCAGTGCCGGCGCAGCCGTCCCGGTTCGACCAGCACGGCACCGCCCGGCAGCGGGATCCCACCGACCGCGAGCAGGATGATCGGGATCACCACGCTGTAGGTGACATCGGTGTAGCGCGCCGGGTTGAGCGTCAGGTAGCCGCGAGCGCGCACCGAGGTGTCGCCCGCGGCGAGGGCGACCACGGCGTGCGCGAACTCGTGCAGGCACAACGTGATGACCCAGCCGCCGAGCACCACGAGGAACACCCAAACCCCGACGGGTGTCGCCCCGCGCTGCGCGGCGATCCCGGCACCGGCGGTTGCCACCACCACCGCAGGGAAGATCCAGTTGCCGCCCGTTCGGTTCGCCACGCCCTCAGTGTGACCGGTGGTGACGGAACCGGGTCGGCGGCGCCTCGAACGAGTCAACCTCCATTCCCAAGGCATATAGCACCCCGGAGAGCTTGACGGGAGGCAGGACACACCTGTGTAATCACATCGATGTCATTCGCCGAGGCGTTCTCGTTCAGCCCGACCCGGCCACCGCCGGTGGGTTCCAAGCCAGCAACGCGTCGGCGACAGCGGCAGCCAGTTCACGTTCACAGCGTTGGGCAGTGGGTTGGCTCCATCGGAAAGGACAAGGTCCATGACGAGCTTGGGTCAGACCACCACTCGGGTCGTTCCGATACCGCCCAGTGTTGCCGCTGAGCCGGAGTGGCATGACCGCGCTCTGTGCGCGCAGACCGACCCCGAGGCGTTCTTTCCCGAGAAGGGCGGCTCGACGCGGGAGGCCAAGAAGATCTGCACCGGCTGCGAGGTGCGGTCCGAGTGCCTGTCGTACGCCCTGGCGCATGACGAGCGCTTCGGCATCTGGGGCGGGCTGAGCGAGCGGGAGCGGCGGCGCCTGAAGCGCGCGGCGGGCTGAGCCTTTCGCTGGCGTCCGCAACTGCTCGCCGCATCTCCCGGTGGTCCCCGTCTTGGGCCACAATCCATTCATGGCCTACCCCGACGAAGGGTCAGCTGCCGCCGGCCGACCCGAGCATTTCGAACGCTCCATCCCCGACATCGATGGCGAACCGGCGATCGCGGACACCCTGTACGCCGCGACCGAAGAGCTGGAACACGGCACACCGGAACTCAGGGCAACCGCGGATTCCATCGCCGAGGTGATCGGCCCGTTGGTCCACGTGACCGACCCCGCTGCGCTGTTGATCGATGACCCGGATCCCGCCGCGCTGCTTCCGGACGAACAGGCACAGAAGCTGGCCACCTTGTTGACCGAGGCTGCGGATCAGGCGAACAACCTGGCGGCGGTGCTCACGGACGCCGCCGACCAGGCGGATGGTCTCGCAGCGGTGCTCACCGACGAGCATCCGGAGCGGGGCGGTGGTGATGACCCCACCCCCGGTGTCTGCTGAAGCTCACCTCAATGGTGCGCGGGAGCAGAATGCGCCCGACGACGAGGCAGCGGACCGGTGGGCATCACGATGAGCCTGTCCCGCGCCGATTCCTCGACCAGGATGGGCACGAACTCTCGCGTCGGATGAGCGTCGAATCGACGGTGAATCTCCCTAACCACCTGCCTGACGACGGCGGGGTCGACGGCCGGGAATTGGTGCGAAAGCCGTTGTGCGACATGTTCAACAGCGCTGCGTTCAGCATCGGGAATCATCACTGTCAGCCTGACCGTCCGGACCAGGGCCCGTCAATCCAGCAACCGGTGAACCCGACCGCACGACCGGACCGCCGCGACCACGTAGCGACACCGCGGTGCTCACCCCATCGATACTTCTTGCCCGCAGGCCAAGTTGGTCACGGGTCGAGATGGAATGCAACCATGGGCCGGCCGGGCGCCGGATGACCGCCGATCAGTCGCCGGCTACCCGCCCACCGCATGGGTGAACCGCGCCACGATCACCCAACCGGTGTAGACCGAGCGGCTACCGTCGCAGGTATGCGGTTCCTGCTGAACATCATCTGGGTGGTGCTGTGCGGCTTCTGGATGGCAATCGGTTACATCCTCGCAGGCATCGTCTGCTGCATCCTGATCATCACGATCCCGTTCGGTATCGCCTCCTTCCGGATCGCCGGGTTCGCGCTGTGGCCGTTCGGTCGAACGGTGGTGAGCAAACCGACATCCGGCGCCCCGTCGTTCATCGGCAACGTCATCTGGTTCATTTTCGCCGGCCTCTGGCTTGCGATCGCGCACTTCGTCACCGGGATCGTGCTGTTCATCACGATCATCGGCATCCCGCTGGCCCTGGCGAACTTCAAGATGATACCGGTGTCGATCGCGCCGCTGGGCAAGGAGATCGTCCGACTCGACGATCCGTACGCCTTGCGCACCGTCAGCTGACCCGCCGGAAGCCGACCGATCTCGCCGGAAGCCGACCGATCGCGCCGGAAGCCGACCGATCGCGCCCGAAGGGATCACGGACTGTCGGCGTCGGCGCCCGGATCACCCAGCACCGCGCTGAGCTGCTCCCCCAAGACCTCGGTCACCAGGTCTGCGAGGTCACCGGAATCGGTCGACCTCGCCTCGAGCGGCCGGCGGTACACCACGACGCGCGCCTTGGTGGGCCGGCCGCGCCCGTCGATGCCGGCCGGTACGAACCTGGACAGCGGCACGCCGCCGTCCAGGACGACCTCCGGGGCGGGCAGTTCGGGGCCGTCGGCCGGGACCATCGGAACCTCGTCGACCGCGAAATCGAGCGCGTCGAGTTTGCCGGGCCACTGTTCTTCCAGCTCCGCGACCGCCTCCAGCACGGCCTGGTCGAATTGTTCGGCGCGGGTCCGGGACGCGGGCAGGTTCTCCGGCAGCAGCGGTGTGCGCAGACCACGACCACGACGATCGCGGCGGGCGGCCACCGGCGGCACCGGAAGCGCAACCGGACGGCGAGGGAGCGCAGGGCGCGCCCGCGGGGATCGACCGGATGCCGGCGGCCGGGCGTTCCGGAACGGAACGGACTCGTGACCAGCCATGACGGGGCCAGTCTAGAAGTCCGCGCCAGGGGTCGACGCAGCAGCCTGGGCGGCCGCCCGCCGGAGTGCGTCACCGCCCAACGGCGCGCCGCCTACGCCACGCCGGTCGCGGCGCGTTATCGTGCCGCAGTGGCCAGACTGCGGCGTTGCTCACGGAGCGGGTGCACGAACCCTGCCGTTGCCACGTTGACCTTCGCCTACCGGGACTCGACGGCCGTTGTCGGCCCGCTGGCCACCGCCGCCGAGCCGCACTCTTACGACCTGTGCGCCATCCACGCCGTCACCCTGACAGCGCCGCGCGGCTGGGAAGTGGTTCGACCGGACGGCGAACTGGCCGACGAGGCCAGCCTGTCCGACGACCTGGAAGCCTTGGCCAATGCGGTCCGCGAGGCCGGGCGGGCCGATCGGACCGCCCAACCGATGCCGACGAGCACCGGCCGGCGCGGTCATCTTCGTGTGCTGCGCACACCCGACTCCTGACAGCCTCTCGCCCGAGGGTGACGGCACCTCCGCGCGGCGGCTTGCCGCCCGCCGGAGGGTGCCGGACTGATCGGCGCCTGCTCCCGTCGCCGGTAGTGTCTGGGCTATCGGGGTCTGCGCCATCAGGCGGTCTTCGCACGTTCCGGCCCGGTTTGCGACCGGTTGTCGCACCCGGCAACGCGAAGCGATCGGAGCCGACCGGTGGGCCGGCGATCGGCAGCAATGAGCAGAGTGAGCAGCAGTGAGCACGGTCCAGCACAGCCCGAACAGTCAGGAGCAACTCGGTGGGGTATTCGGTCATCGCGCCCGGCGTTTCCGACACAGTCCGCGCGCCCAGCCCGATCAGGCTCGATGCCATCGTCAAGGCCTACGACATCCGCGGCCTGGTCGGTGACCAACTGACCTCGGACGCCGCCCGGGCCATCGGTTTCGCGTTCGGCAGCTTCGTCGCGGATCGATCACCGGCGGTGGTGATCGCGTACGACATGCGTGAGTCCTCCCCGGAGCTCGCCCTCTCCTTCGCCGAGGGCGTCACCGGCGCGGGCCTGGATGTCGTGATGGCCGGCCTCGGCTCCACCGATCTGCTGTACTTCGCCTCCGGATCGCTGCAGCTGCCGGGCGCCATGTTCACCGCCTCGCACAACCCGGCCCGCTACAACGGCATCAAGTTGTGCTTGGCCGGCGCCGTACCGATCAGCCTGGACACCGGCCTCGCGCGGGTCCGCGATCACGCGCAGGCACTGCTCGACGGTGCCACGCCCGACCTGGCTGCCACCCTGGGGACCATCACCGAGCGCGCGTTGCTGCCGGACTACGCCGACTACCTGCGCTCGCTGGTGGACCTCACCGGCATCCGGCCACTGCACGTCGCCGTCGATGCCGGCAACGGGATGGCCGGGTACACGGTGCCCGCGGTGTTCGACGGTCTGCCGCTGCGCACGGAGGACATGTACTTCGAGCTCGACGGGTCGTTCCCCAATCACGATGCGAACCCGTTGGATCCGGCCAATCTGGTGGACCTGCAGGCCGAAGTCATCCGTACGGGCGCCGACATCGGGCTGGCCTTCGACGGTGACGCCGACCGCTGTTTCGTGGTGGACGAGCGCGGCGAGCCGGTCTCGCCCAGTGCGATCACCGCGTTGGTGGCGAGCCGGGAACTGCGCCGGCATCCGGGCGCGACCATCCTCTACAACCTGATCTCCTCCCGCGCAGTGCCGGAGATCGTCACCGAGGCCGGCGGTGTGCCGGTCCGCACCCGCGTAGGTCACTCCTTCATCAAGGCCGAGATGGCATCCACCGGAGCCGTTTTCGGCGGTGAGCATTCAGCGCACTACTACTTTGCTGACTTCTTCCGAGCCGACACCGGGATGCTGGCGGCGCTGCACGTGCTCGCCGGTCTCGGTGAGCAGCCGGGGCCGCTGTCCGAACTGGTCGCCGCCTACGCCCGATACTCCGACTCCGGGGAGATCAACTCGACGGTCACGGATGTGCCGGGCAAGCTGCTGGACATCCGCGCGTGGGCCGCGCAACACGGCGGCGAGATCGACGAACTGGACGGCCTGACGGTCACCCTCTCGGGAGGTCGCTGGTTCAACGTGCGACCGAGCAACACCGAACCGCTTCTCCGGCTGAACGTCGAGGCTCCGGATGCCGACACCATGGCCGCGCTGCGCGACGACATTCTTGCCCTGATTCGTACCTGAACTGCCCCAGGACTCCGCGAAAGGCTCGTGCCATGGCCCCGAATGTGCCGATTCCCAACCCGATTACCAACCCGAACCCGAACCCGGGATCTGGCGTCACGCAGTCGCACTGGGGACTGGACCCCGTGCTGCTGGAGGTCCTTGCCTGCCCGGCCGAGCATCACGCCCCACTCACCCCAGGCGCCCCGGACGACCCCGGCGCGCCGAGCCTGACCTGCACCGAATGCGGCAGGGTGTACCCGATCAGGGACGGGATCCCGGTGCTGCTGCTCGACGAGGCGACGCTCGGCGGAACGGCGGTCGATTCCGCAGTGCTCCGGTGACGAACGGCGATCCGGCAGCGGATCTCCACGATCCGGCCGCGTTGATCGCCGCGGACAGCGGCGCGTTGTTGCCCGCTGCCGCGTTGGCCGGAGCGCAGGTCCGATCGGCAGCGGAGCAGTTGGCCGGCCTGTCGCCGTTGGGCCGCCCGCGTGCCCTGGTCGTGGTCGGCGCGGGTGCCGCGGTCGATGCGGCTCTGCTGATCGCGCTGATCGGCGAGCAGGCGCAGACGCCGATCGTCGGGGCGGCCAGCCTGCCGGCATGGGTGGGTCCGCTGGACGTGGTGGTGGTGTTCGCCGCCGGGATCGACGACACGGTCGCGTCGCGAGCCGCCGCGGTCGCCGCCCGGCGTGGCGCTGCGGTGTTCGTGCGATCGTCGGCGGACGGCCCGGTGGCCGACGCGGCGGCGGGCAACCTGCTCGAGCCGCAGCTGTCGGTGACGGAGGCGCTCGCCGGTTCGGCCAGACTGACCATTCTCGTCTCGGTGGCCGCGGCCGCGGGGCTGTATCCACGGCCGGACTTCGAGGCCCTCGCCGGACTGCTGGACGCCATGGCACTGGCCTGCCACCCGAGTTCGGAGTTCTTCGTCAATCCCGCACTGCCGTTGGCCGAACACCTCGTGGGAGGCACCCCGCTGCTGATCGGGACCGACCCGGTGGCGGACGCGTTGGCCGGTTACGGGAGCCGTTCGCTGGCCGCGCTGGGAGGTATCGCCGCCTCCGTGCTGACCGCGGGCGAGGCAGCCGGATCGCCGTCGGTGCTGGCCAGGTGCGGGTCGCCGGATTTGGCGGCCGGAGTGTTCTACGACCCCTTCGAGGACGAGAGCGGCCAGCCGACCCCGCGGATCAGCGTGGTTTTGCTGTCCGGACCGGCGAACCAGGCATCCGCTGCGACGTCCCGGCTCTCGGCCGCCCTGGAGGCCGCGTTGCCGCGCGCGTTCCGCATCGGTCGGGAGGAAGTGCCCGATCAGGACCCCCCCGCTGCGCCCGGGCTCGAAAAGGCCGAGCTGGGGGGTTTCGCGTCCACCGTGCTGTTGATGAACAGGCTCGATTTCGCCGCGCTCTACGCCGGCCTGGCCACCGGTGCCCGACTGCCGGCCGATCTGCCGGACGGTCTGGGGCGTCCCGGGCGTTCATCGCAGCACGTGTCGCCGGCGGTCGCGCCGGGCGCCTGGAGCGAGAGTGAGCCCGGTTCGTGGAGCTGATGCACAACCGGATTCGGCCGTACGCCTGGGGTTCTCGGACCGCCATCGCGGAACTCCTCGGGACGCCCAGCCCGTCGCCTCACCCGCAGGCCGAGTTGTGGGTCGGCGCGCACCCGGCTGATTCCTCGACGCTGGTCGACGAACGCGGAGAACGGTCACTGGCGGACCTGATCGCCCAGGATCCGATCGGCATGTTGGGGGAGCGGTCGTACGCGCTGTTCGGGTCTCGGTTGCCATTCTTGCTCAAGGTCCTTGCGGCCGAGGAGCCCCTTTCCCTGCAGGCCCACCCCTCGGTGGAACAGGCGACCCGGGGGTTTGCCGCGGAGGAAACCGCCGGTATCTCGCGTACCTCGCCCAACCGCAACTACCGGGACAGCTCGCGCAAGCCGGAATTGATCTGCGCACTGACCCCGTTCCACACGCTGTGCGGCTTTCGGGAGCCGCAGGCTACCGTCCGGCTGCTCAGCGCGCTCGGTGTCCCGCAACTGGATCACTACCTCGGACTGCTGTCCGGGCAACCCGACGTCCACGGCACCAGGGCGCTGTTCTCGTCGATGATCACCATCCCGCCGGCCACGCTGGGCCCGTTGCTCGCGCAGGTGCTCTCGGCGAGCGTGGAAAAAGTGCGCGACGGATCCGAGTTCGACATCGAGTACCGGACCGCGCTGGCCCTGGGGGAGCGTTATCCCGGCGACCCCGGCGTGCTCGCCTCGCTGTTGCTCAATCGGTTCGTGCTGTCGCCGGGTGACGCTCTTTACCTGCCGGCGGGCAATCTGCACGCCTACCTTTCCGGGGTCGGCATCGAGATCATGGCCAATTCGGACAATGTGTTGCGCGGCGGTCTGACGCCCAAGCACGTGGATGTCCCCGAATTGATGAAGGTGCTGGATTTCGCTCCCGGCGACGTGCCCGTGCTGCACGGCGATCTGGTGGCGGCCGGTCATGTCGTCTACCCCACGCCGACTCCGGAGTTCCGGCTGGCGCGGCTGGAATTGCGCGGCGAGAAGCGTGAAGTCACCCATTTCGGGCCGCAGGTGCTGCTGACGATCCAGGGTGAGATCGTCGCCACCGACAGCCGGGGGGCCGAGATCACGGCGCCCCGCGGTCATTCGGTCTGGGTGGCCGCGACCGACGGTCCGGTGTGGATCAGCGGCAGTGGCACCGTGTTTCGGGCCACCGACGGTCTGCCGCTCGGTCTGGACTTCCAGGGCTGACGCCCGGCCCGGCGCACATCGGTCCCACCCACCGCTGTCTCGTTGGGCAATGGCATTTTCGGAAATCTTCCTCCTGACTCTTCTCACGGGCGCTGCCCGCACGGGCAGAGCACCGCGTCGTCGAAGCGGAATGGGAGATCCAATGGCATCTGCCTGGCGCACGAAATCGGTCGAACAGTCCATCAAGGACACCGACGAACCCGGCCACAGACTCGAGCGCCCTCTCGGCATGGGACCTGCCGATCTTCGGCGTCGCCGTCGTCATCGGTGCCGGCATGACCCTGACCGCCCGGGCGGCGGCCACGACGGCGGGCCCGGCGGTCTCGATCGCGTCGTCATCGCCGCCATCGCATGCGGCCTGGTCGCCGTGTCTGGGGCAGCCTGTTCACCCAGTTCGGTGGCTCACTGAGCACCACCGTTGCGCTCGGACCGATCGACCTCGACTGGGCAGCGATACTCATCGTCGCGTTGATCACCTGGCTGCTTTCGGCCGAGGCGAAACTCTACGCGGGCCAACATGATCATCACCGCGATCAAGATCGGCGTGGTATTGCTGGTGGTCGTGGTCGGTTTCTTCTACTTCAACGCGGTCGACCTCGCACCGTTCGTGCCGCCCAGCGTGCCCCGCCGAACCGCGCGCCTCCAGCGGCCTGGAACAACGGCCCGCTGCAGCCGGACGGCAGCCACGAGGGCGACCAGGCGACGCCGGCCAGCGCGTTCAGAGCCGGATCATCTTGGCGATGAGCCGGGATGGCCTGCTGCCGCGACGTATGGCGCAGGTCAACGACAACACCCGAACTCCCGCCAGGATCACCGTCGGGGTGGGCGCGGCGGTCGCGGTGATCGCGGGTATCTCGCAGATCGGTGTGCTGGAGGAGATGGTCATCGTCGGCACGCTGTTCGCGTTCGCGCCGGTGTCGACCGGCGTGATCGTGCTCCGCAAGACCCCGCCGGAACTCGAGCGCTCGTTCGACGTGCCGCTCATGCCATTGATCCCGATCCTGTCGGTGCTGGCCTGCCTGTGGCTGATGATCAACCTGACGGCCATCACCCTGGGCGCGGTTCGTCGTCTGGATGGCCATCGGGATGGCCGTATACCCTGTACGGCAGGAGCCATTCGATGGTCGGCAAACGCCGGGGTGACCGCCTGGAATTCATCCGGGAAGAGCTGGGGTCGACCTGGTGGGACGAGTCGGACAGCGGTTGGGTCGGTCCGCGGCGGACGGGCGCTGCGCGACGTCCGGACCGAGGCGGGCTCGGTGCGAGCCAGGAACCGTCCGGCGCGTCCAACCCACCGTCCGGCAATCCGCCGATCTGACGCGGTATCGCTGACCAGTCACCGTGCGTCCATACCGTGGGGCGATCACGATAGGTCGACCCGATCCACCCGGCCTACAGGTGCGCCGGGAGGCCGGCGAAAGGATGCGCATGTTCGACTCGCTGTTGGTGGCCAATCGCGCGGAGATCGCCGGGCGGGTGATCCGCACCGCCAAACGGATGGGGATCCGCACCATCGCCGTTTACTCCGAGGCTGACGCCGGATTGCCGTTCGTCGCCGCGGCCGACGAGGCGGTGCTGATCGGACCGGCGAACCCGGCCCAGTCCTACCGCAACCGGCGCGCGGTGATCGAGGCGGCCGTCGCCACCGGCGCCCAGGCCATCCATCCCGGCTACGGCTTCCTGTCCGAGGATGCCTCCTTTGCTCGGATGGTCGTCGACGCCGGGCTGGTCTGGGTCGGGCCCTCGCCGGAGGCGATCACCGCCATGGCGGACAAGGTGGCCGCCAGGAATCTGGTGGCATCGGTCGGAGTGCCGGTCGCGCCCGGCACCGAAGAACCTGTGCGCACGGCGGAAGATGCCTCCCTGGCCGCAAAGGAGATCGGCTACCCGGTGATGATCAAGGCGGCGGCCGGTGGCGGCGGGATGGGGATGGCCATCGTCAACTCGCCGGAAGTGCTGGTCGCCGAGTACGAGAAGGTGACCGCGTTCGCCGGCCGGCTGTTCGGCGATCCCTCGGTGTTCATCGAGCGGTACTTTCGCCGGGTGCGGCACGTCGAGGTGCAGATCCTCGGACTCGTCGACGGTACCGTGCTGGCCCTGGACGAGCGTGAGTGCTCGGTCCAGCGGCGTCATCAGAAGGTCGCGGAGGAAACCCCGTCGCCCGGGGTCGACGACGCGCTGCTGATCAGGATGCTGGCCGCCGCCCGCCGCGCCGGAGAGGTCGTGCACTACCAGGGCGCGGGCACCGTCGAATTCCTTGTGAGCCCAGCCGCGTGCGACGACCAAGGCACCCAGGTGGCGCCGGCGGAGTTCTTCTTCCTGGAGATGAACACCCGGCTGCAGGTGGAGCACCCGATCACCGAGGCCGTGCTCGGCATCGACCTGGTGAACGCGCAGTTGCTCATCGCCGCGGGCCGGCATCCGGGCTTCGACGAGGATTCGCTGACCCATACCGGCCATGCCATCGAACTGCGGATCAACGCCGAGGACTCGAAGCGGTTCCTGCCTGGACCAGGTGCGATCACCCAGTGGCAGGAACCCACCGGCGACGGGATCCGGGTCGACGCCGGGTACGCGGCGGGCACCACGGTGACGCCGTCGTACGACTCGCTGATCGCCAAGCTGATCGTGCACGGTGCGGATCGGGCGCAGGCCCTGGCCCGCGCGGCCCGGGCCGTGCAGGACTTCACGATCGTCGGGCCGAAGTCCAATCTCGCCTTCCACGCCGAACTTCTGGCCAACCCGGAATTCGTCTCCGGCGACTACGACACCGGAATCGTCGGGCGGATGCGGGTATGACGGTCAGCGCACCCCGGGGGTGGTGTTTGCCGCTACGGTCGGGCCTGGGTAGGTTCGCATGCGGACCGTCCACGACGAACCGCGGTGGTCGGCGAACAAGCCGGTCAGACAAGACGACAGCGACAAGTCACATCACATCCCGATGAAGCGAGGCCGACGTGGCTCTGCCCCAACTGACCGACGAGCAGCGCGCTGCGGCTCTGGAGAAGGCCGCGGCCGCCCGTCGGGCCCGTGCCGAACTCAAGGAGCGGCTCAAGCGGGGAGGCACCACCCTCAAGCAGGTTCTCGCCGACGCCGAGACCGACGAAGCCCTCGCCAAACTGAAGGTCTCCGCGCTGCTGGAGTCTTTGCCGGGTGTCGGCAAGGTGCGCGCCGCCGCGCTGATGGAGCAGTTCGAGATCGCTCCCAGCCGCCGGGTTCGTGGGCTGGGTGAGCGACAGCGGCAAGCACTGCTGAACGAGTTCGGCTACTAGTCCACGGTGGGCGCCCCGTCGGTGCCGGAATCGCTCGGCTCCGGCCCAGGTGCCGCCCGTCGGCGGGGGCGTCTGTTCGTGCTGTCGGGACCGTCCGGGGTCGGCAAGAGCACGGTGCTTGCCCGGGTGCGATCCCTGGTGCCGGGCCTGTGGTACTCGGTGTCGGCCACCACCAGGCCCCGGCGTCCCGGTGAGATCGACGGGGTCAACTATCACTTCGTCACCGAGGAGCAATTCGCCGAACTCGTCGCGCAGGGGCGGCTGCTCGAGCATGCGCACTTCGCCGGCAATCACTACGGCACCCCGCGTGACGCGGTCGAACAGCGATTGGCGGCGGGCCAGGACGTCCTGCTGGAGATCGAAGTGCAGGGCGCTCGTCAGGTGCGTGCCGCGCCCGGGCTCGGCCCGGAGGCCGTGCTGATCTTTCTGGCGCCGCCGTCCTTCGACGAGTTGGCCCGTCGGCTGGTCGGGCGGGGCACCGAGGACGAGGCGACCCGACAGGCCAGACTCCTTGCCGCCCGCACCGAGTTGGACGCCGAACGTGAGTTCGATCACCGTGTGGTCAACACCGATGTCCAGTCGGCCGCCGCGGGCTTGGTACAGTTGATGACTGGGTCGCGCCCTGGCTCCCCCGTGGGCTGAGTGCGACCGACAGATCCGTTTCGCGCCGGCGGGGATGGGCTGGCCAACAGACCCGCCCGGGTGTCGAGCTATGGGGACGATTGTTCGGTCAGATTAGATCAGATCAGTTTATCGATCAGCCTTTTTCAGGCGGCACCGAGCCGCACGGCCCAGACGAACCAGGAGCCTTGTGCGATGAGCACTGCAGCCGACAGCGGCACCCCGACGGCCGCCGCGATCGCCGCGGCCGGCATCACCTACCCGCCGATCGACGAGCTGCTGACCAGGACCAGCTCGAAGTACGGGCTGTCCATTTACGCGGCCAAGCGCGCCCGGCAGATCAACGACTACTACGCCCAGCTCGGCGAGGGCCTGCTCGAGTACGTGGGTCCACTGGTTGAGCCGCTGCCCAAGGAGAAGCCGCTGTCGATCGCGCTCCGCGAGATCAACGCAGGGCTGCTCGAGCACACCGAAGGCGAGTGACCGCGCCGGGTGACGAGGAACCGGCCGTAGCAGTGCCTGTTGCGTCCGGTACCGCGGGCGTACGCGGCCGCGTGGTCGTCGGCGTTGGCGGTGGGATCGCGGCCTACAAAGCCTGTGAACTGGTGCGCCGACTGCGAGCCGACCGGTTCGACGTCACCGTCGTGCCGACCGCCAGCGCGCTGCAGTTCGTCGGGGCCCCCACCTGGGAAGCGCTGTCCGGGCACAAGGTATCCGCGGACGTCTTCACCGACGTCCCGGCCGTCAGCCATGTCGCCACCGGTCAGCAGGCCGACCTGGTGATCGTCGCTCCGGCCACCGCGGACCTGATGGCCAGGGCGGCCGGCGGGCAGGCCGACGATCTGCTGGCGGCGACCCTGCTGGTCACCCGCGCCCCGGTGCTGATGGCCCCGGCCATGCACACCGAGATGTGGACCCACCCCGCCACCGTGGCGAACACCGCGACCCTGCGCTCGCGCGGCGTCGTCGTGGTCGATCCTGCCGTCGGCCGGCTCACCGGCGCGGACAGCGGCCCCGGGCGGCTGCCCGAGCCCGAGCACCTCGCCGCGCTGGCCGATCTGCTGCATCGTGACCCGCAGGCCCTGCGTCGCGATCTGATCGGGCGCCGGATCGTCATCTCGGCCGGCGGCACCCGCGAACTGCTCGACCCGGTCCGCTACCTGGGCAACCGCTCCTCGGGGCGGCAGGGGTACGCACTCGCACTGGTCGCCGCGGCTCGCGGCGCCCAGGTCACCCTGGTGTCGGCCAACGCCTCGCTGGTGGAGCCGCCGGGCGTGGCGGTGGTCCCGGTGACCGATGCTCGCGAACTGGAAACCGCGATGGTCGAGTTGTCCGCCGATGCCGACGCAGTGGTGATGGCAGCGGCGGTGGCCGATTTCCGGCCGGCCAGCACCGCCACCACCAAGATCAAGAAGGTGAGCGGCCAGGACCCCATGCCGCTGGCGCTGATCAAGAATCCGGACGTCCTGGCGCGACTGTCCGAGCCGAGCCCGGGCCGACCGCAGGTGGTCGTCGGATTCGCCGCGGAGACCGGCGACGGTTCGGCCGATCCGACGGCGTCCGTGCTGGCCTACGCCCGGGAGAAACTCGCTCGTAAGGGCTGCGACCTGCTGGTGGTCAACCGGGTGGACGACGGACGGGCTTTCGAGGTCGCCGAGAACGCGGGCGTCATCCTGGCTGCCGGCGATCGTCCCGGCGACTGGGCCGACGTGGTCGCCGAAGCCCCGATCGGACCAAAGACGGTGCTTGCCGCAGCCGTCTGCGACGCCATAGCTGCCAGGCTCTCCCGAGATCGATGAGCCGAACGCGCCAGGAGGAGCCGATTCGGAATGAGACAATGGCGTGTGAACCAGGTTGGGGGTGTGGTCCTCACGCATTGCCTTCCTGCCCACTCATTCCCCACCCGCGGGTCACTGCCCGCCGCACCGTAGGAGCCTTTCCGTGACGTCTCGCCTGTTCACGTCCGAATCCGTCACCGAGGGGCATCCCGACAAGATCTGCGATGCGATCAGTGACACGATCCTGGACGAACTGCTACGTCAGGATCCCTCGAGCCGGGTCGCCGTCGAAACGATGGTGACGACCGGTCAGGTGCACGTGGCCGGTGAGGTCACGACCAGCGCCTACGCCGACATTCCCACCTTGGTCCGGGAAACGGTGCTCGGTATCGGGTACGACTCCTCTGCCAAGGGCTTCGACGGCGCGTCCTGCGGCGTGAACGTGGCCATCGGCTCCCAGTCGCCGGACATCGCACAGGGCGTGGACACGGCGTACGAGGCGCGGACGCATGCAGGTGACACAGTAGAAGATTCCGATGATCCGCTGTCCCAGCAGGGCGCCGGCGACCAAGGGCTGATGTTCGGCTACGCCTGCACCGACACCCCCGAGCTCATGCCGCTGCCGATCGCGCTGGCCCATCGGCTGGCCCGCGGGCTCTCGACCGTTCGCAAGTCGGGCGCGGTGCCGTACCTGCGCCCGGACGGCAAGACCCAGGTGACGATCGAGTACGTCGGCGACCGGGCGGTGCGGCTGGACACCGTCGTGGTTTCCAGCCAGCACGCGGAGAACATCCACCTGGAGCAGTTGCTGGCTGTCGACGTGCGCGAACAGGTCGTCGAGCCTGAACTCGCCTCGTTGGACATAGACGTAGCCGGGTACCGGCTGCTGGTCAACCCGACGGGCCGGTTCGTCATCGGCGGACCGATGGGTGACGCCGGCCTGACCGGCCGGAAGATCATCGTCGACACCTACGGCGGGATGGCCCGGCACGGCGGTGGTGCGTTTTCCGGTAAGGACCCGTCGAAGGTCGACCGGTCCGCGGCGTACGCGATGCGCTGGGTGGCGAAGAACGCCGTCGCCGCCGGGCTCGCGGACCGTATCGAGGTCCAGGTGGCGTACGCGATCGGCAAGTCCTCGCCGGTCGGGCTGTTCGTCGAGACCTTCGGGACCGAGCAGGTGGATCCGCAGAAGATCGCCGACGCGATCCGGCAGGTGTTCGACCTGCGGCCGGCGGCGATCATCCGCGATCTCGATCTCAAGCGCCCGATCTACGCGCAGACGGCCGCGTACGGCCACTTCGGCCGCACGGACGTCGACCTGCCCTGGGAGAACACCGACCGGGCTTCGGACCTGAAGTCCGTGCTGGGCATCTGACCCTCCTACCCGCGCGCCTACCCGCGCGGATCAACTTCCCGTGCGCGGCTGAGCTTCGCCTTTCTGGGACCTGTGTGGCTGGAGTACAGCACTTCATCCGCGCGCGTCAGCTGACGCGTCCCGCCGCCCACTGCCGGCGGAGCGCGACTGACTGGCGCCGGAAGCGCGCTCGCAACTGCGCTCGCAACTGCGCGGATCGGCGCGGGATCGTTGACGCCGGTTGCGGCACGCGGGGACTGACGGTGCCGTCTGATATCCAGGACCCATGACAACGGCATCCCCCGCGACCCGCGGCGCACGCCGGCCCGCCGCGGGGGCGCGGCGACCGGCAGTGGAGTTGCCGGTGGCCCGGGTGGCGGTGGAGGTCTCGCACGCGCATCTGGATCGGCTCTTCGACTATCTCGTCGACGAGCGGGACAGCGCCCCGGCTCGCCCTGGCGTACGGGTGCGGGTCCGGTTCTCCGGCCGGCTCGTCGGCGGGTACGTCCTGGCGCGGCTCGGGGAAACAGAGCATCAGGGCCGGCTGGGCTATGTCGAACGGGTCGTCTCGCCCGAGCCCGTGCTGACGGCGGAGGTCGCCGATCTGGCCAGGGCCGTCGCCGACCGGTACGCCGGCACGATCGCGGACGTGCTGCGGCTGGCAGTGCCGCCACGGCATGCCAAGGCCGAAGGTGCGGTGGCTGAATCCGCGCTGGCCGTATCGGCGGTGGCTGAATCCGCGGCGGCTGAATCCGGGGCGCCTGAATCCGGGGCGCTTGAATCCGCCATTACTGAATCCGTGGCGGCTGAATCGGAATCGTTCCGGGCGGCGGAGTCTACGGTCCCAGCACCATCACCCGGCGGCGCGGTGGGACAGGCATGGGTCCGGTACCCGGCGGGTCCGGCGTTTCTGGCGGCGGTCCGCGATCGCCGGCCCGCGCGAGCGGTGTGGCAGGCACTTCCGGGCGAGGACTGGCCGGCGCGACTCGCGGACGCGGCCGCCGTGGCTGCGCGCGCCGGTCGTGGTGCGCTGATCATCGTGCCGGACGCGCGTGATTTGCATCGCCTGGACGTCGCGCTCGCTGCGGTGCTGGACGGCCACCCGCACATCACGCTGGCCGCTGACCTCGGCCCGGCTGAGCGATACCGCCGGTTCCTGTCGATTCGCCGGGGGACGGTCAAGATCGTTGCGGGCACCCGTGCCGCGGTCTTCGCTCCGGTCGCCGACCTGGATCTGGTTGCCGTCTTCGACGACGGCGACGACCTGCTGGCCGAGCCGCGTGCGCCGTACCCACACGCCCGCGAGGTACTGATGATGCGCTCGGCCGCGTTGTCGTGCGCCCTGCTGGTAGGCGGTTTCGCCCGCACCGCTGAGGCTCAGCTGATGCTCGACACCGGCTGGGCCCATCCGATCACCGCCGAACGGGCCGGGCTCCGGGCGGCCGCGCCGCGCATCGAAGCGGCGGGGGACGACTTCGCGACCGGGGCGACCTCCGCGGCGGCGAATGCCCGGCTCTCTCCCGCCGCCTTCGCTGCGGGCCGGGCCGCGCTCGACGGTGGCTCTCCCGTGCTGGTGCAGGTGCCACGGCGGGGGTACCTGCCCACGGTGGCCTGCGCGCGCTGTCGCCGTCAGGCGCTCTGCAGGCGCTGTCGGGGGCCGCTGGCTCTCACCGCGGGTGCGGGGCCCCCGAGCTGCCGCTGGTGCGGTGTGCCCGAAGCTCACTTTCGTTGTGCTGCTTGCGGTTTCGGCAACATCAGGGCGATGACGGTCGGTTCGGCGCGAACCGCGGAAGAGTTCGGTCGAGCCTTTCCGGGCGTCACAGTGATTTCCTCTGCCGGGTCGAAGGTGCTTGCCACGATTCCGCAAGGGCCTGCGGTCGTCGTCGCGACGCCCGGCGCGGAGCCGGTTGTCGAGGGCGGGTATGGCGCGGCCTTGTTGCTGGACGGCAGCGCGATGCTGGCCCGGCCGGATCTGCGGGCGGCCGAAGAGACGCTGCGCCGGTGGATGGCGGCGGCAGCGTTGGTCCGGCCGGCCGGCGAGGGTGGGCGAGTGGTGGTCGGCGCTGACGGGTCGCTCCCCACCGTGCAAGCTCTGGTGCGGTGGGACCCGGGGGGCCATGCGGCCCGAGAGTTGGCGGCCCGACGCGAGCTGGAATTCCCCCCGGCTGTGGCGATGGCGTCGATCGAGGGTGACGCACCCGCGGTCCTTGCGGCGCTCGACATCCTTGCGGTCCCGCCGGACGGTGAACTGCTGGGGCCGGTGGAACTGGAGGAGCCGGCGCGGGCCGAGGCCCCCGACTCCGCTGCGGTGAAAGGACGCACTCGATCCGGACGAGCTGGGAGCACCGGCGGGCGGGGCGATGCGATCGACCGGGCCGGTCACGGTCCAGTCGGCGACCTGGACGGCGCAGGGCCTGGCGCGGCCGAGCGGTCCGGTCCACGGCTGCGGGCGCTCGTTCGGGCGCCGTTGTCTCAGCGGAAGGCGTTGTGCGCCGCGCTCCACGCCGTCGCGTCGTCGCGGTCGGCCCGGAAGGAGTCGGGCAGCGTACGCATCCGGGTCGACCCGGCCGACCTTTTCTGACCGCGGATCCTCAGGCGGCATCCCCTGGGCAACCCGCTTTGCCGGGACGGCGATGTCCATGACGCATCCCGCGCGATCGAGGAGTCGACGACCGAGCTCGGCTGGGGCCCCGCCCCAGACCTCAGCGCAGCCGCCTGAGCAGGCCCGCCTTCACGGCGGGCCACTCCGAGATCAGGATCGAGAACACGACCGTGTTCCGGAATGTCCCGTCCGCTCGCCGTTGATGCCGCCGTAACACCCCTTCCCGCACCGCCCCCAGCCTCGCGATGGCGGCCTGCGATCGGGCGTTCACGATGTCGGTCTGGATCTTGACCCGGCCGAACCCACACACCTCGAAGGCATGAGTCAACAGCAACAGCTTGCACTCCGGGTTCACCGCGGTACCCCACACCGAGGGGGAGTAGCCGGTCCAGCCGAGATGAACGCGCTCGTCGGTCAGCGACGGGTCGCTCAGACTGGACGTGCCGACCACCGTTCCGGCCGGACCGAGGTCGCGGTCCGCGACCAGTCGCACGGTGTACGCCACCCGCCCCCGCTGCGAGTCCGTCACCGCGCTGTGCACGATCGCCGACATCGCGGCCTCGTCGGCCGGGCGCCCAGCGGGCCCGCCGGCGAACCCGAAGGCGTAAACCCGTTCGTCGTCCAGTGCCGCGAACAATCCGGAGGCGTCTCCGGGCACCGTCCGGTCCAACCGCACCACTGTTCCGATCAGCGGCCGACCGTCAGGGGCGACAGCGGTCATCGTGCTCCTTCGTCGATCCAGGCATGACGAACCCGGCCCTCATGCACGTCAAGGGGTATCGCGCCGAGGCCGGCCGGGGCAGGAGCGGTGGATCCCGACTCCAGGAGCGGTGGTCCCGACCGCTGGACCCGTGTGGCCCGGTCGGGCTCCGCACCCGCACACTGTGTCAGGTCACCACGACCAGTCGAGCAACCAACGACCAACCGAACATCACTCGATCAGCAAACCCTATCGATCCTTGAAAGGCCGATCCCCTGCGTATCGTCTTCGCCGGCACGCCCGAAGCCGCGGTGCCATCGCTGGCCGCGGTGCTCGCTTCCCGGCACGAGGTGGCCGCCGTGATCAGCCGGCCGGATGCCAGACGTGGGCGCGGCCGTACGCTCTCGGCGTCGCCGGTCGCCGAGCTGGCCCGCAGCGCCGCGCTCCCCATCCTCACCCCGGAATCGGCGAGATCACCGGAGTTCAGGGACCAACTCGCGGCGCTCGCCCCGGACGCCGCTGCGGTCGTCGCCTACGGCGTGCTGCTGCCCGTTACGGTACTGGCCGTGCCGACCCGCGGATGGGTGAATCTGCACTTCTCCCTGCTCCCCGCCTGGCGCGGCGCGGCACCGGTCCAGGCGGCCATCAGGGCCGGCGACCAGATCACCGGAGCCAGCACGTTCCGGCTCGAGGAGGGCATGGACACCGGTCCGGTCTACGGGGTGGTGACAGAGACGATCCGAGCCCGGGACACCGCCGGCGAGCTGCTGCGCCGGCTGGCGGTGGTCGGTGCGACCCTGCTGGTGGCCACCCTGGACGGCATCGAGGACGGCACGATCGCAGCCAGAACCCAACCGGCCGAAGGGGTTTCCTACGCCGGGAAGGTGACGGCGGCGGACGCCGAGATCGACTGGTCGGTGCCGGCGTTCGCGGTGGACCGGATTGTCCGGTCGTTGACGCCGGCGCCGGGCGCGTGGACCGGGTCTCCGTGGGGAAGGCTCGGCATCGGTCCGGTGGAACCGACCGGCGAATCCGGCCTGGCCGCCGGTGAACTGTCGGTCGCCCGAAAGGAAGTCCTGGTGGGCACCGGAACAACGGCGGTCCACCTCGGCAGGCTGACGCCTCCGGGACGCCGGCCGATGCCCGCTGTCGACTGGGCCCGCGGCGTCCGACCGGAGTCCGGGCAGGTGCTCCGATGACGCCGACCAACCCGCCGGGCGACCCGCCCAACGATCCGCGGACGGGTCCGCACGGCGCGGGCGGCAACTCCGGCCGGCAACGGCACCGCCCCGCGGGTGGTCAGTCGGACCGGACCAAGCGACGTGGTCCCAGCGGCCCACCGCGACGCCCGGCCACCCGCCGACCGCCCACCCCGGACGAAGCCAGGCGGGTCGCCCTGGACGTGCTGACCGCGGTCCGATCGCAGGGCGCCTACGCGAACCTCACGCTCCCGGGATTGCTCACCCAGCGGCGCATCACCGGCCGGGATGCCGCGCTGGCCACCGAACTGACCTACGGCACCTGCCGGGCACTCGGGCAGCTCGACGGCGTCATCGGAGCCTGCGGTGACCGCGCCTTCGGCGACCTCGACGGCGTGGTCATCGACGCCTTGCGGTTGGGCACCTACCAGTTGTTGCACACCCGGATCCCCCCGCACGCGGCGGTCTCGGCGACGGTCGATCTGGTCAGGGCTGGCGAGCGGCCGGGCGGCGCCGGGTACGTCAACGCGGTGCTGCGCCGGGTCAGTGAGGCGGACCTGCAGACCTGGATCGACCGGCTGGCTCCCGATGCGCGCACCGACCCGCAGGGTCACCTGGCGTTCGCCCGGGCGCACCCGCGGTGGATCGTCACCGCGGTGGGCGACGCCCTCGGTGGCGGGCCGACGAACCCAGAACTGGAAGCGGCGTTGGAGGCGGACGACAAACCGCCGGCCGTCCATCTGGTGGCCCGGCCGGGTCGCATCGACCGCGCGGAACTGGTCGCACTGTCCGGTGGCCGACCCGCCGCCTACTCGCCGTACGGGGTCTACCTGGACGGCGGTGATCCCGGGGCGCTGCGGCCAGTGGCTGACGGCCGCGCCGGCGTCCAGGACGAGGGTTCGCAGCTGGTCGCCACTGCGTTGACGCTGCCGGCCGTCGACGGCCAGGACACGCACTGGCTCGACCTGGCCGCGGGGCCGGGCGGAAAGGCCGCGCTACTGGGTGCGCTCGCGGCGCAGCGGGGCGCCCAGCTGGATGCCGTCGAGATCACCCCGCACCGCGCCGACCTGGTGCGCAGCACGGTGCGTGGGCTGCCGGTGCGAGTGCACATCGGTGACGGCCGCCGCCCCGACCTGCCCGAGGCCAGTTTCGATCGGGTACTGCTCGATGCGCCCTGCACGGGTCTGGGCGCGCTGCGTCGCCGCCCGGAGGCGCGCTGGCGCCGTCAGCCCAGCGACGTCGCCGCGCTCACCCGCCTGCAGCGTGAGCTGCTGGAATCCGCGGCGCGGATGGTGCGCGCCGGTGGCGTGATCGCGTACGTCACCTGCTCGCCGCACCTGGCCGAGACCGCGGGAGTGATCGGTCGGCGCCCGCCGGGCCTGGAGCTGCTCGATGCCCGTGAGTATCTGCCCGGTGTCCCGGACCTCGGCGCCGGGCCGACCGTGCAGCTGTGGCCGCACCGTCAGGGCACCGACGGGATGTTCCTGGCGCTGCTGCGCCGCCCGGGGTTGGTGGTGCCCGCGCCCGTCTCGATCAACCGACCCGGCCGGGGTCTCACCCGCCCTGACTAGGCTCGGGAACGTGGCTCCGCTTATTGCTCCCAGCATCCTGTCCGCCGATTTCGCCCACCTTGCCGACGAGGCCGAGGCCGTCAGGGGCGCCGACTGGTTGCACGTGGATGTGATGGACAACCACTTCGTGCCCAATCTGACCCTGGGCCTGCCGGTCGTCAAGTCGTTGCTCAAGGCCACCGACATCCCCATCGACTGCCACCTGATGATCACCGACCCGGACCGGTGGGCGATCGGGTACGCCGAAGCCGGCGCGTACAACGTCACCGTGCACGCCGAGGCGGCGGCCGATCCGGTCGCGGTGGCCGCGAACCTGCGCGCCGCCGGGGCGAAGGCGGGGCTGTCGCTGAAGCCCGGGACACCGTTGGACGCCTGGGTCGAGGCCCTGCGTCATTACGACACGCTGCTGGTCATGACGGTGGAGCCCGGCTTCGGCGGGCAGGCCTTCATGCCCGACATGATGGCCAAGGTCCGTCAGGCCCGCAGGCTGGTCGACACCGGCCATCTGACGGTGCTCGTCGAGGTCGACGGCGGGATCAGCGCGGACACCATCGAGCAGGCCGCTGAGGCCGGCGCCGACTGCTTCGTGGCCGGATCGGCGGTGTACTCGGCGCAGGATCCGGCGGCGGCCGTCGCCCAGCTGCGGGCGACCGCTGCCCGGCACCGCCCGGCACCGCCCACGCCGTCGCAGGCGGGCCCGGCATGACCCGAGCCCAGGACCCGGTCGGGGGCCTGGAACATCGGACCGGCCGGGCGGGTAGATAGGGGAGTATGAAGTGATCGTCGGCGTCGAAATCGTGACGTCGGCACGGAGAGGATGATCATGTTCACCGGGATCGTCGAGGAACGCGGCCGGGTCGTCGACCTACAGATCGTGTCAGTAGCCGCAGCAGACTCAGTAGCCGCAGCAGACTCAGCAGCCGCAGGAGACTCGGCGGGCGCAGCAAGCCCCGATCCTGCAACCGCGGGCGCTGCGAGGTTGACAGTGCGCGGTCCGACCGTCACCGCGGACGCCGCTCACGGGGACTCGATCGCGGTGTCGGGGGTGTGCCTGACGGTCGTCGACAGGTCCCCGGACACCTTTACCGTCGATGTCATGGCCGAGACGCTGCGCCGGTCCACCATCGGCCGGTTGCGCGCCGGTGACGAGGTGAACCTGGAACGATCGGTCACTGCCGCGACCCGCCTGGGCGGCCACATCGTGCAGGGTCATGTTGACGGCACGGGCACGCTGACGGTGCGCACCCCGCACCCCGGATATGACGAGATCCGCATCGCTGTGGGTCCGGAGCTGGCCAAGTACCTTGCGCCGAAGGGCGCGATCGCGGTGGACGGCATCTCGCTGACGGTGACCGACGTGACCGACACCCCCGACGGTGCCGAGTTCGGCATCGGCATCATCCCCGAGACGCGCACCGCCACCACCATCGGCGCGGCGCCGCTCGGCGCCACGGTGAACCTCGAGGTCGATGTCATCGCCAAGTACGTCGAACGGCTGCTGGCCGTGCGGGAACGGGAGCAGGCATGACGACCGTCGACCTCGGCGCCGGATCACCGGAGATCGTGCCGCCGTACTCATCGCGTGGCCCCTCCGGTGGGACCGATGCGGGCGATTCGCCGCTGGCCGAGCGGATCTTCGGCCGCGCTGGGATCCCCGTCGACCTGGACGAGATCGCGCCCGGCCCTGCCTCGCCACGCGAGCGCACCGCCGCCGGGTTCGACACCATCGACTTCGCCATCGCGGAGATCGCGGCCGGCCGCGCCGTGCTGGTGGTCGACGACGAGGACCGGGAGAACGAGGGTGACCTGGTCTTCGCCGCCGAGCTGGCCACTCCCGAGCTGGTCGGCTTCACGGTGAGGTACTCGTCCGGGGTGATCTGCGTGCCGCTGACGGGTCCGGACTGCGAGCGGCTCGAACTGCCGCCGATGTACCACGTGAACCAGGACCGCAAGGGCACCGCCTACACTGTCTCGGTCGATGCGAAAGACGGTGTCACCACTGGTATCTCGGCCGCGGAGCGGGCGCTGACGATCCGGCTGCTGGCCGACCCCGGTGCCACGCCCGACGATTTGACCCGACCCGGCCATGTGTTCCCGCTGCGGGCCAGGGAGGGCGGGGTGCTGACCCGTCCCGGGCACACCGAGGCCGGTGTCGATCTCGCCCGGCTGGCCGGGCTCCGACCGGTCGGGGTGGTGTGCGAGGTCGTCAACGACGACGGGTCGATGGCCCGGCTGCCGGAGTTACGGGTGTTCGCGCGTCAGCACGATTTGGCGCTGATCTCCATCGCCGACCTGATCGCCTACCGCCGCGCTCGGGAGGTGCAGATCAAGCGGGTCGCCAAGGCGCGGCTGCCGCTGCCGCAGGGCGAGTTCCAGGCCATCGGCTATCTCAGCACCGTGACCGGCCGTGAGCTCATCGCGCTGGTCTGCGGCGACATCGGCGACGGCGAGGACGTGCTGGTCCGGGTGCATTCGGAATGTTTGACCGGTGACGTGCTCGGGTCGTTGCGCTGCGACTGTGGCCCGCAGCTGCACGCCGCCCTACACGCGGTGGGGAACGAGGGGCGCGGCGTCGTGCTCTACATCCGAGGCCACGAGGGCAGAGGCATCGGCCTGCTGGACAAGTTGCGTGCCTACGAGTTGCAGGACGCCGGCGCCGACACGGTGGATGCCAATCTCGCTCTGGGACTCCCGTCAGATGCCCGGGAATACGGCACCGGCGCCCAGGTGCTCGCCGACCTGGGGATCCGGTCGATGCGCCTGCTGACCAACAACCCGGCCAAGCGGGCCGGCCTGGAGGGCTACGGGCTGCAGATCGTCGGCCGCGTCGCGCTGCCGGTCTCGCAGAACCCGGAGAACCTGCGGTATCTGACGACGAAGCGGGATCGAATGGGTCATGAATTGGACGGACTCGGCCATGCCTGAAGCCCGGATGATCTGCCGCTCCACGGTGCAAGGCCAACGACGATGAGCGGGGTGGGAAGGCCCACCCTGGACTTCCCACAGGCCCAGGGCTTGCGGGTCGGGGTCGTCGCGACCACGTGGCACGGCGAGATCACCGAGGTGCTGCTCGAACGCGCATTGTGGCTGGCCGCCGAAGCAGGCGTCGATTCGCCGACCGTCGTCCGGGTGCCCGGCGCCGTCGAACTTCCCGTGGTTGCCCAGGAATTGGCGATTTCTCACGACGCGGTCGTCGCCTTGGGCGCGGTGATCCGTGGTGGCACCCCGCATTTCGAGTACGTGTGCGACGCGGTGACGGCTGGGCTGACCAGGGTGGCGCTGGATGCCGCGGTTCCGGTCGGCAACGGGGTGCTGACCTGTGACACGGTCGAGCAGGCCCGGGCGCGCAGCGGCGCGCCGGGATCGTCCGAGGACAAGGGCGCCGAGTCGATGGCGGCCGCCCTGTCCACTGCGCTGGTGCTGCGGGGCCTCCGATCGCCCGCCGGTCGGACGGGATTCGGCCGATGACGTCTTCGCCGGTCTTACTGCAGGTCAGACCCCGCAGGATCACCATCCTGGCGTCGATCGCCGCGACCCTGGTGTTCGGCTCGATGGTGGTGATCGGGTTGCTGCTGCGCAATACCAACGAGGGCGTGTCGTTCACGGTCAACGACCAGATCGGGCTGATCGGGATCGGGCTCGTCATCGGTGGCGCGATCATGACGGCCGCGCGGCCGCGGTTGCGGGCCGACGAGAACGGGATGTCGGTGCGCAACGTGTTCGGCGAAACCTTCGTTCCATGGCCGTTGGTGGTGCGAGTGGCGTTCCCGTCGGGCGCCCACTGGGCTGAGCTGCTGATGCCCGACGACGAGATCAAGGCCGTGATGGCCATCCAGGCGATGGATCGTGGGCGTGCGGTGCGGGCGCTGGAGCAACTCCGTGCCCTGCACCAGCGGTATGCCCCACCACCGCCCATCCCTTCACCCCAGGTGGAGCCCTCGGGGCCGACCGAGATGGACCCGCAGCGGCCGCTGGGCCGACTGGAGATCATCGACCGGCAGAAGGCCGCCGAACGGGACCGTGACCTGCGGGCGAAGCAGGCGCGAGCGCGGGGTGAGAAGCCGCGCTGACATTCGCTTCTGGCAGATCGGGTTGGCAGAAACGGGCTCTCACACCACAGCCGGCACGGAAGGAGGGAACCGACCCGGCGGCAGGAGACGCGGGCCATTCACGGGTCGGGATATGGCTGTGGCGTCGATGAATCAGCCTGTAGCAACGGAAGCAGCGATTTCCCGCCTCCGTGTGGTATCGGTTGGGTCGGCGGCTTGCCTGCGGGCGCCCGCCGGCTTGCCTGCGGGCGCCCGCTACGGGAGGAGCTGGGCCAGGCGGTGGAGAGCGACTTCCCAGCCTGCGAACCTACCTGATGACGGTCCGGCGGCGGTCTGCCAGTGGTCGACCAGCACGTTCAGATCGAGTGTTGCGACGCATCCGGTCCCCGCCGCGGCGCGACTCCGATCGTGATGGTGATCTTGGCCACTCTTTGTTCTGGAAGGGCCGCCCGGAGTGCTGTGATCCGGGCCCGCCGCGCCGACACCGTCGCCGGAATGATCACCGGATCCGAAGCAACCGAGTGTTGGCCGGCCCGTCCCCGCTATCAGGTGTCTTCGTCAGCAGCACCACCGATTGGCAGAGCCGGCCACCAGGACGCCTGGATCGCACACCACGCCCGGTGCGCCACCCGAAGCTCAGCGCGGCGCCCGCTCGCCAGGTCCGTGGCCGTGTGCATCGGGATGAACGGAGTACTCGCGGAAGGCTGCCTGCAAGGCCGCGAGGCCGTCCCGGAACGCGGCCGCATGCGGGCCCAATTCCGGAGCGGTGGAGTTCACCAACCCGGCCAGCGCGGTGATCAACGTCCGAGCCTGATCCAGATCACGATGCGCCGGTGCCTCTGGGTCATCGGAGGCCAACCCCAGCTGCTCGGCCGCAGCGCTCATCAACATCACCACCGCTCGGGAGATGACCTCGACCGCAGGGATGTCCGCCAGGTCTCGAACGTCCTGGTCGATTCCGGGCGGAGCGGACCCGGGATCGGCGTGGCCCGAGCCCAGATTCGTCGAGCCCAGATTCGTCGAGCCCAGATTCGTCGAGCCCTCAGATGGTGATTCGTGATGCTTCGTCACGGGCGTGTACCCTGTCATGTGCGACCAGCCTCCGCTCGCGCGGGGGAGCAAGCGGAGCCCGACTCCCACCCGAGCAGCCGCAAGGCGGCCGGGTCACCGGTCCATCGATGGTCACATCGATGACGCGCGCCTTCGCAGGCGCGTCGACCGCTGTTCTCTTTCGGACCCCGCGTGCTCATCCCGCGGGGCCTTTGTCGTACCGATCCAGCGGTCGGTACCGCGAGGGCGTCCGGCAGAGGAGCGGTCGCACATCGAGCAGCATCCGGCAGTACCGACCGAACGAGTTCGACCAGCACGACAGGTCGACCACCACGACAGGTCGACCACCACCTCATCACCCGTCTTCCAGGAGGATTCAATCAGCGTCGAGCCACGCATCAACGACAGGATCCGCGTTCCCGAGATTCGCCTTGTCGGAGCAGCCGGTGAGCAGATCGGCATCGTCTCCCTCGGCGAGGCCCTGCGGCTGGCACAAGAGGCCGACCTCGATCTCGTCGAGGTCGCACCGGACGCCCGGCCGCCGGTCTGCAAGCTCATGGACTACGGCAAGTTCAAATACGAGAGCGCGCAGAAGGCTCGCGAGGCCCGACGCAACCAGGTCCTGACGGTTATCAAGGAAATGAAGCTCCGGCCCAAGATCGACTCGCACGACTACGAGACCAAGAAAGGTCACGTGGTGCGCTTCTTGAAGGCCGGGGACAAGGTCAAGGTCACCATCATGTTCCGCGGCCGCGAGCAGTCCAGGCCCGAGCTCGGGTTCCGGTTGCTGCAGCGGCTGTCCGCGGACGTCGCGGAGCTGGGGTTCGTGGAGAGCGCACCCAAGCAGGACGGCCGCAACATGATCATGGTCTTGGCCCCGCACAAGCAGGTCAAGACGCGGCCGGCGCCGGCCACTGCGGCGTCCTGACCGATGCCGGCCGACCGGCCGGCACGGCGTCACGTAGTACCAGGGTCACGCTGCCGTGGCGCTGATCGACCACCCGTACCCACGGGGTCGGAAGGCGTCGGTGCACCGGGGTTCCAGCACGCCCGCCGGCACCCCGGCCGGGTGAGAAACGCAGCGAAATGTGAGGTGGGACAGCGATGCCCAAGATGAAGGCGCACTCCGGGATCAAGAAGCGGGTCAAGGTGACCGGCGCCGGAAAGATCGTCCACCAGAAGTCCGGCAAACGGCACAACTTGGAGGGCAAGCCGACGAGCCGTACCCGGCGCCTGGACGGCGTGGCCGAGGTGTCGAAAGCCGACGTGCCGCGCGTGCGCCGGATGCTCGGACTGTAGTCACCCGACACCATGGGCGGCCCTGTCCGGGCCGCCGACGACTGAGATCCCGATCGTCCCCGCCGGCGTCAGCACAGCCGGTTCGATACAGAAAGACAGGTGTGTCCCGTGGCACGGGTCAAGAGGGCGGTCAACGCCCACAAGAAGCGCCGAACGATTCTCGAGAACGCCAGCGGCTACCGCGGCCAGCGCTCGCGGCTGTACCGCAAGGCCAAGGAGCAGATGCTTCACTCGCTCAACTACGCCTACAACGATCGGCGTAAGCGCAAGGGCGACTTCCGCAAGTTGTGGATCACCCGCATCAACGCCGCGGCCCGTGCCCATGGCATGACGTACAACCGGTTCATGCAGGGTCTGAAGGTCGCCGGTGTCGAGGTTGATCGCAAGGTGCTCGCCGAGCTGGCAGTGCATGACGACACCGCTTTCGCCGCGCTGGTTGCCGTCGCTCGCCGGGCCGTACCGCCGGTGGCCGACGCTGCTGCCGATCGTTCCAGTGCCAACGCCGAGGACGCGGCCTGAGCCCGCATCCTGCCCCCCGTCGACGCCCGGTCGGTGATTCACCGGCCGGGCGCTCTGCTGCCGGGGCCCGGTCCGGAACCACCTGGTCGTCCGCCGACAACACAGCCGTCACGCCCGCTGACGACGCGGACGAATCGGTGCTCACCGAGCGCTCGGCCAGGATCGCGTCGGCGCACCGCCTGTTGCGCAGGTCCCGCCGCGCGGAGGCCGGGGAGTTCCTGGCTGAAGGGGCGCCCGCGGTGACCGAGGCGATCGGCTCCGCACGGGAGAATCCGGGCGCGATCCTCGAGCTGTTCGTCACCGAGGCTGCTGCCGCGAAGCATGTGCACCTGGTGCGGGCGGCCTACGCGGCCGGCGTCCAGGTCAGCCAGGTGACCGAGCGGGCGGCGGCCGCGCTGTCGGATGCAGTCACCCCGCAGGGCATCGTCGTGCGGTGCGCGATCCCGGACACCGAACCGACCGCGTTGCTGGCAGGGTCCCCGCAGCTGCTGGCCGTGCTGGTGCAAACCAAGGACCCCGGCAACGCCGGCACCGTCATCCGGCTGGCCGATGCGGCCGGCGCTGACGGGGTGATTCTCGCCGGTGACGCCGTCGACCCGTTCAACCCCAAGGCCGTACGGGCGTCGGC
The DNA here is from genome assembly GCA_017882715.1 of Nakamurella sp. Classification (GTDB taxonomy): domain Bacteria; phylum Actinomycetota; class Actinomycetes; order Mycobacteriales; family Nakamurellaceae; genus Nakamurella. The sequence continues at coordinate 23,764 of JADGOY010000004.1, read as the reverse complement.
CGGCAGCCTGTTCCACCTGCCGGTCGTGCGTGTGACCGATCCGGTCGCGCTCATCCGCGCGCTCGCCGAGGCGGGCCTGTCGGTGTTGGCGACCACCGGCACCGCGACGCTCGATCTGGACAGGGCGGGGGCAGACGGAATCCTCGACCTCCCCACCGCCTGGCTGTTCGGTTCCGAGGCTCATGGGCTACCGGAAGACGTCGTGACCCGCGCCGACGAATCGGTGCGGGTGCCGATCTATGGCCGGGCCGAGTCGCTGAACCTGGCGACGGCCGCGGCGATCTGCCTGTACGCCAGTGCCGGCGCACACCGCCGGGCGGCCGGACATGGCGCCGATGAGGCAGCGGTCAGCGAGGCAGCGGTCAGCAAGGCACCGGCCAGCGAGGCGAAGGCCATCGGGACGGCTGGTTCCCTGGGCGTCCAGGCAGACGCCTGATCGTTCAGCGATCTGCGCAGCGAGGCCGGCGCGACGACACGCTCCGATGGGCTCGGGCAACCGGCCGATTGGCCAGCTCGCGGAGCCCGCCCGCGCAGTCGGACCACCGCTGCGCAGGGTCACGCCAGCTCATCAGGACGCAACAATGCGCCCGGGTTCGGCCGGGAAGCCGGTTCAGGAACCGCAGGCGGCTTTCAGCTGGGTGAACAAGTCCCCCGACGCTGTTCCCGTCGCGGCGATCGCCCTGCCCACCGCCTGCAGGTTCTCGGTCATGTTGCCGTTGCCCAGGTTGCCCACCGCGGTCTGCAGTTCCTGGAGCGAGGACCGCATCGCGTTGACCTGCGGTTCGTAATCCTGTGTGCCGGCGCTGACGAGGGAGCTCAGGTCGGTCTGGACCTGGTCGACAGCGGCTTTGATCGCGGCCGCGCCGCCCACCAGGAGGCTGGGGTTGGTCAGTGCGGAGATCGAGGTCTTCAGTTGGTCACGGGCCTGGCAGACCTGCTCTTTGCCGGCCGGGTAGCTGGTCGAGCCGGAGGACCCCGATGACGACACCGTGGACGCAGCGGTCGAGGACGCCGCCGTGGACGAGGACGTGCTGGGGCTGGTGCTGGAACTGCAGGCGGCCAGTGCCACCGCCAATGCCGCCGCCGCGGCACCGACGACGACGGTGCGTGCCGTGGCCCGCATCCCGCGTCCGCCACGGGGTGCGCCGGGGGACGCAGGACGCTCGGTCTGAACGGACTCGAGGGCATCGCCAGCCACCACGAGATGAGCGCGGATCGGCGGAATTGGGATCACGCAGTTCGGTTGACGAACAATCATGTGTTACCTCTACCAGAAAACATGCGCCACCCTGTGCACGCCGGCAAATGCATGCCGACGCCGGGATGAATCTCACAACGAAACCATTGGCATCGCAGGGAGCGGTGGCCGGTGGCAGCCGGCGCGGAATCGCGTTCTTGGCCCGGGTCGCGCATAGTCGGGCGGATACGCCTGGTTCGGGACCATCATGCGGGCGCATCGACAATTGCTCGGGAGTTGTCGGCGCCTTTCGCCGGGCAACATTTGTCCGGGGCGCTCGGCTCGGTACCCGCCGGGCAGCGTCGTCGTTCAGTGCCAGCCGTAGCGCTGTCGCAACCGTTGCTCGACGGTGGCGTACCGCGCGCCCGGTAAGGCACACGCTTCACGGCGCATGCCCCCGTCGTACACCCGGAAGACCCGATCGATGTTCACCCAGGACGGGCGCCCGGTCGAATCCCAGGCGCCGGCACCGATCGCCACGAACTCGACGTCACCCTGATGCTGCTTGGATGTCAGCTGCACCGCCAGCCAGCTGCCGCCCCGCTCCGCCGCCACCACCAGCACAGGACGGTCTTTGCCGCGGCCGTCACGCTCCTCGAACGGCACCCAGGTCCAGACGATCTCGCCCGGATCGGGGTCACCGTCGGTGGCCGGGGAATAGCTCATCCGGACCGGACCGATCTGCCGGGGATCGACCTCGACCGTGGCGCCGGGACCGGAGCGGCCCGGTGAGAGCTCGGTGCCGGTGGCCGGCGGACGGCTGCCGCCGCGAGTGGGAGCGGGGGTGGGGGATGGGCTGGGAGCGGTGGGCGTGCCACGCAGCGATCGCAAGAGCGAGCCTGCTGACGTTGTCAACCGCTCCAGCCACGACATGAGATGACTGTAGCGAGCACCCGCCGTCCGCGAGCGCCGTCAGCAGCGCACATACACCCGTTGCCTACACCATCGGATGAACCGATCGGCGAGCGGAAGTCGCCGATTTCTCGACCGCGCAGGCCGCGGCAGAGAAACAGCACACCGCGAGACCCGATGACGGTCGTCCGGCCATGCGACAATGGGGCCATGACGACCAGCGGCACCTTGCCCCACCCCGGGCGCCGATTTCCCCGGCCCGTGCCCGGGCTCTGGCGCCTGAACACCCGCTGACCGACCTCCCGGGACGGGCACCTTCGCCGTGGTTCGGCGGGCTCGTGCAGGCCTGCCGCCTAGACTCCCACCTGATCACGGACGATCGCGATCGGCGTCGTTCCTGCCCGGAAGGCCCCCATGTCCAGCCCCACCACCGCTGCCACGACCCCGGCCAGCCTCAACCACCCGAATCCGACCGACGCCGGCGCCATCGACAAAGCCCTGGCCGAGGCGCTCGCCGCGGTCGCCGGCGCCCCTGACCTCGAAACCCTGAAGTCCACCAGGCTCGCCCACGCCGGAGACAAGAGCCCTTTGGCCCTGGCCAATCGCGCCATCGCAGACCTGGCCAAGGCCGACAAGGCAACCGCCGGCAAGATGATCGGCAAGGCCCGCGCGGCGGTCACCGCCGCGATCGCGTCCCGCGAGGCCGAGCTCACCGCCGATCGGGAGGCCAGGATCCTGGCCGAGGAAACCGTCGACGTCACCCTGCCCTACGACCGGCATACGGGCGGTGCCCGGCACCCGATCTCCACCGTGATGGCCCGCATCGAGGACGTCTTCCTGTCGATGGGCTGGGAGGTCGCCCAGGGACCCGAGCTGGAGACCGAGTGGTTCAACTTCGACGCGTTGAACTTCCCGAAAGACCATCCGGCGCGGGAGATGCAGGATTCGTTCTACGTGGCCACCGCCCCCGGCAGCCCTACCGAGTCCGGTCTGGTGCTGCGCACCCACACCTCACCGGTGCAGATCCGCGCCATGCTCGAACGCAGGCCGCCGCTGTACGTGGTCTGCCCCGGCCGGGTCTACCGCACCGACGAGCTCGACGCCACGCATACCCCGGTGTTCCATCAGGTCGAGGGGTTGGCCGTCGACCGTCAGCTGTCGATGGCGCACCTGAAGGGCACGCTGGATCACTTCGCCCGCGCCATGTTCGGCCCGGAGTCAGCGACCCGGCTGCGGCCGTCGTACTTCCCGTTCACCGAGCCCAGCGCCGAGATGGACGTGTATTTCCCGGGCAGGAAGGGGGGCCCAGGATGGGTGGAGTGGGGCGGCTGCGGCATGGTCGACCCGAATGTGCTGCAGGCATGCGGGCTCGATCCGGCCGAATGGAGCGGGTTCGCCTTCGGCATGGGTATCGAGCGAACCCTGCAGTTCCGCAACGAGATTCCAGACATGCGTGATCTGGTCGAGGGTGACGTGCGGTTCACCGCGGCCTTCGGATCGGAGGTCTGACGATGAGGCTGCCTTTGGCATGGCTGGCCGGGGTTCTCCAGCTGCCCGCCGGGACGTCGCCGGAGCAGGTCTCGGACGCATTGCTGCGCATCGGGTTCGAGGTCGAGGAGCTGCACACGGTACCGGCGACCACGGGTGATCTGGTTGTCGGACAGGTGCTCTCGATCGAGGAGCTCACCGGACCGAAGAAGTCGATCCGGTTCTGTTCGGTCGACGTCGGTTCGGGCCACGGTCCGGACGGTAGTGACGACCCCCGCGGGATCATCTGCGGAGCAACGAATTTCGTCGCGGGCGACAAGGTGGTCGTGGCGCTGCCCGGTGCCGTGCTGCCTGGCGGATTTTCCATCGCCTCCCGCGCCACCTACGGCCGGATCTCCGACGGCATGATCTGCTCGGACCGGGAGTTGGGCATCGGAAACGATCATGACGGGATTCTGGTCGTCGATCCGGACGCCACGGTGGGCAGTGACGCACGATTGCTGATCGGCGCCGACGACACCGTCATCGAGATGTCGATCACGCCGGATCGTGGCTATGCGTTGTCGATCCGCGGGTTGGCTCGCGAACTCGCCGCGGCGTTCGACCTGCCGTTCGCCGATCCCGCCGAGCGGGAACTGCCGCACCGTGCCGAGGGCGGCTGGCCGGTGACGATCGCCGACCCCGTCGGCTGCGGCCGATTCGTCACCGTCCGGGTGACGGGTATCGACCCAACCGCGTCGTCGCCATACTGGTTGCGCCGCAGACTGTCCGCCGCCGGGATCCGGTCGATCTCGCTCGCTGTGGACGTCACCAACTACGTGATGGTGCACCTCGGTCAGCCGCTGCACGCCTTCGACGCGGCTCGGCTGACCGGTCGGATCACCGTTCGCCGGGCGTCCGCGGGGGAGACCCTGAAAACCCTCGACGGGTCCGAGCGGGCCCTGGCCATCGACGACCTGGTGGTGGCCGACGAGTCCGGCGCGATTTCGCTGGCCGGAGTCATGGGCGGTGAATCCACCGAGATCAGTTCCGCCACCACCGATGTCGTCATCGAGGCGGCCTATTGGGATCCGCCGGCGATCGCCCGCACGGCCCGCCGTCACCGGCTGCCGAGCGAGGCGTCCCGTCGTTTCGAACGGGCGGTGGATCCGGCGATCGCGGCCGCGGCGGCCGAACTGGCGGCGCAACTGCTGGTGCGTTACGCCGGGGGGCGGATCGTCGGTCGGTCCGATGTGGCGGGCGATCCCCTCGCGCCGGCGACGATCACGCTGCCGCTGGCCGAGCCGCAGCGGCTGACCGGCCGCCCGTTCGAGAGGGAGGTGATCCTCCGACGGCTCGAGCAGGTCGGCTGCGTGGTCACCGATCCAGTCCTGGATCCGGCCACGGATGCCGCGGGCCAACCGGGCACCGACGGTGCCAGGTCGTTGTCCGTGACGGCACCGACCTGGCGACCCGACCTGTCCCGTCCCGCCGATCTCGTCGAGGAGGTGGCCCGGATGGAGGGTTACGACTCCATCGCGGCCGTGCTGCCCCTCGCGCCGGTCGGCACCGGGCTCACCGCGGGTCAGCGCCGGGAACGCTCGATCAGTGCGGACCTCGCCGCGGCCGGGCTGACAGAGGTGTTGTCGTTCCCGTTCATCGGCACCGCTGATCTCGACGTGCTCGGACTCGACCCGGATGACAGTCGCCGCCGACCTGTCGCGCTGGTCAACCCGCTGGACGCCGACCGCCCGCTGATGCGCACCACGCTGCTGCCCGGCCTACTGGACACTGTGCTGCGCAACATCTCTCGCGGTACTCGTGACTTGATGGTGTACGAGATCGGCCCGGTGTTCCTGCCCAGGAGCAACGCGCCCGTGCCGCCGCCGGTTGGCATCAGCGACCGGCCCGAGGACGCCGATATCGCCGTGCTGAACGCGGCGTTGCCGCTGCAGCCCCGGCATCTGGCGATCGTGCTGGCCGGCTCGGTTGATCGGCCGGGCTGGTGGGGCGATGGGCGCCCGGCGACGTGGGCCGACGCGATCGAGTTCGCCCGCCGGGTCGGATCGGTGGCCGGAACCGACGTTCGGGTGGTTGCCGCCGAGCAGGCGCCGTGGCATCCGGGTCGCTGCGCGAGCATCCGGGTCGGCGACTGGCCGGTCGGCTTCGCCGGTGAGCTGGCTCCGGCGGTCGTCGAACGGCTCGGCCTGCCGCCGCGGACCGCGGCCGTCGAGCTGAACCTGGAGTCGCTGCCCGAGCGCCGGCCGTCGGTGGCACCGGTCATCTCGCCGTACCCGCCGGTGCACGTGGATGTGGCAGTCGTCGTCGACGCGTCGACGCCGGCGGTCGAGGTGTTCCAGGCGTTGCGCGACGGTGGCGGCGAGCTGCTCGAATCCGTCCGGCTTTTCGACATCTACACCGGCGACCAGGTCTTGGCCGGGCACAAGTCGCTGGCGTTCTCGATGGTCGTCCGGGCGCCGGATCGCACCCTGACCGCCGCCGACGCGACCGCGGTCCGCGACCGCGCCGTCGCGGTCGCCGCGCAACGGGTCGGCGCCAGCCTGCGCTGAGCGGACCGAGTCACATCGCGTCCGGCAGCTCCCTGCCGGACTCGTCCAGCAGCACCAGACGATGCAGGTCGAGTTCGGGCGGGTAGACCAGCACGGCGACCCGTGCGCCGAACTCGGTCGGATCACCGTGCAGGCGGAGATCCTCGCGGGTGCCGTCGCTCAGGGTGGCGACGGCGGCTCGCACGTCGGCAGCGACGCGCACGATCACCAGATGCGCGCCGCCACCCGATCGGCCGACGAGGGTGGCCAGCCGGTGACCGGGTGGCAGTGGGGGACCGCCGAATCCGGCGCCCCAGCGACGTCCGTCCGTTTCCACCACCTGGACGATGGTTCGTCGGCGGGTCCCTGAGCCGTCGGTGGTGAGTGTCCAGCGCTCGCCCCCGGTCCCGACACCCTCGGCCAGTACGAGCGGATTTCGAGCATTCACGCCTCCATGATGGAGCGTGTGCCGGCCGGATCCGGCCACCGAAGGTGACGCCGCTATCCACAACGGATGGCTCCGACTCGTGGTGAGCGGTGCGGGAGTGCCACCATGTCCTCATGCCCTTGAAACAACCGCCCGAGCTCGTCAGGAAGATCGAGAAGTCCGGCTACTACCCCGCGCTGGTCGCGGACGTGCTGGACATAGCCCTTGCCGGCGAGAACGTGCTTGCTCACCTGGTGCACGGGGAGACCACATTCGACATGGACACCATCCGCCGGCACCTGTCGGTGGTGGTACTGACGAGCAGCCGGTTGATCTTCGTGCACGCCGACGACCACAGCGGCGACGAGGAGCACGGGGACGAGGCCCACGGGATCGCGACCAGCGAGTCGGTCCCGTTGAGCGCGGTGCGCAGCGTGATGGTCACCCACGTGGTGTCCAAACCCGAGAAGTACCGTCCGGGCGCGCTCGGTAGGGAACTGACGCTGACCATCGGATGGGGTGCGGTGTCCAGGATCGATCTGGAGCCGGCTACCTGCGGTGATCCGCAGTGCGAGGCCGACCACGGGATGACCGGCAGCCTGACCGCCGACGATCTCTCGTTGCGGATCAGCGCCGACGCCGAGGGCGACGCCGCGTTGTCCGATGGAGTCGCCTTCGCCAAGGCATTGTCGTCGATGACGGCCGTCGCGTATAGCCGGTGAGCTGCCGTCGGGACTCGGCTCCCGTCGTCCCCGCCTACGACGAGACGAGCCTCGGGGCGGTGCTCCCGGGTGCCGCCAGGGCGTTGGGTGTTGCGGTGGACGGCCCGGCCGTCACCGTGCCGAACGCCACGTCGGTCTGCGTGGTCGTCATCGACGGTCTCGGCCGGCTGCTACTCGACGAGGCCGCAAGGAATGCGCCGTTCCTCACCTCGCTGCTGGTTGGCAGCACCGAGCTCAGCGTCGGATGCCCGAGCACCACCGCGACGTCGATGGGCTCGTTCGGCACGGGGCTGTCGTCGGGCCGGCATGGGCTGGTGGGTTACGAGGTGATGGATCCGGGCCGCGGGGTGCTGCTCAACGAGCTGAAATGGGACCCGGGCACGGACCCGCTCGCGTGGCAGCCGCACCCCACGGTGTTCGAGGTGCTGGCTGCGCGCGGGGTGGCCGTGACCAAGGTGGGTAACCCGGAATTCGACGGCTCCGGACTCACCCTGGCGGCGCTGCGCGGCGGCGGCTTCGTCGGCGCGAAGCGGCTGTACTCCCGGGTGGACATCGCCGTCGCAGCGCTGGCCCAGCCCGGTCCCGGCCTGGTCTACCTGTACTGGGGGGACCTGGATGGTGCCGGCCACTCGCACGGCTGGCGGTCACCGCAATGGCGCCGGGAGTTGCGCCATGTGGACCGCGAATTGGCCAGGCTCGCCCGCCGGTTGGGCACCGGAACGGTGCTGATCGTCACCGCTGACCACGGAATGGTCGACGTGCCGCACGCCGACCGGGTCGACCTGGCAGACCGACCAGAGCTGTCCCTCGGCGTTCGGATCCTCGGTGGGGAAGCCAGGTTCGCCCAGGCGTACTGCGAGCCGGGCCAGTCGCAACGGGTCGCGGCTCGGCTCGCGGACGCATTCCGCGACCGTGCCTGGGTGCACACCAGGGACGAGGCGATCGACGCGGGTTGGTTCGGGCCCGTCGACGACCGGGTCCGCCCGCGGTTGGGTGACGTGCTCGTCGCCGGTATCGACTCGTTCGCGCTGGTCGACTCCCGCACCGCGACCCCGCAGGTGTTGCGGCTGATCGGTCAACACGGTTCGCTCACCGCAGCCGAGCAGTTGGTGCCTTTGCTGGTTCACTCCTGCTGACCGGCCGATTCACGGCCCTGGACGCGCGCGGGACGCCGCGCCGGGCCAGCCAATCGAAAGTGGCCTGTCACCGCGCGGAACGATCCGACACGATGGCTGGATGACGAACACGCCAATTCCCGCAGCAGCCGAGTTCGAACCGATGGCGACGGCCAGGGCGGAGTTCGACGCACGGGTGACCTATCTCAACACCGCCACCTACGGCCTGCCACCACGGCGGAGCTGGCGGGCGCTGCAGCGGTCCATGGACGATTGGCGGGCGGGTATCGCCGATGCTCGGGCCTATGACACGTCGGTCGCCGCGACGCGGTCGTCCTTTGCTCGGCTGGTCGGGGTGAGCGACGCGCAAGTGGCTGTGGGCAGCCAGGTCTCGGTCTTCGCAGGGCTGGTTGCCGGGTCATTGCCGGAGGGCGCCGAGGTGCTGACCGCGTCGGGTGACTTCACCAGCATCCTGTTCCCGTTCCATGCCCAGTCCGGCCGGGGCATCACGGTGCGGGAGGTGCCGTTGGAGGGTATTTCCGACGCGGTGACCACGCGCACAGCCCTGGTGTCGGTCTCGGCGGTGCAATCGGCCGACGGCCGGCTGACCGACCTCGATGCGCTGCGCTCCGCCTGCGAGACAACCGGCACCCGGGTGCTGCTGGACATCACGCAGGCGGCCGGCTGGCTGCCGATGGATGCCAGCCGCTTCGCGTACACCGTCTGCGGCGGGTACAAATGGTTGCTCTCGCCTCGGGGAACCGCCTACTTCACGGCCCGGCCCGAAATGTGGGACGACTTGGTCCCGATCGCCGCGGGCTGGTACGCCGGAGCGGAGCCTTGGGAGAGCATCTACGGCGGGCCGCTGCGGCTCGCGGCCGACGCCCGCAGGTTCGACGTTTCCCCGGCGTGGTTCGCCTGGGTGGCCGCCGACCCCGCCGTCCGGTGGCTTGCCGAGCTGGGCGTCGACGCACTGCATGTCCATTCGCTGGGTATGGCCAATCGGTTCCGGGCCGGTGTCGGACTCCCGCCGGGTGATTCGGCGATCGTGTCGGTGCAGGTCGGTGACGGGGCCGCCAGGGCGATGCGAGACGCGCAGGTTGTGGCCGCGGTGCGCGCCGGCAAGCTGCGGTTGTCCTTTCACCTGTGCACCGGCGAGCGCGAGGTCGACCGTGCCGCCGAGGTACTGCGCAGCCATATTGCCCTTGGCTCAACAGATGTGGCGACCCGGTCGAGTCAGTGAGCGCCGGCCTGCCCCGTCATTCGGTGGTGGACGGTGGGTGCTCTCGGTCCGGTTCGGGCTTACGGTCGGCGATCGTGCTGCGGATCTTCTGCACGACCTGCTGCAGATCGTTCATGTGATCGCTGATCCGGACGGCCACCGCGGGCTGTTGCGCCGAACTCCGCTGGGTGGTCTGCATCGCCAGGCCGATCGCGAAGAGGCGCTGGATGACATCGTCGTGCAGGTCGAGGTCGTGCAGCGCCTGAAGGTCCAGGGCCGATTGCAGTCTCTTGCGTTCGACGGCGAAGCGGATCGCCCGCGCGACCGAGTGGCCGTCGGCGTGCTGCTTGACGAGGTAGTCCTGTGCGCCGAGCCTGAGCGCCGCCAAACCGGTCGCGCCGTCGTCGAGCCCCGTCAGCACCACGACCGGCAACTCCGGGGACAGTTCGCGCAGCCTGCGCAGCGCCTGCAGGCCGCTCGCGTCCGGCAGACCCAGGTCGACCACGGCGCAGTCGACCTGTTCGAGGCGTTGCGCCGAAACCTCACTCAGCGTGGCGGCGATATCGCAGTCGATGCGGTCGTCGGAGTCGCGCAACCCCTCCTCGGTCACCCGTGCGTCGGCCCGGCTGTCCTCGAGAAGCAAGATCCGGAGCGGGGCCGGCGCGGTGGACCCGGCGTCGGCTTGGTCGCCCATCGCGTCAGCGGCAGCCGTGGTGCGAGGGGATCGGAACTTTTCGACCATCACTGGTTCACCACAGCACCTTTCAGCGCGCGCCCGGCAGAGTCGAACGTCCCTGAACCATGCGCCGATATGCACATCGGCGCGGGGATCATGCGCGGTTTCCGCGTTGTCGATCGAGCGTGGTTCAGCGTGCCGGGGCCGACGCTACTGCTCGTCATCGGGCGGTTGCATCGGGTAACTGCACGAGGGTGAGCCAGAAGTTCTCGATGCCGCGGATAGCTCGGAGGAAGTCGTCGAAGCCGACAGGCTTGCAGACAAAGGAATTGGCGTGCAACTGGTACGCGCGCAGGACGTCGGTTTCGGCCGACGATGTGCTGAGGATGATCACCGGGATGACCGCAAGGTCGTCGTCGGCCTTGACCTCGGCCAGGACTTCGCGGCCATCCTTCCGAGGCAGGTTGAGGTCGAGCAGGATCAGGTCGGGTCGGGGTGCGGCGGCGTAGGTGCCCCGCCGGTGCAGGAACGCCATCGCAGCCTCGCCGTCTCGGACGACGTGCACCTGGTTGGCGATGGGTCCCTCGCGCAGCGCGTGGACGGTCATGGCCGCGTCGGCCGGGCTGTCTTCGACGAGCAGGATTGCCAGCGGTCGATGCGCGTTCCGGTGCAGGATCTGCGTCCCTGAATCGTTGGTCATGGGTGGGTTCCCGCTGCAGCAGGAAGGGTGAACCAGACGCGGGACCCGGTCCCGGCGGTGGTGTCGTCGATGCCGACCTGTCCGCCGTGCCGCTCGACGATCTTCTTCACCAGAGCCAGGCCGATACCCGTGCCGGGGTACTCGTCGCTGCCGTGCAAGCGTTTGAACATTCCGAAGACGCGTTCGCGATGCCTCGGGTCGATACCGATTCCGTTGTCGCTCACGGTGAAGCGCCAGCCCGTGCCGCACGGCGCTGCCGACACCGAGATCTGTGGATCCACGTCAGGGGAGGTGAATTTGACGGCGTTGGTGATGAGGTTCTGAAACACCTGGGTCAGCTGGGTCGGCTCGGCCAGGACGACCGGCAGGGGGGCGACGGTCACGGTGGCGTGGGTGTCGTGCAGGCTCGGGCCGAGCGCGTTCAACACGCCGTTGACGGTTTTCTCGGCGGCGATGGGAACGAAATCGTCCTGCAGCCGCCCCACCCGGGAGAAGGCCAGCAGGCCGTCGATGAGGCTCTGCATCCGCTCGCAGCCGTCGACCGCGAACCCGATGAACTCGTCCGCCTGCTCGTCGAGCTGACCCTGGTAGCGACGGGCAACCAGGGACAGCGGTCGGGAAATTGCCCGCAACGGCTCGGACAGGTCGTGGGAAGCAACGTAGGCAAACTGTTCGAGCTCGGCGTTGGAGCGAGCCAGGGCGGCGTTCGCCCGTTCCAGTTCTACCGCGCGGCGGGCCCCTTCCTGCTCTGCCCGCTTGCGGTAGGTGATGTCGTGGACCGTGGCGACTATCCCGAGCACCGCCCCGCCGGCGTCCCGGTACAGCGACGCGTTCGCCAGCACATCGCGGACCTCGCCGTTCTTGCGGCGGATCGCGAGTGGACGGTCCACGATGAAACCGTCGGCGAACACCTGCCGGTAGGCGGCTCGGGCGCGGTCCGGTTCGGTGAAGAAGTCGGCGACATCAGTCCCGATGAGCAGGTCGCGCTGCGCCTCGGTCGCTCGGATGGTGGCCTGGTTGACGTCGGTGATCTTCCCAGCGGGACTGATTGTCACCAATGGATCCTGGCTGGCCTCGATCAGGCTGCGGGCATATCGCTCCGCGTTCCGGTCAGCGGTGATGTCCCGGTTGACCTCCATGGTGGCGACGCGTGCCCCGTCCGGCGCCGCCCTGCGGCCGGCCCAACGGCTGGCCAGCACGATTCGCTGCCCGTCGCGGCGGCCCTGGACCAGCTCGCCCTGCCACGAACCGGAGGCGTCGAGTTCGGCTTCGATGTCGGCCAGGAGAGCCGGGTACTCGGTGCGCAGGAGTTCGCACGGGACTCGACCGATTGCTTCGTCCTGGGTGAATCCATAGGTGTGCTCGGCACCGCGATTCCAGAACGAGATCTTGTGCTCCGCATCCCAGACGAAAATGGCGTCGTTCGCCAGATCGAGCAGCGAGGCCTGATCCGACAGGGACCGCTGCGCCGCCCTGCGGTCGGAAATGTCGGTGAACGCGGCGATCGTGTAGTCGACCGACCCGGTCGGGCCATAGATCGGCCTGCCCCACACTTCCAGCGCAATGACGCTGCCGTCGGGACGGCGGATCTCCATGTCATCGAAATGGGCCCGCTCTCCGCGGCTGGCCTTTGCGTGGGCCGTCTCCTGGTGCGGGTAGATGAGCCCGGTGTCCTCGGCATAAGCCTGGTAAGCCTCGGGAATACCACCCTCGACTGTTTCCGGGCTGATGGGGCCGAGCACTCGCTGGGCCTCGTCGTTCGCGTAATAGGCGCGACCGCCCGCCGACCTGATGGACACGCCCACCGGTAGGGCGTCCAGGAATTGGAAGAGGCGGGACTCACCGGCCGCGGCGAGCATCCGAGCGTGCTCGGCCCGAAGAGCCATCCAGACGGCGAAGGCCACCAGGGCGGCAGTGACCAGCCCCAGGATGGTCACCGCACGGATCGTGCTCGGCCCGTTCATGAGTCCACTCGGGTCCTGGGTGCCGGTGAAGGCGAGCCAGACCAGCACCGCGGCACCGAGCATCAGCGCGGCCGCGGGCATCGCGAGCCACTGACCAGCCCGGTCGGACCGTAGCCAGGTCAGGACCAGCAGCCCCACCGCAATCACCAGCATGGCAGCGCCGGTGAGCACCGCCATCGATACCTCGTCGCCCCATCCGTAAGCTGCGGACAACCCGGCGGCGTGTCCCAAAAGCGACAGCATGGCAATCGCAGCGATCAGCGATCCGGCCCCAGCCGACACCGCCGCGCGCGAGGCCGGCCACGGCCACCACGGCGCGAATGCCAGCAGGCCCGCGGCGACGAGGACGAAGCACACCGCCGTGTTCATCGACATTCGACCGCCGCTGTCGGGCGGGCCGCTCAGGTAGGCAGTGACGAACAGGTCATCCAGACCCAGTGCCCGACCTGTCGTGCGTCCCACCAGCACCAGCGTGCTCAGCGCGACATCCAGGGCGGCAGCCGGCAGGATCAGCTGGTGCCAGCCACGGGACAGCGTGGCCAGCGCCGCCCCGGTCACCGCGAGCGCCAACGCTGCGGACAAGACCATGGGGTTGTCCGACCCCGGCCAGCGGAGCAGGTCGGTGGACCGGCAGAACCACCCCGCGATCACCACCACGCCTGCGGCGACGCACAGCAGACCCGCGACCAGGACGATGATGCCGGCCGCCGGATCACCGCGTGGGCCGCCGGCCCCAGCCCGCACCCTGGCTGTTGTCGGCGCCGTTGAAGACATTCGTCGAACTCCGATCGCCACGCCGACGCCCCCCTGTGTCATCTCACAGTGACCGCATCACGACCACGACGCCAGGGCCCTTCGGCCCACCCGCGCGACGGCAGCCCGGGACTGCGCGGCGACAAACCCCCGGCGAGCTGGGGTCAGCGATCATTCAGTGACGTGTCGTCCCAGGTGACGTGCATCGACCGGACGATGTTGTCCGGATCGAACAGTCGCTTGACCCGGCCCCGACCCCGCCCCCCGGTCCGACGTGCTCGAACAGCCGGGCGACGGCGGCCTCGGGCAGATCATCCGGGGTCATCCCGTCGCCGGTGGTCGGTGCCGCTCCGGGTGGAGCCAGGTGCACGCCCGAAACAGGGTCGATTTCGTGACCCGGAAGGTGTCTTCGGGGATCCGGAGCTGGCCGATCTCGCCGCCACGTCGGATGCCGAGCGATTCATCGGGACACGGCACTCGTCCGCGACTGATGAATGATCATGCGGAGGCCTGTATACTCACCTGATCGGCAACGATGACGAAGGGGGCAGGGGATGACATACCGAATCGCGGTGGCCGGGGCCAGCGGCTACGCGGGCGGCGAGCTGCTGCGCCTGCTGCTATCGCACCCCGAGGTGAGCATCGGCGCGCTCACCGCCTACAGCAGTGCAGGCGAGCCGCTCGGCGTGCATCAGCCGCACCTGCTCCCGTTGGCCGACCGGATCCTCGAACCCACCTCCGCCGAGATCCTGGCCGATCACGACGCCGCCTTTCTCGCCCTGCCGCACGGACAGTCGCACGCGATCGCCGCGAAGCTGGGCCCGGACACCGTCGTCATCGACTGCGGAGCCGATCATCGGCTGACCGATCCCGCAGCCTGGGCACGCTTCTACGGTGGCGAACACCCCGGATCCTGGCCCTACGGGCTACCCGAGCTGCCAGGTGGACGGGAACCGCTGCGGGGCACCAATAGGGTCGCAGTGCCCGGCTGCTACCCGACGGCGGCGTCGCTGGCCATCGCGCCCGCGCTGGCGGCCGGGCTGGTGCACCCCGATGTCGTCGTGGTGGCGGCATCCGGCACGTCCGGTGCCGGCAAGTCGCCGAAGGTGGACCTGCTGGGTTCGGAGGTGATGGGCGCCGCGTCTGCCTACGGCGTCGGCGGCGTCCACCGGCACACGCCCGAGATGGTGCAGAACCTCTCGGCCGCAGCGGGAACGTCCGTGACGGTGTCGTTCACGCCGGTTCTGGTACCGATGTCGCGCGGCATCCTGGCCACCGTCAGTGCCCCCGCGAAGCCCGGGGTCAGCGGCGAGGACATCCGGGCCGCCTACGAAAAGGCCTACGCCAAAGAGCCTTTCGTGCATGTGCTACCGGAAGGCCGGTGGCCGACCACCGCGTCCACTCTCGGTGCGAACACGGTCCTGCTGCAGGTCGCGGTGGACGAGGCAGCCGGACGGGTGGTGATCGTCGCCGCGATCGACAACCTGACCAAGGGCACCGCCGGCGGTGCGGTGCAATGCCTGAACCTGGCGCTCGGGCTGCCGGAGACGACCGGCCTGCCCACCGTGGGGGTGGCGCCGTGACCGAACAGACGTCGGCGATCCACAGAGTGGGAGTGACTGCGCCGCAGGGCTTCCGGGCCGCCGGCGTCACCGCCGGGCTCAAGGAATCCGGCACCCCCGATGTCGCGGTGGTGATCAACGACGGACCCGGCTTCGCCGCAGCCGGCGTGTTCACCTCCAACCGGGTCAAGGCCGCGCCGGTGCGCTGGTGCGAGAGCCAGCTGACCGGGCCGGGCGCCGAACTGACCGCGGTCGTGCTCAACTCCGGCGGCGCGAACGCCTGCACCGGACCCGACGGACATGTCGACACCGTCGCCACCGCAGAGCATCTCGGCGCGCTGCTCGGCGTGCCGGCCGGTCGGGTGGCGGTCGCGTCCACCGGATTGATCGGGCTGCGGCTGCCGATGGACAAACTGCTCCCCGGCATCGCCTCGGCAACCGGCGCGGCGTCACCTGCCGGCGGGTTGGCGGCGGCCACCGCGATCATGACCACCGACAGCGTGCCGAAGACCGTTCAAGTGAGCATCTCCGGGTTCACCGTCGGTGGCATGGCGAAGGGCGCCGGGATGCTCGCCCCGGGGCTGGCCACCATGCTGGTGGTGCTGACCACCGACGCCATTGCCGATTCCGCCGGCCTCGACACCGCGCTGCGCGCGGCCACCCGGGTGTCGTTCGACAGGCTGGATTCCGACGGCGCGATGTCCACCAACGACACCGTGCTGCTGCTGGCATCCGGCGCGTCCGGGGTCGAACCCGGCGCCGAGTTGCTCGGCGCCGCTGTCACCCGGGCCTGCACCCAGCTCGCCATGCAGCTGTTGGCCGACGCCGAGGGTGCCACCAAGGAGATCGCGATCGAGGTGGTGCACGCCGCGAGCGAGGACGACGCCGTCGAGGTCGGCCGCTCGGTGGCGCGCAACAACCTGGTCAAGACCGCGTTCTTCGGGCAGGACGCCAATTGGGGCCGGATCCTGGCCGCCGTTGGAACCGTCGGGCCTCATGTCGCATTCGACGCGGATGCGATCGACGTTGCCATCAACGGGGTCTGGATCTGCCGGGCCGGCGCCACCGGCGAGGACCGGGACGCCGTGGACCTCACCGGACGATCGGTGAAGGTTGTCATCGACCTGCACGCCGGCACGGAGACTGCGACGATCCTGACCAACGACCTCTCCCACGCCTACGTGCACGAGAACTCCGCGTACTCGACATGAGCACCACGAATCTCAGTGACATCGAAGCCCGCCGGCCGGCCGAGCTCGAGGGCGCCCAGCAGCGCGCCGAGGTGCTCGCCGATGCGCTGCCCTGGCTGCGCCGTTTCGCCGGCGCCATCGTGGTGGTCAAGTACGGCGGCAACGCGATGACCGACGAGACGCTCAAGGCCGCCTTCGCCGCGGACATGGTGTTCCTGCGCACCGTGGGGCTCCGCCCGGTGGTGGTGCACGGCGGCGGACCGCAGATCAGCACCATGCTGAAAAGACTTGGCCTGCAAGGGGAGTTCAAGGGTGGTTTCCGCGTGACCACACCGGACACGCTGGACATCGTCCGGATGGTGCTGGTCGGACAGGTCGGCCGGGAACTCGTCGGGTTGATCAACTCCTACGGCCCGCTGGCGGTCGGCATGTCCGGTGAGGACGCGAAACTGCTCACTGCCGCCCGCCGCGACGTACTGGTCGACGGAGTCGCCACCGACATCGGGCTGGTCGGCGACGTCGTCGACGTGAACCCGCGCGCCGTGCTCGATCTCATCGACGCCGGCCGGATCCCGGTGGTGTCCACCGTCGCGCCGGACGTCGACGGCGTGGTGCACAACGTCAACGCTGATACCGCTGCGGCGGCGCTGGCCATCGCCCTGGGCGCGGCGAAGCTGGTCATGCTCACCGACGTGGAAGGCGTCTACGCCAACTGGCCGGACCGCGGCTCGCTGCTGTCCAAGATCTCCGCCGAAGCGCTGGAATCCCTGCTGCCCACACTGGAATCGGGAATGGTCCCCAAGATGGAGGGCGCCCTGCGGGCCGTCCGCGGGGGAGTGGCGGCCGCCCACGTCATCGACGGGCGGGTGCCGCATGCGGTGCTGCTGGAAATCGTCACCACGGAGGGCGTCGGCACGATGGTCCTCCCGCACCTGGAGGATCCGTCTTGACAGCTCCTGCCGTCAGCCCGACCAGCCCTGCGCCGCAACGTCTCTCGGGCAACGAACAAGCAGCCGAGCGCTGGTCGCACGCCTTGATGGACAACTTCGGGATCCCGCCGGTCGAACTCGTCAGCGGATCAGGCGCCGTGGTCACCGACGTCGACGGCCGCGACTACCTCGACCTGCTGGGCGGGATCGCGGTCAATTCGCTCGGTCACGCCCATCCGGCCGTGGTGCGGGCGGTCTCCGAGCAGATCGCCACCCTCGGCCACGTGTCCAACTTCTTCACCCATCCCACCGTGATCGAGCTGGCCGAACGGCTGCTGGACATCAGCGGCGTCCGCGACAACGGCCGGGTCATCTTCGGCAACTCCGGCACCGAGGCCAACGAGGCCGCATTCAAGATGGCCCGCCGCACCGGCCGGCCGCGGATCATCGCGGCCGAGGGCGCGTTCCACGGCCGCACCATGGGAGCCCTGGCGGTGACCGGCCAGCCGGCCAAACGGGCACCCTTCGAGCCGATGCCACCCGGAGTGGAATTCGTTCCCTACGGCGATATCTCGGCGCTCGAGCAGGCCGTCGACGACACCGTCGCCGCGGTGTTCCTGGAACCGATCATGGGGGAGGCCGGGGTCGTCCCGGCGCCCGACGGGTACCTGGCCGCCGCCCGCCGGATCACCGCAGAACACGGCACCCTGTTGATCATCGACGAAGTGCAGACCGGCATCGGGCGCACCGGCAGCTGGCTGGCGCACCAGACGACCGGCATCGTTCCGGACGTGATCACCCTGGCCAAGGGACTTGGCGGCGGCATGCCGATCGGTGCGGCCATCGGCATCGGGGGTGCGGCGCACCTGCTGCAACCCGGTCAGCACGGCTCTACCTTTGCCGGCAACCCGGTGTGCGCCGCTGCCGCTCTCGCGGTCCTGCGAACCATCGACAGTGACGGCCTGCTCGATCATGTCGGAGCGCTCGGTAAGCACATCGCCACCGGTGTCGAGGATCTCGGGCACCCGCTGATCGGCCACGTCCGCGGCGCGGGTCTGCTGCTCGGCATCGTGCTCACCGAGAACATCGGCTCCGCAACGGCTCTGGCCGCCAGGAACGCCGGATACATCATCAATGCCCCGGCGCCCGATGTACTGCGACTGGCTCCGCCGCTGATTCTGACGCAGGACCAGGCCGACGCGTTCGTCACCGCGCTGCCGGCGATCCTGGACACCGCCGCGACCGCCGTCAACGACGCCAAGCATCCCGAGAAAGGCTGACCCGTGACCGCCCAGCCCGTGCGGCATTTCCTGCGTGACGACGACCTCACGCCCAACGAACTCGTCGCGGTGCTGGACCGAGCCGATGCCTACAAGGCGGACCGCAACGGTTTCATCCCGCTGGCCGGCAAGGCCGTGGCGGTGGTGTTCGAGAAGAACTCCACCCGGACCCGGCTCTCGTTCGAGGTCGGCATCCGCCAGCTCGGCGGTCAACCGGTCATCGTCGATGCCCGCACCTCCCAGCTCGGCCGCGAGGAGACGATCGAGGACACCTCCCGGGTGCTCTCCCGGTACGTCGACGCGGTGGCGATCAGAACCTTTGCGCAGCGCCGGATCAATGCGCTGGCCGGGGTGTCCACCGTGCCGGTGATCAACGCGCTCACCGATGAGTTCCACCCCTGCCAGGTGCTCTCGGACCTGCAGACCATTCGGGAGCGCAAGGGACGGCTGGCCGGGCTGACGCTGACCTTCCTCGGTGACGGCGCGAACAACATGGCCCACTCGCTGATGGTCGGCGGCGCGAATGCCGGTCTGACGGTGCGTATCTCGGCGCCGGCCGGCTTCGATCCGTACGGCGACATCCTGCTGGACGCCAAGCGGCGGGCGGCGGAGACCGGCGGGTTCATCGAGCTGATCGCCGACCCGCAGGCCGCGGTCGACGGCGCGGACGTCGTCGTCACCGACACCTGGGTGTCGATGGGGCAGGAGAACGACGGGCTGGATCGGGTCGGCCCGTTCCGGCCGTACCAGGTGAACGCCGAGCTGCTCGGCCGGGCCGCCGATGGTGCCATCGTGCTGCACTGCCTGCCCGCCCACCGCGGCTGGGAGATCACCGACGAGGTGATCGACGGTCCGGCATCGGCGGTCTGGGACGAGGCCGAGAACAGGTTGCACGCGCAGAAGGCGCTGCTCGGGTTCCTGCTGGAGGAGCCGGTCGGGGAGCCGCCGGGGGAATCGTCGACCGCCCAGGACCGATGACCACGAGCTCCGCACCGGCGACCAAGGCGGCGAGGCACGGCCGGATCACCGAGCTTGTCCGCGACCACGTCGTCCGCTCGCAGACCGAGCTGGCCGAGTTGCTGGCGACCGGAGGAATCGAGGTCACCCAGGCCACCCTGTCCCGGGACCTGGAGGAGCTGGGCGCGCTCAAGCTCCGCGGCGTCGGCGGTGGAGCGCCGATCTACCGGATTCCCGAGGACGGCGGGCCCCGGCCAATGACCGGCGGGACGTCGAAGCTGGCCCGGCTGCTGGCCGAGTTGCTGGTGTCGTTCGACGGGTCCGGAAATCTGGCAGTGCTGCGGACCCCGCCCGGGGCGGCGCAGTTCCTGGCCTCCGCGATCGACCGGGCCGGCCTGCCGGAGGTCGTCGGGACCATCGCCGGTGACGACACCATTCTGGTGGTCGCCCGCGACGGCCTCACCGGCGCTCAGCTGGGCCAACGGCTGGCCGGATACGCGGCCGGCGACGCCAGCTGAAACGATGATCACCGATCCGGGACCGTCAGGGCCGACGGGTCGTCCCCGGTCCCAGAACGACGATCATTTCGCAAAGACCGACCAAGCAGTACCCGACGAGGAAGTGAGCATCACCAGATGACAGAGCGCATCGTCCTTGCCTACTCGGGCGGACTGGACACCTCGGTGGCCATCGGCTGGATCTCTCACGCCACCGGCGCCGAGGTGATCGCGGTCGCCGGTGACGTCGGCCAGGGCGGCGAGGACATGGAGACCATCCGGCAACGCGCGCTCGCCTGTGGTGCCGTGGAGGCCGTGGTCGCGGACATGCGCGACGAGTTCGCCGACGAATACTGCCTGCCCGCCCTGCAGGCCAACGCGATGTACATGGAGCGTTACCCGCTGGTGTCCGCACTGTCCCGGCCGGTCATCGTCAAGTACCTGGTGCAGGCGGCGAAGGATTTCGGCGCGCACACCGTCGCCCATGGCTGCACCGGCAAGGGCAACGACCAGGTGCGGTTCGAGGTGTCGATCGGCGCCCTGGCTCCGGACCTGAAAGTGATTGCCCCGGTGAGGGATTCCGGGATGAGCCGGGACAAGGCGATCATCTTCGCCGAGGAGAAGGACCTGCCGATCCACACCAGCCGGGTCAATCCGTATTCCATCGACCAGAACGTCTGGGGACGTGCGGTGGAAACCGGCTTCCTGGAGGACATCTGGAACTCCCCCGTAGAGGATCTCTACGAGTACACCGAGAACCCCGCCACCCCAAGGGAACCCGACGAGGTGTTGATCACCTTCCACGAGGGCGCACCGGTGGCCATTGATGGGCGTCCGGTGACGATGTTGCAGGCCATCGTGGAGATGAACCGGCGGGCGGGAGCGCAGGGCATCGGGCGTATCGACATGGTCGAAGACCGGGTGGTCGGCATCAAGTCCCGCGAGATCTACGAGGCCCCAGGCGCTCTGGCGTTACTGGTCGCACATCGGGAGCTGGAGAACGTCACCATCGAACGCGAGCAGGCCCGGTTCAAGCAGACCGTCGGTCAGCGGTGGACCGAGCTCGTCTACGACGGGCTGTGGTTCTCGCCGCTCAAGCGTTCCCTCGACGCGTTCATTCGCGATACCCAGCAACACGTCTCGGGCGAGATCCGGATGACGCTGGCGCACGGCACCGCGGTCGTCACCGGCAGGCGCTCCGAAGAATCGCTCTATGACTTCAACCTGGCCACCTACGACGCACAGGACACCTTCGACCAGTCGCTGGCCAGGGGCTTCGTACAGTTGTGGGGGCTGAACACCAAGATGACCACTGCCCGCGATCTGCGGGTCGCGGCATCCCTGTGACGTCCCCGGTGGCCGATCCGTCCGGCGGGCCGGAGTCCACGGATCCCGGGTCGCCGTCCGGCGAACCGCACCCCGATCGCCCGGTGAAGCTGTGGGGCGGCCGGTTCGCCGGCGGGCCGTCTCCCGAGCTGACCGCGTTGAGCGTGTCGACCCAGTTCGACTGGGTGCTCGCGCCCTACGACATCGCCGGCTCCCGGGCGCACGCCAGGGTATTGCACCGGGCCGGCCTGCTCACCGACGCCGAGCTGGCCGAGATGCTCGCCGCCCTGGACACTCTCGCCGCCGATGTGGCGGCGGGCGAGTTTCGTCCGCACGCGGACGACGAGGACGTGCACACCGCGCTGGAACGCGGGCTGCTCGACCGGGCCGGCTTCGTGATCGGCGGGAAGCTGCGGGCCGGCCGGTCCCGCAACGACCAGGTGGCCACCCTGTACCGGCTGTACCTGCGGGACCACGCACGGACGATCGCCGGTATGGTCATGGACCTGCAGGAGGCGCTGCTCGCCCAGGCCGACGGCCACCCGGCGGCGGCGATGCCGGGCCGGACGCATTTCCAGCATGCCCAGCCGGTGCTGCTGGCCCATCACCTGGCCGCTCACGCGCAGGCGCTGGCCCGCGATGTGGATCGGATCCGGGACTGGGACCGCCGGGCCGCCGTGTCGCCCTATGGATCCGGCGCGCTCGCCGGGTCCTCGCTCGGCCTCGACCCGGAATGGGTGGCGAGTGAACTCGGAATGTCCGGGGCGGTAGCCAATTCGATCGACGGCACCGCTTCCCGGGACTTCGCCGCCGAGCTTGCCTTCGTGTTCGCCATGCTGGCAGTGGACCTGTCCCGGTGGGCGGAGGAGGTGGTCATCTTCACCACCGCCGAGTTCTCCTACGCCCGGCTGCACGACTCCTACGCAACCGGGTCGTCGATCATGCCGCAGAAGAAGAACCCGGACATCGCCGAACTCGCGCGCGGTAAGGCAGGCCGGCTGATCGGCAACCTGACCGGACTGCTCGCGACGTTGAAGGGCCTGCCGCTGGCCTACAACCGCGACCTGCAAGAGGACAAGGAGCCGCTGATCGACTCGGTCAACCAACTGGAGATCCTGCTGCCGGCGGTCACCGGGATGACCGCCACGCTGGCCTTCGATGTGGACAGAATGGCGGCGATGGCGCCGGCGGGATTCTCGCTGGCCACCGACATCGCCGAATGGCTGGTGCGACAAGGTGTTCCGTTCCGGGTGGCACACGAGGCAGCCGGACAGTGCGTCGCGCTGGCCGAATCCACCGGCCGTGAGCTCGAGCAGCTGACCGACGCCGAACTGCACACGGTGAATCCCGGATTGACGCCCGAGGTTCGCTCCGTGCTCACGGTGGCCGGCTCGATGGCGTCCCGCGACGGGATCGGTGGCACCGCCCCGGTCCGGGTTGCCGAGCAACTCGCCGCGTTGCACGCCCGCATCGCCGCGGATCGGGCGTGGGCCGCAGATCGCTGAGCTCATGCGCCCGGATCAGTGGACAGGCGAAGAAGACCGAAATCTTGGTATTCCGTCATGAGCGCACAATCTCGTGGGTGTCACACCCCGAATACCTCTATGGATCCAAGGCCGCCGAACTCGAAGGTGACACCGGCGCCGGCAACGACCGGAACCGGGCAGTCACCCAGTAAGGAGGGCGCAACCGGCGATTGTCAGTCGCGGAAGCCGTCAATCATGTCGCCCGACAGGTCTTCCTTACGCCGCCCGGAAGGGTACCTTCGTCTGTTGCGGACGCAAAGGCGCTCAGTCGCACCATCTTGACTGAGGGGCGACGCGGCCATGGACGTGTCCACGGAACGCACCACAGAGCCCTTCACGGCAGCGCTGCGGGATAGGCCGCGTCTTCCGGACGGTCCCAGCTGATGCGCATGACTTCGATGATGGCTACCGGGGCCGATGACGATTGCGCCGGCCTGGGCGGTGAGGCCTGGGCGGTGAGGCCTGGGCGGTGAGGCTTGGGCGGTGAGGCTTGGGCGCGGCATCATCGGTTGACCGCCGCGACGCTGGCGGCCAGCTTCCCGAGCACGTCGTCCCAGCTTGGGCCGATGTTCTCGGCCACGGTTGGCATCGCCGCAGCGAGTTCATCCAGTCTCTCGTGGACGAGAGTGGACCGAGTGGGAGTGGACCGAGCGGGCGTCGACCGAGTTGGCGTCGACCGAGTTGGCGTCGACGGTGAACAGGGGCTCTCGGGCGTCGAGTCGGTCGCTCCAGAAGCGCTCGTAGAAGCGGAGCCAGGCGAACGCGGACGCCAGCGGGGCCGGGTCGAGACGGCAGACATGTTGACGACCCCGC
>JADGOY010000093.1 GCA_017882715.1 Nakamurella sp. | reverse complement strand
ACACGCTCTGCCGTACACGCTCTGCCGTACACGCTCTGCCGTACACGCTCTGCCGTACACGCTCTGCAGTCAGGGACGCTCTGCAGTCAGGGACGCTCTGCAGTCAGGGACGCTCTGCAGTCAGGCATGCTCGCCCAGGATGGTCGACGTCGATCCCACTGCCGATGTCGGCGCATTCGACAAGCCGCACGCTCCGAGCCGCCAGATAGTTGCGCGCCCCGCGATCCCCGGTCGCGGCGGCGGACACGCCTGCCCATCTCCTGGCCCAGCAGCACGCTGATCAGCCACGGCCCGGACCCGTTGTCCACCAAGGCTTTCGGGTATGCAGAACCGGCGACCGGGGGCCGGCCGCCAGCAGCAACGCGGCGAATGCGGGAGGGAAAAGCGTGGGTCAGCGGTTGATGACCGTGTGCGGGTGAACGTACGGAACCCGTGGCAGCGGGAACTCGACCTCACCGAACGGTGACAACGCGCCCTGCACGTGCGTGCTGAGTTCGGTGACGGGATGCTCACCGTCGGGTAGTTCCGGCCAGGTCGGGTCGACACCCTTACTGCGCTCGTCGGCCACGGATCCTCCTCGCATCTCAGACGACGACCACCATCGCCCGCCCTGCCTGCCCCGATCTACACCACAGGAGCACAAGGATGGTCGGCCCACCCTCCTGGCTATTGTCTCTCGCACCCTCGCGGATCCGCTCAACAGCCCCACGAGTCGCGGGCCTGCGCCGCCCGGCGTCACCCGACGACGCCCGAAGAAGGCACGGGACGTACCGGAGCGTCATCGCGCGTGGACGGACCTCCGTCAGCGGCCGGGCGAACGGGGCATCAGCACGGACCCACTCCGGCGGCCGACGGCACCGACCCCTCGCTGGGCCGCGCCCGTCACTACGGTGGTTCTGGTGCCGACGACTCTGGACTGGCTGCGGTCGCGGGACGACCGTGAGCTGGTCGGACTGCTGCGCGCGCGCCCGGACCTCACCGTGCCCGCGCCCACGGACCTCACGGTGCTGGCGGGGCGGCTGAACACCGGACCGTCGGTGTGGCGCGCGATGGAATCGCTCACCCTTTTCCACATCCAGGTCCTGCAGGCGCTGACCGTGCTCGGCGCCGGGAAGCACGCCGTCGCCCGCGACGACATCGCCGATCTGCTCGGCTCGGACGTGCCCGATCTGGCGCTGGCCACCGCGCTGGGCGATCTCGAACTCCTCGCCCTGGTGCGCGGCACCGACGTCGTGCACATGCCCTCTGCGGTGTCGGCGGCGCTCGGTCCCTACCCGGCCGGTCTCGGCTCACCCGGCCGGTTGACCGTCGACGAGGCCAGATCCGGGGTCGCGGAGCTGGACGAAGATCAGCGGACGATCCTGGATCGGCTCGCGCACGGAACACCACGGGGAAGCGCCGATCACCGCTCGCGGATCGCCGATGCCGTGTCGGGGCTGGTCGAGGCTGAACTCCTGCGCCGGGTGGACCCCGCCACGGTGGAGCTGCCGCGGGAGGTGGGCATCGCACTGCGCGGCGATCGGCCGTTGGGCGAAATCCAGGTCCGTGAACCATCCGGGGACGAGCGTGATCACGGGGCGAGCACCGTCGACGGCACCGGCGGAGGTCAGGCGCTGGCCACGGTGGCCCGGCTCAGCCGTTTGCTCGAGCTCATCGGCGACAGCCCCCCGCCCGCGTTGAAATCCGGCGGGTTGGGCATCCGGGAGCTGCGCCGACTGGCCAAGGCGATGGGCTACGACGAGGTCATCGCAGCCCTGGACGTCGAACTGCTCGCGGCGGCGTCGATGATCGCCACGTCTGACGCTCGTGGGCGTTCGGCCGACGCATGGACGCCCACCGCGGCCGCCGACGAGTTCCTGGCCCTGCCGCACGAGCGGGCGTGGGCGCAGATCGCGCAGACCTGGCTCGACCTGCGCCGCAACCCGTCACGGGTGGGCACCCGCGACGCCGCCGACAAGGTGCAGAACGCGCTGTCGGTCGAGCTGTCCTGGATCCGCGGGCCGGCGGACCGGCGCTTCGTGCTGAGCGCTCTCGCCGACCTGCCACGGGGTTGCGGGCTGGACCGGTCGGCGCTGTCCGCTCGGCTCGCGTGGCGGTCACCTCTGCGTCCACCCGAACGGCGGGACGCGGTGCTGGCCTCCACGGTCTCGGAGGCAACGACGCTCGGAGTGGTGGCCTTCGATGCGCTGACCACCGCGGGCCGCGCCGTGCTCCGCGGTGACGTCACAGGCGCGGCCGATGCTCTTGCGGCGGCGCTGCCGCCGCCCGTGGACACTGTGCTGATCCAGGCGGACCTCACGATGGTCGCGCCCGGTCGGCTGGAACCGGACCTGGCGGCGCGCCTCGGCCAGGTCGCCGACGTGGAATCCGCCGGCAGCGCCACCGTCTACCGGGTGACCCCGCAGACCATCCGGCGCGCACTGGACGCCGGAGCGTCAACCGCGGAACTGCACGACCTGTTCGGCCGGCACTCGGCGACCGGGGTTCCCCAGGCGCTGACGTACCTGATCGACGACATCGGCCGGCGGTACGGAGTGCTTCGGGTCGGCCGAGCGGGCACGTATCTGCGCAGCGACGACCCGGCGCTGATCGACCAGGCGGTGGCCGAGGCCTCCACCGTGGCGATCACACTGCGGCGGTTGGCCCCGACGGTGGCCGTCACCGCTGCCTCACTGGACGATCTGATGACCCAGCTGCGGTCGGCGGGGATGGTGCCGGCGGCCGAGGATGCGACCGGTGGTGTGCTCGACCTGCGTCGTCGCCCGCACCGTATCAAGGCCTCCCCGCCGATCCATCAGCTCTGGCGGGAACCGGCTCCGCCGAGCGACGATCAGCTGGACAATTTGGTGGCGCGGATGCGCAGCGCGGACCGGGCCGGCGCGGCGACCGGACCGGGCCGCGGTCAGGGCGCGGCCAGTCCGCCCGGGCACTCCTTGGCGCTGCTGCGCGAAGCCGCCGACCACCGGGGTTCGGTATGGATCGGGTACGTCGACGCCGAGGGCGGCACCTCGCATCGGATCATCGAGCCGGTGGCGCTCTCCGGAGGGGCCGTCATCGCCTACGACCGTCTCCGCGGGGCGATGCGAACCTTTGCGCTGCACCGGATCTCGAGGGTCCGCCCGCTCGATGACGACGGCACCGATGCGCCTGGGACTGCCGTCGACGACTGATTGAGGACCCGGGCCGGGCTGCGTGGGACCCGTCCCGGCCGGGTGAGAATCGGCTGGAACGGGAACACATGAATTCGGGGCCGACGGAAGGAGGGCGTGCGGATGTCCTATGACGAGCTGACGGCTTACTGCCTCGCCAAACCAGGCGCCTGGCAGGACGAGCCGTGGGAGGGCGATCATGTCGCCAAGGTCGGCGACAAGATCTTCGCGTTCTTCGGGTCGGCGGACCGCACCACCATCGGGCTCAAGTGCGGGCGTTCCGCTGAGGATGCGCGCGAGTGGCGGGACCAGTATCCGGACGATGTCACGGTGATGGCCTACATCGGCCGTTACGGGTGGAACACGTTTGTCGTCGGGTCGGCCATTCCTGACGACGAGCTCCGCGAGGCGATCGACTCCTCCTACGCCGATGTGGTTGGTCGGTTGCCGAAGTCGCGACGGCCGGGGTGATTCGTTTCGCCACACGGCACACCAGCGGCTCACTTGACCCGCTCATGTGACAGTCCAGCTTCCCCAGCGCGGCGCGCTCGCCTGCCGGCCCGCCAAGAATGCAGAGCGCCGAGCCTTTGGAGCGCCGAGCCTTTGGAGCCCGCCAGACGGGAGGGGGCGCGCCGAGTGGCGCAACAACGGCTCACTTCACCTGTTCCTGCGCCAATCGGGCGACGCGATTGGGGGTGGCGACGAGGGTCGACAGCCGCGGCGGGAGTCGGCGGTGCAAGCAGACGGGAGTCGGCGGTGCAAGCAGACGGGAGTCGGCGGTGCAAGCGCGACGGGGTGCGCAGACGAGGTGCGCAGGCGGGCGACCACCCGAAGCATCCAGCGCGGCAGCGCGGACCGCATCGAGCTGGTTCACGGCCTGCCCAGGCAGAGCACCTCCACCGACGTCCGGTGCACCAGCGTATGCACGGTCCCGTCGGGGCAATCCCGGTCGTCGACGGTGTCGCGCAGCACGGCCAGCACGCGATACAGACCGGACGCCGATCCCCCCGCTGGGGTCCCGCAGGCAGCCTTGCCGACCTGATTGCCCGACGATCCGGCGTACAGACAGTCACCGACGTCTGCGACGTAGTTCAGGCACAGCACCGCGGAGTCCCGGGTGACGAGCACGACGTCCGAAGACACGGCGGCGCATCTCGAGGAATTGGTCGAGTCCTCGTAACGGGCGACCACCTGGAATTCGACATCCGGGGAGGCGCAGTCCACCGGGATGACCGACAGCCCACCGCCGGACGTCAGGCAGTCCCCCGCGTCGAGCGCACCTGATCCGCCGAACGGTCGCACCGAGTTGGACCACAGCGCGAGGCCGACCACCACCGCGATGGCGACCGCAATCAACAGCCATCCCAGACCGGCCCGGCGGGAGGGTCTGCGTGGTTCGTCATCGAAGGACCCCAGCGCCGCTCGCGGGCGCACCGTGCGCGGGTCGGTGGCCCACCCCGCTGCCGACGGGGGTGAGGACCACCCGTCGAACGGATGCTGCTCGCCGGTCGGCCATCCGGATCCCGGTAGGTCCGGAAAGGCTCGCGATGCGTCACGCCGCGGACGACGATCTACCGGAGACGGCCGGGGCCACGCCGGGACCGCGGGAGGTGGCTGGGGCTGCGGTGGCACCGCCGGAGGTGGCTGCGGGTGCGGGCCCGGTTGCGCCGTGGGGACCATCGGCGAACCTGGCGCGGTCGCGCGGTCGATCGGCCGGACCTGGTCGGCGGGCAGGCCGCCGGGACCGATTTCGAGTGCCCGCCAGTGGGGCGGGGGTTCGGTCTCGGTCATGGTCACAGCCTGCCATCGCCCTCGTCGTACGGTAACGCCAACCCGTCAGCCCGCGGGCAGCCCCCGGTCAGCCGCCCGACAGCGGCCCGACATCGACGATGGCGATCACCGGTTCGCCGGCCTCGTCCGAGCCGGCCAGGTCAACGTCGGCACTGATCCCCCAATCGCGATCCCCCGTGGGATCGTCGAAAATCTGTCGCACGTGCCAGCTGTCGGCGGATCTGGTGATCACCGCGAGGTCCGCCGCGCGCGCCGTCGGCCCGATGCCCAGGTCGTCGTACTCATCCCAGTAGTCGTGCATCGCCTCAGCCCAGCGCTGCTCGTTCCAGCCCGTTCCGAGGTGCATGTCGGCCAGCGCGGCGTACCGGCGATAGGCGAGCAGTTCGACGCGTCGGAACAGCGCGTTGCGCACCATGACGGTGAAGCCGCGCTCGTTGGCGGTGATCCCCCGCTCGCCGGCCCGGGCGGTCGGCGGCCGCACGACCCCGTCGGTGATCATCAGTTCGTCGGCGTCGGGATGGGCCAACGCTTCCCACTCGTCCAGCAGGCTGGAATCCACCCCGCGGACGAGTTCACCCAGCCAGGAGATCAGATCATTCAGGTCCTCCGTGCGGGCGTCCTGCGGGACGGTCCGGCGCATCGCCCGGTAGGCGTCCGCGAAATACCGCAACACCACGCCCTCCGACCTGGTCAGGCCGTAGAACGCCACGTACTCGGAGAACGTCATCGCCCGCTCGTACATGTCCCGGACGACCGATTTGGGTTCGGGGGTGTACTCGGCGATCCACGGGTGTCCCTTGCGGTAGGACTCGTACGCGACTTCGATCAGATCGGCGAGCGGCTTCGGATGGTCGATGTTCTCCAGCAGTTCCATCCGCTCCTCGTATTCGATGCCGTCGGCCTTCATCGCGGCGACCGCCTCGCCGCGCGCCTGGTGGCGCTGCGCGGACAGCACCGGCCGAGGACCCTCCAGGGTCGACTCGATCAGCGAAACCACATCCAGCGCATACGTTTCCGACTCGCGATCCAGGATCTCCAGGGCGGCCAGCGCGAGCGGCGACAGCGGCTGGTCGAGCGCGAAATCCAGCTGCAGATCCGCGGTCAGCCGGTAACGACGGCCGGTCTCGTCGGGCTCGTCGAGCCGCTCGATGACCCCGGCGGCCAGCAACGCGCGGGTGATCGCGATCGCCCGGCGGGCGTGCCGCAACTGCCGGCTGCGCGGTTCGTGGCTCTCCTCGATCAACCGGCGCATCGCGACGAAAGCGTCGCCGGGCCGCGAGATCACCCCCAGCACCATCGCGTGGGACATCCGGAAATGGGACGTCAGTGGTTCGGGTTCGGCGGCGACGAGTTTGTCGAAGGTACTCTCGGTCCAGTTGACGAACCCCTCGGGTGGCTTGCGGCGGATCACCTTTCGTTTCTTCGCCGGGTCGTCCCCGGCCTTCGCCACCGCACGCTGGTTCTCGATGACATGTTCGGGCGCGAGCACCACGACGTCACCGGCGACGTCGAAACCCGCGCGCCCCGCCCGGCCCGCCACCTGATGGAACTCCCGCGCGGACAGCAGCCTCGTCCGGCGGCCGTCGTACTTGCTCAACGCGGTCAGCAGCACGGTGCGGATCGGCACGTTGATGCCGACCCCGAGCGTGTCCGTCCCGCAGATCACCTTGAGAAGGCCCGACTGGGCTAGCTTCTCGACCAGCCGCCGGTATTTCGGCAGCATCCCCGCGTGGTGCACACCGATGCCGTGCCGCACCAGCCGGGACAGCGTCCGACCGAAACCCGGTGAGAAACGGAAATCACCGATGGTGTCGGCGATCCCGTCGCGTTCGGCGCGGGTCGCCACGGTCAGGCTGGCCAGCGCCTGCGCGCGCTCCAACGCGGCCGCCTGGGTGAAATGCACGATGTACACCGGCGCGCGGTTGGTCGCCAGCAGGTCCTGCAGGGTCTCCGTCAGCGGCACCAGGGTGTACGAGAAGTGCAGTGGGACAGGGCGTTGCACACCCGTCATCACCGCGGTCGGGCGGCCGGTGCGCTTGGTCAGGTCGTCGGCGAAGAACCGGACGTCACCCAATGTCGCGGACATCAGCACGAACTGCGCCCGGTTCAGCTCGAGCAGCGGCACCTGCCAGGCCCATCCCCGCTGCGGATCGCCGTAGTAGTGGAACTCGTCCATCACCACGATGCCCACGTCCGCGTCGATGCCCTCCCGCAACGCGATACCGGCCAGGATTTCGGCGGTGCAGCAAATGATCGGGGCCGCGGCGTTGACCGCGGAATCGCCGGTGATCATGCCGACAGCGGAGGCCCCGAAGATGTCCACCAGGTCGAAGAACTTCTCCGACACCAACGCCTTGATCGGCGCCGTGTAGTACGACCGCCGGCCGGTGGCCAGCCCGGTGAACAACGCCGCCGTGCCGATCAGGCTCTTGCCGGATCCGGTGGGGGTTCCCACGATCACGTTCGCGTCGGAGACGATCTCCAGCAGCGACTCCTCCTGGTGCGGGTACAGCGGCAGCCCGCGGTCCGCAGCCCAGCGGGAGAAGGTGTCGAACAACGCACCCGGGTCGGATTCATGCTCGCTCGCCCCACCGAGGGCGGCGTCCCAGATGCCCTCACCGTCGACGGTGGGAACAAGATCGGCCAGGGTCATCTGTTCAGCTTGTCACGGGGGTGCGTCGGCCGGCTGCGCCGTCGATCTGCGAGAAAATAGTCGAGATCTCCGGCAGCCCTGCGAGCATTGGCGCAACAGCAAGCCGCGTCGGATCGACCGCGACGTAAGCGGGAATGCCGCCGGCGTGCGACCGCGCGACGTCGAAGCGCCCGAAGCTGATCGTCGACAGGTGCGACGCCATGGTCGGCACCCAGCCCTCGGTCGAGCCGTCCAGATCGGTGACGACCTCGGCTGCACCGGAGTACTCCACCTGCACCACGAACGGAAGATGCGCCAGAGTCAGATGTGTCGGCGGATCAGCTCGAAGTGTCCCCGAGCCGGATGGAGTCGGCCTCGCCGCAGCTGACCAACGATGTCCGTGACGCGCAGGCCACCGCCGATCAGATGAGCTTCGTCGGCACCACGCTGGGCGAGTCCGAGGTCGGCGCGAGTGTGCGAGCCCTCGATGCCAACACGGTTCCCCGATCGAAGGCCGCACGGCGTGCGGGCTGGCGGGCGGGCTGGCGGGCGGGCTGGCGGGCGGGCTCGCGGGCGGGCGGGCGGCGGTGCACAGGGACCGGTGCACAGGGACCGGTGCACCGTGACTGGTGGACAATGACCGAGGGAATCATGACTGCGGACACCGCGAAGGGCACCGCTCGGCCGACGCGAACGACGGTGAGGGCTCGATGGACACAGCTCGAATGACAACAAACCCACCGGGTGCCCGCTCGCGGATTCCTGTCTCGGTTGTTGCCTGGCGGGCCGTCATCGCCGGGCTCGCCTGGTGGGGCCTGTTCGCGGCCCTGCACGGCGAGAGCACCCAGCTGCGCTACTTCTCGCAGGTCACCACCCTGACGGTGGCGCTCACCGCAACCGCCTCGGTACTCGGGTTCGCCATGGTGTCGGCGGTCTGGGACAGGGCGCTGGCCTGGTGCCGGGGCGCGTCGACGACGTATGCGATCGCCACCGCCGTCATCTACCAGGTACTGCTCAGCGGCGACCTCGAGGCCACCTCCAGCCTGCTCGAACACGCGGTGGTGCCCGCGCTGGCGGTGATCGATTGGCTGGTCTTCGGCCCAGGACGGCTGCGGCAACGCTGGTGGACGCCGTTGAGCTGGCTCATCCTGCCGATCGGCTACCTCACGATCTACAACAACGTCCGGGACGGCTCCGGCAAGCCGCTCTATCCGTTCCTGGATCCGGCTGCGCCGAACTTCTGGACCTGGGTGGCCATCATGATCGGCGTTTTCCTCGGGATCGGGCTGGTGGTGTGGAGCGTCGGGTTGCTCCGGTCGGCCGCATCCCGTCACGTCCAGCTCGCCCGATAACGTGCCGACGACTGCCGATTACCTTTCCGGTGTCGAGATCACCGGTCCGACAGTGGTTTTCGCCTCTCGGGCCGACGTCACCTCGCTGGCCGCGAATGCGGTCGCGCAGGCCACACTGGCCGCCGCAGACCTGCTGGCCGCCCGTACCGGGGAGCCCCTACGGCCCGTCCGGGTCGATCGGACCGCGGCGTGCGCCGCCTTCGCGGGCGAGCGGTTGTTCCAGCCGATCGGCTGGAAACTCCCGCCGATCTGGGATCCGATCGCCGGTGATTACCGGTCTGCGGACGGGTGGATCCGCTTGCACACCAACTACTCCTACCATCGAGCGGCGACGCTGCGGGCGCTGGGTTTGCCCGCCGAGTGTCAGGAACGTGCCGAGGCGGCTGCGGCCGTCGTTGGTCGTCAGGCCATTGACCTGGAGTCTGCGGTGGTGGCCGAAGGCGGGGCCGCGGCCGCGCTGCGGAGCCCTCTGCACTGGTCGGCGACAGCTGCGGGGCAGGCTGCGGCGCAGCAACGGTTGTGGTCCGAGTCGGCGCCGCCCGCCGCTGTTGCCCTGCCACCGGCCGATCGCCCGCTGCACGGCGTCCGGGTGCTGGACCTGACCAGAGTCATCGCCGGGCCCGTGTGCACCCGATTCCTCGCCGCCTACGGCGCGCAGGTGCTCCGCGTCGACCCGCCCGGCTTCACCGAGGTGCCTGCCCTCGTTCCCGAGGTCACTGCCGGAAAGCTGTGCTCCACCATGGATCTGCGCGCACCGGAGGACCGGGCGCGATTCGCCGGACTGGTCGGGCAGGCCCACGTTGTGGTGGGTGGACTCCGGGACGGCGCGTTGCAGGGCCTGGGTTTCGGCCCTGACCGGTTGCGCGAGTTGAATCCGGGGTTGATCCTGGCCAGGCTGGACGCCTACGGCTGGCACGGGCCATGGGCGGGTCGCCGCGGGTTCGACAGTCTGGTCCAGATGAGTTGCGGCATCGCGTTTCTCGATGATCATTCGGCCCCGTCACCGCTGCCGGTGCAAGCGCTGGACCACGCCACCGGCTACCTGCTGGCCGCGGCGGTGTGTCGGGCGCTGAGCACGCTCGTCCGCACCGGAGTCCCTGCGGACATCCGCACCTCGCTGGTGGCGACAGCCAACCGGCTGATCTCCCTGCCCGCGCCCGGGTCGGCGCCTGCTGATGAGCCCGCACCCGGGTCGGCGCCCCCTGATGAGCCCGCACCCGGGTCGGCGCCCCCTGATGAGCCCGCGCCCGGGTCGGCGCCTGCTGATCAGCCCGCACCCGGGTCGGCGCCCCCTGATGAGCCCGCGCCCGGCGCACGGGCCTGGCCGACGGAAGTGTTCGAAACGGTCGACACCGCCTGGGGGCCCGCTCGCCGGGTCCGGATGCCCGGCAGCATCGAAGGGATCGAGCCGGCTTGGGCCGTGGACGCCGGGCCGCTCGGCCGTCACGAACCGACGTTCGGCTGAGGCCCGTCCCGTGGGTCCGTCACTCCGCTGGTTCGCGCGGATCAACTTCCCGTGCGCGGATCAAAGTGGGCTCGATGGGACGGTTGGGGCAGGAGTCAACGGCTTCATCCGCGCGGACGTAGTTGATCCGCGCCGAGGGTGTTGATACGCGCGGAGGACGGCTGCTCCCGGGCCCGCGGCGAATTGGGGGACACTGGATAGGTTGCCCCGCACACCAGCGGGGCATCCGCGCGCACAGCGCGGGCAAGCTGCACATGCGAAGGACCGCCCGTGACCGATGGCCCGTTGATCGTGCAATCCGACAAGACCCTGCTGCTGGAGATCGCGCATCCCGACGCGCCCGCCGCGCGTGCGAACATCGCGCCGTTCGCCGAGCTCGAGCGATCTCCGGAGCACATTCATACCTACCGGATCACCCCGCTCGCGCTGTGGAACGCCAGGGCCGCCGGGCACGACGCCGAGCAGGTGGTGGACGCGCTGGTCCGCTGGTCCCGCTTCCCGGTCCCCCAGGCGCTGCTGGTCGACGTGGTGGACACCATGGCCCGCTACGGTCGGCTGGTGCTCCAGACACACCCGGCGCACGGGCTGATCATGGCCTCGCGCGACCGCGCAGTGCTCGAGGAAATCCTGCGGCACAAGAAGATCGCGCCGATGCTCGGCGCCAGGATCGATCCCGACACGGTGATCGTGCATCCGTCCCAGCGCGGGCACCTCAAGCAGGCGTTGCTGAAGGTCGGCTGGCCCGCGGAGGACGAGGCCGGGTACGTCAACGGTGAGGCCCACCCGATCGAGCTTGACCTGACGGACTGGCATCTCCGGTCCTACCAGGCCGAGGCGGTCGAGGGTTTCTGGGCCGGCGGATCCGGAGTGGTCGTGTTGCCGTGCGGCGCTGGAAAAACGCTGGTCGGAGCTGCTGCAATGGCGCGGGCCGGCGCGACGACGCTGATACTGGTGACCAACACGGTGGCCGGCCGGCAGTGGCGCCGCGAACTGCTGGCGCGGACGTCGCTGACCGTGGAGGAGATCGGCGAGTACTCCGGCGAACGCAAGGAGATCCGGCCGGTGACCATTGCCACGTACCAGGTGATGACGCGCAAGATCGGCGGTGTCTACCGGCATCTGGACCTGTTCGACTCCCGCGACTGGGGCCTGGTGATCTATGACGAGGTCCATCTGCTGCCTGCTCCGGTGTTCCGGATGACGGCGGACCTGCAGTCCCGACGCCGGCTGGGGCTGACCGCAACCCTGGTCCGGGAGGACGGCCGGGAGGGGGATGTGTTCTCGCTCATCGGGCCGAAGCGGTACGACGCGCCGTGGAAGGACATCGAGTCGCAGGGCTGGATCGCGCCGGCCGAGTGCATCGAGGTGCGGGTGACGCTCACCGACGCCGAGCGGCTCGGCTATGCGGTCGCCGAACCCGAAGAGCGGTACAAGATCGCCTCCACCGCGCACACCAAGATGCCGGTGGTGCGCTCGATCCTCGACCGCCACCCGGGCGAACCCACGTTGGTGATCGGCGCCTACCTCGACCAGCTGGAGAAACTCGGCGAGGAGCTGCAGGTCCCGATCATCCAGGGATCCACCCGCAACGCCGAGCGGGAGCGGCTGTTCGACGCGTTCCGGGCCGGCGAGGTGCCCACGCTGGTGGTGTCCAAGGTCGCGAACTTCTCCATCGACCTGCCCGAGGCGACCGTGGCCATCCAGGTGTCCGGCACGTTCGGCTCGCGGCAGGAGGAGGCGCAGCGGCTTGGTCGGTTACTGCGTCCCAAGGTCGACGGACGTCAGGCGCATTTCTACTCGGTGGTGGCGCGGGACACCCTGGACACCGACTATGCCGCACACCGGCAGCGGTTCCTGGCCGAACAGGGCTATGCCTACCGGATCGTCGACGCCGACGATCTGCTAGGGCCGGCGGTGCCCGGGGCGGCGGAGTAGCTCTCGTCGATGCGCGCGGTGGTTCGCTCGTCCGGGCGCCAACAGGATCGGCCGGGAGGTGGTGTCGGTGCGAGGGTGCCTGGGATTGCGGTCACTCGTGCGGCTCCGTGCGGCTCCGTGCGGCTGCGTGCAGCTGCGTTGTCAGCAGCCCGAGTTTGCCCGCGTGCCGCCGGCCAGAGTCGGCTTCCCGGGCGGGTCCGTGTGGCCGGGTTCGGTGCGGGGGTCCTCATTCGGCGCGGCGATGACGGCGCCGCCGATCGACCCGAAACGGTTCCGCCAACGCACAATGCATGGGCGAGCCGGCACCGCAGCCTTGCGTTGTCATCTGCTTACCGAGACGATCGGGGGGCGCGGCTCGTCGTCCGATCTCATCACGTTCCATGCCGGGGCTGGACGCAACTTGGATGGCGGCTGAGCCCTCAGCTCGAGCCAGACTGTCGCGATCGTGCGACCGAGAGGATTGTCATGAGTGTGTACAGGGTCACCGAACTGATCGGGACGAGCACCGAGTCATGGGAGGACGCCGCGGCCACCGCGGTGAAAACGGCCAGCCTCACCCTGCGCGACCTCAGAGTTGCCGAGGTCGTCCGGCAAGACGTCCAGATCAACGAGGGCGGCACGGTCACTTACCGCATCAAGCTGCAGGTCTCGTTCAAGTACGACACTGAAAGAGACCCTTCGCCGATGACGGGCCTCGTGGAGGATCCTTCAGGTCGATGAGCCATCCCCGGGCGGGGGCAGTGACCCGTACGGCGTCGGGATCCGCTTTCGAGCGTTGCGACGATCGGTAGAACCACCCGCAATCGTCGGCCTTGGTCATCGCCCACCCACCGGCGGACGGCATGCCAGAGCCGCCGCGGCTAGTCGCGGGGGTCGTCGGGGTCCAGCCCGTGCAGGGAGTAGACGGCGTTACGGGTGTCCTGGATGGCCCGGTCGACCGGCTGATCGACACTCCCGTCCCAGCGCTGGAAGGTCACCGGGTCGTGTGTGCCGTCGGACAAGTCACTGGGCAGGGGTGTCTCGGGGCTGGCTGCCGCGGCCTGCGCGAGCCAGTCGTCGGGCAGCGGAGTGGCCGGGTCGATGTCGTGGCCGGAGACGATGGCCAGCAAGTGGGTCCATGCCCGCGGCACCACCCGCACCGGTGAGTACCCGCCGCCGCCGAGCGCGAGCCATCGACCACCGGTGACGGTTTCGGCCAGTTCCCGCAACGCCAGATAGGACGTTCGCTGGCCGTCGATGCTCAGGTTCAGGTCGGCCAACGGGTCCTCGCGGTGG
The DNA here is from genome assembly GCA_017882715.1 of Nakamurella sp. Lineage (GTDB taxonomy): Bacteria > Actinomycetota > Actinomycetes > Mycobacteriales > Nakamurellaceae > Nakamurella. The sequence continues at coordinate 2,990 of JADGOY010000093.1, read as the reverse complement.
GAGTCGGTGCCGTCCTGGGTCACCAGGACGTCGGGCCGGAACGCGCGGACCACACCGGGGACGACCGCGTGGAAGGCCCGCAGCCACGACATGTCACCGGTGCCCGCGGGCACGGCGATGTTGACCGATGTACCGCTTGCCGCGCCGTCCCCGCACTCTGTCGGAAAGCCGGTGCCGGGGAACAGCGACAGCGGGGTTTGGTGGATGGATACGGTCAGCACCCGGGGGTCGCCGTAGAACGCGGCCTGCACCCCATCGCCGTGGTGGGCATCGACGTCCACGTACGCGACCTTGCGCACCCCCGCCTGCAGCATTGCGGCGATGGCCAATGCCGCGTCGTTGTACACACAAAAACCCGAGGCCGAGTCGGCCATCGCGTGATGCAGGCCACCGCAGAAGTTCACCGCGCGATCGACCTCGCCGCGGGCGATCGCCAGCGCCGCGGCCACCGATCCCCCGGCGATCAGTGCGGTGATGTCGTGCATCCCCGCAAAGATCGGATCGTCCAGGGTGCCGAGCCCGTGGCCGACGGAGAACGGAAAACCGGTCTTGGAGGCGCGGCGCACGGCGTCGATGTAACCCAGCGTGTGCACCAGACCCAACGTGGCGACGTCGGCCGGCGCCGGCGCGGCCACTCGGAAGCCGTCGACAACGCCGAGGCCCCAGGCCAGGTTCCAGGTCAACTGCCAGCGCAGCGCGCTCATCGGATGCTCACCACCCGGGTGGTAGCCCAGGGTGCGGGGATCCCAGATCACCATCGGTTGGCTCGTCGGCTTGGGTCGGTCGTCCGGCGGGCGACCGAGCGGACCGGTGGTAGGTGTGGACGTGGAGCTGTCGCCAGCAACTGTGCTGGCATGCAGGTGCACGCGAGGCCCTGGATCCCTCTGTGCCCGGATTGGTCCGGCGTGTGGGATCAAGTCCGTGCTGGATGCAGGAATCGGCGACCCGGGCGGAGTCGCGGCGGTCGCCGAGCTTCCGCGCCCACCTGGTCGGGTGCTTCGGACTGGCGCAGCCGTACTGCGATCGCGATGCTCGCGAACAACTCGACCCCGGCGCGAGGAATGTTGATGGGGTGCCTCTCCTTCGCCGTTGACCCGAGGACCGCAAACCACTTTCGTGCAGACCGCGTCGGGCTGTGCGCCCGAATGGTCCGCTGGATGTGATACAGCCAACATCGACTGTGCCACGTTCGGGATGGTCTGTCACCTTTCATTGGATTTGCGTGACTGTGCGTGTGCGCGCAACGTGGGTGTTCCCCCCTGGTTCGTGCGTCGCGAGGGGCCGACGTCCCGCGACCGGCGGGCCCCGCCCCCGGATCCTGGGTCGGGTGTGATCAATCGGTGTCCTGGTCGTGAGTCAGTGTGTCCAGCGTCTGCACCACGGCCAGCGAGCGCCGGCCCGTTCGGCGAACCCTGGACGGGCGGTCCGACGCCCCAGAGTTCCGGGGGAGGCCGTGTCATGAAGGCCAATGTTCGGTGTGTTGATCGCCGCCCTGGCTCTCGTTGTTTGGTGGAGCGGTCACCGCTGCTGCCGCGTCGGCCCGGCCCGTTGCCCACGACGACTGCCGGCGTCGCGGTGGTGGCGGCGCCGGGCGTGGCGGAAGCGGTGGTGTCGGTGACAGCGGCGCGGATCGCTGATTCCCGAACAGGTCTGCAGATCCCCGGGCCGGCCCGGTGGCCCGCGTTGGGCACGGCGGGTGTACAGGACGCGGCGTGATCCCGGCCAGCGGAGTGGCCGGGATGCTACCCACGGTGACCACGGTCGGACCGCAGCAGGCCGCGGGTACGTGACGTTGCGGCCGGTCCGGGACCGCACGGCCGGAAACGTCGAACCTGAACTTCCAGGCCGGGCAGACAGCAAGGGGGTGGAGATCGTGACTCGATCGCCGGTGCGGTGGCTGATCGGCGCGGCGGTGATGGTCTTGCTGGCCGGTTGCACCGGATCGGTGAACCCACCGGTGGACACCGGCCCGGCGACTGTGACCGAGTCCGCGCCGTCCTCCACGGCCACGGCCGCGCCCACCGTGTCGGCGCCGGTGTCGGCGGCGACGGCTTCGTCGGCGGTGTCCGACGGGGCGCTTCACGGGCCGGTGCTCTCACCGTCGGCGTTGCCGTTCCCCGCGCCGTCGGTGGCGGCACTGCCCGCCCCGCAGCAGGGGGCGCTGCAACTGGCTCTGGACGCGATGGTGCGGGACTCGACGATGGTGCGAGGGGTCACGGCCGCGGTGGTGTCACCGGCCGGGTCGTGGTCCGGCGCTGCCGGCGTCGACGCGAACGCCGCACGGATGGTCCCTGACGACATGGTCGGCATCGCGTCGATCACGAAAACCGTCACCGCCGCGGAGGTCCTGCAGCTGGAACAGACCGGCCAGATCCACCTGGACGCCCCCGCATCCAACTATCTCTCCCACCGGCTGCTCCAGGACAATCCCACGGTGCGTCAACTGCTCTCGCACACCAGCGGGGTACCCGACTTCGCCACCTCGGCCGCCCTGTTCGCCGCCGGCGTGGCCGACCCGACGCGGTCCTGGACCGCCGACGAGGTCCTGAGCTACGCCACCGACCCGATCAAGGCTCCGGGCGCGGCGGTCAGGAGCTACTCCGACTCCAACTACCTGCTGCTCGGGATGCTCATCGAGAAGGTCACCGGCCTGAGTTACAGCCAAGCGGTCCGGCGTGACGTGCTGACCGGTGTCGGCGCTCGGATGGTCGTGCAGGACGCCGAACGACCGACGCCGCCGCTGGCCGCCGCGGATCCGTCCACCGGCGCGGTGTCCGACGACTTCTTGCCCGACCGGGCGGTAGCCAGCGTGTTGGGCGCCGCCGGCGGCATCGCCGCCGACGCACCCACTGTGGCCGGGTGGGGCTACCGCCTCTACGGCGGTCGGGTCCTGCCGGCGGACCGGACCGTGGAAATGGTCACCGAGGTCGCCCCCGGGTACGGGCTGGGCACCGAGATCCTGGAACAACGATCCGGACCCAACGGCGGCG
>JADGOY010000242.1 GCA_017882715.1 Nakamurella sp. | reverse complement strand
ACCGTTCTTCACCAACCGATCACCCAGGCCCGAGTAACGGCTGTCCAGGTCGGTGATCACCTCGGCGAGCGTGGACCCGTCGGCGGTGACGGTCTTCTCGCCCTTGGTCACCGGCCGGAGGATGGTGGGGACGGACACCGAGACGCTCATCAGTTCTCCTTGTTGCTGTTCGGATTGCGGTTCCGGTGATCGGATCCCGTGGGTGATCATGCAGGGTGGCCGACGGTCAGGACTGCACCAAGTCGGTCTCGGTACTGCCGGGTACGTCATTGCTGGTGGGTTCAACGTCAGCACCGGCCGAAATGATTTCCACGTCCTCCTCGGTCACCTCGCCGTCAATGATCCGGAAAGAACGGAACTCGTGCGAATCGGGTTTCCGGGTCGACACCAGGACGTAGTGCGCCTGCGGCTCGCCCGCGTAGGAGATGTCGGTGCGGCTCGGGTAGGCCTCGGTGGCGGTGTGGGAGTGATAGACCACAACCACCTCCTCGGCGGCGGCGTCCAGCTGTTTGTGCAGGCGCAACTGCTCACCGGAGTCGAAACGGTAGAAGGTCGGGGAGCGCTCGGCGTTCGTCATCGGCACCAGCCGGGTCGGGCGGTCCGTGCCGGCAGGGCCGGCAATGATCCCGCACGCCTCGTCGGGATGATCGGCTCGGGCGTGGGCAACGATCGCCTCGACCATGTCGGCGGGAATGCTCAGCACGCTGTCCAGCCTAACGAGCCGCGCTGCCGAAACCCGAATCACGGCCCGCCTGACATGCCCTACCCGCGAGCTGAACGGTCAGCGTGCGGGCGATCCAGCCATCAGTGCATCAACGCCGTGACCAGGGAATCCTGGACGGCGGAGAGCCAGCGGTAGGTCGCGTACATGGCCGCCTCCGAACTCTCCGGATCATCGATACCGGGCGGCGGGACGTCGTCCTCGGTGATCTCGAGCCGCACGCCGAGCGCCAGCCGGACGTCGTTGAGCGCCGCGACCCAGCAGGTGGCCGTCTCGTCATCGAGCCTGACCTGCCCTCCCCCGCGGGGCAGCGAGTCGAGCAGGGTGACCGCGGCGGCGTCCTTGGCAGCAATCACTTCCGGCTCGTGCAGCACCCGCAGGCCGGCCGAGAGGTCGGCGTCCTCGGCGTGGAAGTCCGGGAGCAGCCGGGCGACGGCGGGATCGGTCGGCGGGGTCGAAGGTCCCACCGTCATCCCGGTCAGCTCGGCCAGCGGATCGGGCGGTGTCTCCGATCGACGGCCGGCCAGCAACTGCCGCACCTGATCGACAAGGTCCGCGATCAGCGATGCCTCGTTCGCCTCGAAGACGGCCGTACAGCGCCCCAGACGCCGTCGGAAAGGGCGCACCGTCAGCTGTCTCGCGCCATGGTCGCCCACAGCCCCGCGCCCTGGAGCTTGGCGACGTCGGCTTCCATCTTCTCCCGTGGACCGGACGAGACGGTGGCACGGCCCTTGTGGTGAACGTCCAACATCAGCGCGTGCGCCTTGGGCCGGGGATGACCGAGCAGCTTCTGGAACACGAACGTGACGTAGGACATCAGGTTCACCGGGTCGTTCCACACGATCGTCACCCACGGGACGTCGCCTGTGACGACGGTCTCGGTGACCTCGACCTGTTCGGGCGCGGGGGCCGCGGTCGCGAACGCCGCACTCATCGCGATCGCCATCGGTTGCCGGACACAGCACCATTTTGGCACGGACCACGTCGCACGGACAGGTACCCGGCAGCGCCGCGGCTACCCGACCCGGCACGGTGTCGCGTGCCGCACCGCACCACCGGGGAGCCGTCAGAGCATGTGCGCGCCGTCGGTGTCGGCCCCCCACTCGTTCACCGTCGCGGCCGTCCTGGCCAGGTTGTCGGCGTCCTCGGACGCGGAGGCGCACACGTTCCCGCCGGTCAGCGGGCACCAGCGGTACGGCGAGGACAGGTCCTGGTAGGACGGCACCCACGCGACATCGCTCGTCGTCCAGTGACCGGCCGCGTCCTGGCTGAACTGCACGCGCACCAACAGCCCGTCGCGGGTGCCGGTCACCTCGGACCCCTGGGCGGCGATGTTGTTGCCCAGACCGTAGATCGCCCACTTCCCGTTGATCTTCTCCAACGGCTGCACCACATGGACATGATGCCCGTAGACCAGATCGATGTCCGGGTCGGCGAGCAGGGTCCTCGCGGCGTTCTTCTGCTCGGCGTTCGGGGTGGACTGGTATTCCTCGCCGGCGTGCATGGCGACCACCACCAGGTCGGCGCCAGCGGCCCTGGCCGCCTTGGCCTTGGCCATGATCCCGTCGGTGTCGATCAGGAAGGTCTGCCAGGGGTACTCCGGTTCGTTGCCGTTCCAGCCGTAGGCGACCGAGATCAGTCCCACCCGCGCCTTGGGAGTGTTGATGATCACCGGGTTCTTGCTGTCCTGCTCGGTCCGGTAGGAGCCGTCGTGCACCAGTCGGGCCGCGTCCAGGTCGTCCAGCGTGCGATTGATCCCGTCGGTGCCCTGGTCCAGCGTGTGGTTGCTCGCCGTGGTGCAGGCGTCGTAGCCGGTCTGCACGATGGCGGGCAGCACCTGTGGCGGCACCGAGAACGACGGGTAGTTCGAGAACGGACCGTCCTGCGGGGCGAGCGGGGTCTCCATGTGGCAGATGCCGATATCGGCGCCCTCGATGTACGGCTGCTGCGCGGCCAACATCGGGAAGAAGTCCATCGCTCCCCCGCCGTCCTCGCGGGCCTGCGCGATGAGTTCGGGGTGCAGGAGCACGTCACCGGTCATCGCCAGGGTGACGCATGTGACGCCGGGGCAGGCGGGCGAATCGACGTAGGGACCAGTGGGGCCGGCCACCAGTTGATCCGGCGCGGGGGTCGGTGTCGGCGCCGGGAGCGCGGGCGGAGGGTTGAGGGCCGCGGTGGTCGGCGGCGCCACGGCTCTCTGCTCAGGGATGGAGCTCACGGCGGCCGACGTCGACGACGCCGAGTTGGACGCCGTGTTGCTCGCCGAAGGGGCGGCGGCCAACAGCGAGGATGTGGTCGGTGCCGACGACAAGGCGGTCGGCCCGGATTCAGCCAGGCTGCCGGTGCTGCAGGCGGCCAGCAGCACCGTCACCCCGAAGCCGGCTGCGGCCAAAGCCGACGTTCCTCGCCGACTGAACGATGTGCGCCGGCCGCACTGCATCGGTGACCTGATGACGCCTCCACGATATGGGTGCCGCGCCCTACCGGGCCCTCCTGGCAGGTTACTGGCGCCCTGCCGCCGGACGGAGCGGCTCGCCGGTACGCGGGCCTCACGCCTGGGTCTTGCCATGGTAGCGGCCCGACTTCCGGCACCGGGCCCTCCCCCAGCCCGACGCCATAAGCTCACCGGATGACCGCGCCAACGCCTGCACCGTCCGGGCTGTCCGTCGGCGAACCGGCCAGCGGCGCGACGTCGCTGTTCACCGACCACTACGAGCTGACGATGCTGCAAGCCGCGCTGGCCGACGGCACCGCAGAACGGACGTGTTCGTTCGAGGTCTTCGCCCGGCGACTGCCACCTGGGCGGCGCTACGGGGTCGTCGCCGGCTCCGGGCGGCTGGTCGAGTCGGTGGCTCGATTCCGCTTCGGTGAGGCCGAGATCGCCCGCCTGGAGCCGATTCTGGACCAACGCACGGTCGAGTACCTGGCCGGGTACGCATTCGACGGCGACATCGAGGGATACCCCGAGGGCGAGCTGTACTTCCCCGGCTCCCCGGTGCTGACGGTCAGCGGATCGTTCGGCTCCACGGTGATCCTGGAGACTGTGGTGCTGTCGATCCTGAATCACGACTGCGCGATCGCCTCCGCCGCGGCGCGGATGGTGTCCGTAGCCGGAGACCGCACCTTGATCGAAATGGGCTCCCGACGCACCCACGAGGAGTCGGCGGTGGCCGCCGCGCGCGCCGCCTATCTCGCCGGGTTCTCCGCCACGTCCAACCTCGAGGCCGGCCGCCGCTACGGCATTCCCACCGGGGGCACAGCGGCCCATTCCTTCACCCTGCTGCACGACACCGAGGCGGCCGCGTTCGCCTCGCAGATCCACAGCCTCGGCATCGACACCACGTTGCTGGTGGACACCTACGACATCACCGCCGGGATCGCCACCGCGATCGAGGTCGCCGGCCCGAACCTGGGCGCGGTGCGCATCGATTCGGGTGACCTCGGCGTGCTCACCAAGGCCGCGCGCCGGCAGCTCGACTCGCTCGGCGCCGCCGGGACCAGGATCGTGCTGTCCGGCGATCTCGACGAGTTCGCGATCGCCGCGCTGGTGGCCGATCCGGTCGACGTCTACGGCGTGGGCACCGCGCTGGTGACAGGGTCCGGCGCGCCGACCGCCGGCATGGTCTACAAGCTCGTCGAGGTGGACGGCCGTCCGGTCGAGAAGCGTAGCGAGCACAAATCCTCGCACGGTGGCCGGAAGTCGGCGCTGCGCCGCTACCGGGCCAGCGGCACCGCGGACGAGGAAGTGGTGTTTCGCGTCGCGAACCCGCCCGCGCCGCAGCCCGCCGATCGTCTGCTCCCGGTACCGATCCTGCGCGGTGGACATCCGGTCGACGGCGGGCCCACCCTGGAGGACTCCCGGCGGCACCTGCGAGCGGCGATGGTCAGCCTTCCGTGGGAAGGATTGAAACTGTCGCAGGGGGATCCGGCACTCCCGACCGTTCTGGTGGCGGGCCGAGCAGCGAAAGGCACCTGATGAGCACCTCAACACCCCCTGCCGCATCCGAAACCGGGCACGACCACGCGCTGATCGTGGTGGACATGCAGCACGATTTCGGCCATCCGACCGGCTCGCTGTACGTCCAGGGCGCGGAGGAGATCGTCGAGCCCATCGCCCGGCTCATCAACGAGGCCGCCGAGGCCGGCCGAACGGTGGTCTACACCCAGGACTGGCACCCGGAGCAGACCCCGCATTTCGCCGACCACGGCGGCCTGTGGCCGGTGCACTGCGTCATCGACAGCCGCGGCGCCGAACTGCTGCCGCAGATCCCGGTGGTCGGATCGGTGGTGCAGAAGGGCTCCGGCCCCGAAGACGGCTATTCCGGGTTCTCCGTCCGGCACCTGCCGACCGGCGCGACACGCGGGACGGCACTGTCCGCCATCCTGGACGAGAACGGGATCATGGCGATCACCATCGTCGGACTGGCCGGGGACTGGTGCGTCAAGTCCACCGCCATCGACGGGGTACGGCTGGGCTACCAGGTCACCGTTCCGCTGGCCCTGACCCGATTCGTCGAGCTGAATCCCGGCGACACCGATGCCGCCGTTGCCGCCATGCGGCAGGCGGGAGTGCAGGTGCTGGAGTGACGCGCGGGCTGCGATCAACCGCCGGCGAATGGCCCGGGAATCTCACCGGAGCCCC
>JADGOY010000241.1 GCA_017882715.1 Nakamurella sp. | reverse complement strand
GCTCCACCTGGCCCAGCAGTCGGTCGACCAACGCTGGGAGGTCTACGAGGAAATGGCAACCCGCGGCGCGCATCGATTCCCGACCGATCCCCGCCGGGAGCCATGATGGAACTGTCGACCCGATACCTCGGCATGACGCTGCGGAATCCGCTGGTCGCGTCGCCGTCACCGATGTCCCAAACCGTGGATGGCGTCCGGCGGCTGGCCGACGGCGGTGTGGGCGCGGTGGTGCTCTATTCGCTGTTCGAGGAGCAACTGCTGCGGCAGGCGGAGCGCGACAGTAGGCTCGCCGAGGCGGGCACCGAAAGCTTCGGCGAGGCACTGTCGTACTTTCCCGAGGACGTGGACCCGGAGGAGTCCGATCCGGGTCCACGGCGGTATCTGAGCCTGCTCGAGCGCGCGGCGAACGCGGTCGACGTCCCGGTGATCGGCAGCCTCAACGGAGTCACCCCCGGAGGGTGGTCCCGGTACGCGATGGCGATGCAGAACGCCGGTGCTGCCGCGATCGAGCTCAACATCTACTACTTGCCGGGTGATCCGCACATCACCGGCCGCGAGGTCGAGCAACGGCACCTCGACGTGCTCGACTCCGTGAAGCAATCGGTGACCGTGCCGGTGGCCGTCAAGCTGAGCCCCTACTTCAGCGCCATGGGTGAAATGGCCCTGCGTTTGGACGATGCCGGCGCGGACGGGCTGGTGCTGTTCAACCGTTTCCTGCAGCCCGACATCGACCCGGAAACCCTTCGGGTGATCTCGGCGGTGACGCTGTCGCGGCCGTCGGAAGCCCGGTTGCCCCGGACCTGGATCGCGCTGCTGCGCGGACGAGTGAAGGCGTCGCTGGCCGCGACGAGCGGCGTCGAGCACGTGGCGGACGTGGTCGCCTACCTGCTGGCCGGAGCCGATGTGGTGATGTCGACCTCGGCGCTGCTGCGGCACGGCCCCGATCACGCCCGAGCCTTGCTGGACGGCCTATCGGACTGGATGCGGCGCAAGGGATTCGACACCGTCGACCAGATGCGCGGGCTGCTGGCAACGCCGACCGACGCGGACCACACCGGGCAGGAGCGCAGCGGCTACGTCGGCGCGATGAGGAAGGCCAACGCCGGATCGTACGGCTCCTGGTGAGCGAGTCGGGGATCGCTGTTTCAGGACCGCGCCGGGGATGATCATCGTTCGGGACCGGCGGCGGGTCCGGTAGACCCGCGCCGGTCCCGTCCCGTTGATCACCCTGGACTGGCTGACGAACACCACCCGAGGGTGCGACCGCGGCACCCTGTTACGGGCACATCGACCACCCTTCAGGTAAGGCACGATCGCTGGTCGGGTGATACCCCCTAGGGTATATTTGACTTAGTGTCACCAGGTCAAGTGGCGATCGGGCACATGGTGTTCGTTTGGCGGCGAAATCAGGACCTTGGGCACTGGTCGCGCGCCGTACGCCTTCTTATCGTCGGTGAGGAGGCCATCGGCAGCCTTCGGAGCAGAGGTGCGTGGTGGACAGACTCTTGGTGCTCGGCGGCGGCACGGCCGGAACCATGATTGTGAACAAACTGCGCCGCCGGCTCGATGTGAGCCGTTGGCATATCACCGTGGTGGACCGCGACGATGCACATCACTACCAGCCGGGGTATCTGTTCCTGCCGTTCGGCGGGTACTCGACCGAGCAGGTGACCAAGTCACGTCACGCGTTCATCACCGACGGAGTGGAGTTCGTCATCGCCGAGGTCGACCGGATCGACCCCGACGCCAACACCGTGTCGATGATCGACGGTAGGGTTCTGCCCTACGACTACCTGGTGATCGCGTCAGGCGTTTCACCCCGGCCGGACCGGACACCGGGAATGCTGGGTTCGGAGTGGCGTCGTAGCATCTTCGACTTCTACACCCTCGACGGCGCGCAGGCGCTCGCGGATGCGCTGGCCGAGTTCGACGGCGGGCGGTTCGTCGTACACATCACGGACCTGCCCATCAAGTGCCCGGTGGCGCCGCTGGAGTTCACCTTCATGGCTGATGCGTACTTCCGCCGCCGCGGGATCCGCGCGAAGGTCGACATTGTCTACGTGACCCCGTTGTCCGGGGCGTTCACCAAGCCGGTGTCCTCCAAACGACTGGGTTCCATGCTCGAGGTACGCAACGTCGTGGTGGAAACCGACTTCCTCGTGGAGCGAGTCGACACCGAGGCGAAAACGCTTGTCTCCTATGACGAGCGCGAAGTTCCTTTCGACCTACTGGTGACGGTTCCGTTGAACATGGGCGCCGACTTCGTCGAGCGCTCCGGGCTTGGCGACGAGATGAACTACGTGCCGGTGGACAAGCACACCCTGCTGTCCAATGCCCATCCGAACATCTTCGCGGTCGGTGACGCGTCGGACATTCCGACCTCCAAGGCCGGGTCGGTCGCGCACTTCGCCGTCGAGATCTTCTGTGACAATTTTGTCGACCATGTCCAGGGCAAACCGATGACCGGATCCTTCGACGGGCACGCGAACTGCTTCATTGAATCCGGTGACGGGCGGGGACTGCTCATCGATTTCAATTACGACACCGAGCCGTTGACCGGGAAATATCCGGTACCACTCGTCGGGCCGTTCAGCCTGCTGACCGAGACCAGGGCCAACCACCTGGGCAAGTTGGCATTCCGGTGGATGTACTGGAACGCCCTGCTCCCAGGGCGACCGATCCCGCTGCCGTCTCACATGTCCATGGCCGGCAAGCACACCGAGGACTAGGAGCACCCACGATGCCTGTTGCCACGATGGACGGCCGTCAGATCCACGTCAACGACGAGGGTTTCCTGACCGACCCCACCGAATGGAACGACCAGCTGGCGGACACCCTCGCCGGACAGATCGGGATCCAGCTCACCGAAGCGCACTGGAAGGCCATCCGATTCCTGCGCGACGACTTTGCCGTCAAAGGCGAGACGCCGGCCATCCGCCGGGTGTCCATCGCCGGCGGTATCCCGGTGAAAGAACTGTTCACGCTGTTCCCGCAGAAGCCGGCCAAGAAGATGGCGTACATCGCGGGGCTGCCCAAGCCAAGAGGCTGCGTCTGATCAACAGCGACGCATTGCGCCCGCGCGCCCAACCCACTGGAGAAAAGACCATGACTGCCACAGATAATCCCGTCGACGTCGCCTCCGATGTCACACCCGACGCCGCGCCCGCGATAGTGCCGAATTTCGACAGCGAGGACAACGGCCGCAAGCTCGCGATCATCTGTTCCAAGGGCACCCTGGACATGGCCTACCCAGGGCTGGTGCTCGCCAACGCCGCGCTCGGCGAAGGCATAGAGACCCATTTGTTCTTCACCTTCTGGGGTTTCGAGATCATCAACAAGAAGACCATGAACGACCTGAAATTCACCCTCCTGGGCAACCCCGCGACCCACATGCCGCAAGGTCTGGGCGGTCTGCCGTGGATGACATCGATGGCCACCGCCAAAATGAAGAAATCGATCGCGGACGTGGGTGTCCCGGAAATTCCCGATTTCCTCGAGCAGATCGTGGCTTCCGGGGGGCATCTGTGGGCGTGCCGCATGTCCGCCGACATGAACCACCTCACCAAGGAAGACCTCTACGACGAGGTCGAAGACATCATCAGCGCCACCGACTTCATCGAGAAAACCGAAGGGGCGCAACTGCTGTTCATCTAGCGGCCGAACGCTGCACGTCGGCCGGCGTCAGACGGCGTAGTCGACCGAGTCAGCGGGCACGGCGGACGGGGGGCGTGCGGTTCGAGCCGTCCAGACATGTCCCAGCGGAACATGCGTGCTGCCCACGACAACAATTCGGGCGGTGATCGGCCCGGAGTCCGGTGGATTCAGGACAGCGACAGCAGGTGCAGCAGCCCGCGCGCGGCCTCCCCGCCCTCGTCCCTGGCAATCGCCAACGCTGCGGGAATGTCCAGATCGTCCAGCAGGGCGGCAGTGACGGCATCGGCCGCCCGCGCTGAACGGTCCGGCCGGCCTGCTGCGGCGAAGAGGTTCTCGACATCGGCTGCTGCCGCATCGAGGTCGGCCTCGTGATATTCCCACTCCCTCTGCCAGGCCCGGTTCAGCAGCAGCAGTCGGATGGCCGCCGGCGGGTACGTTCGCAGCAAGTCGCTGATCAGCACCAAATTGCCGGTCGATTTCGCCATCTTCCGGCCCTGGTAGGCCACGGCGCCGACGTGCATCGCACGGCGAGCGAACGGCCCCACCGACGTCGCGGCCTGGACCATCGCGGCTTGGTAGGCGTGATGCGGAAAGGTCAGGTCCCGGCCGCCGACCAGCAGATCCACACTCGAGCCGAACGCCGCCAGCGCCATGGCCGCGCATTCCGCATGCCACCCGGGGCGGCCCCACCCCCACGGGCTGGGCCACGCCGGGTCCTGTGCGGTCGACGGACGCCACACCGGCACATCGAACGGGTCCTCTCGCACCGGGTCTTCCGGGTTGTCGCCGAACTCCGCGGCCAACTCCAGCGCCCGGTCCCGGGACAACCCGGAGGCCTCCACCGCGCCGCCGCCACGGAAGAAGACCGACCCGTCCCGCTCGTAGGCATTCCCGGTCGCGATCAACGCCGCGGCCAGCTGCACCATCTGCGGGATGTAGTGTCGCGCCCGCGGCGATTGCGCCGGCCGCGGCACTCGCAACGCCGCCATGTCCTGCTCGAACAGGAACTCCTGGTACACGGCGTAGTCGTCGTAGTGACGACCCCGGGCAACCGCTGCCGAGGTCAGCACGTCATCGACATCGGTGACGTTCCGGCACGACACCGTCTGCACACCCACCGAGCGCAGCACCGACTCCGCGGCGTCGGCCCAGACGAACGTCGCGGCGTGCCCGAGATGCGTGACGTCATAGGGGGTAATCCCGCAGATATACACCCGGGCGGGGCTTACCAACGGCAGAACCGCACCGGCCAGCCGAAAGTCGGCACTTCGGGTCGCCGATTGCCTGTGATCCGTCCGCCCGGCCAATCCGACTATTCCCGACGAAAAACCTGAGCCAGCCGTCATGAGGCCTTCATTCCTCCGCTCGGTTCCCGAGCCGTTCGCCTGTTGTGGCGTCGACCAACATCAATCCAGCCACGATCCGGGAGATCCGGCCCGCGGGACCTGCCAGAAACGAGAAGAACGAGTCATGTCACAAACTCCGCGAGGCGTTGTCCAGGGATCGTTCTGGGGCGGGCGAATCTGGCAGAGGCGGTCATGACGGTTCCTCGTCTTCGCGCGCGAAATACCTAGGGGGGTATCATGTTCGATGATAACGTAGGTGGGCCGAGCTCGCTGCCCGATCTGTCGCCGACAGTCCGCCGAAGTCGTCACCGAAGCCCACCGGCGGCTCATGTACGACATCCTGGCACGCTGACCACCTAGCTCGAGATCCGCTGGT
>JADGOY010000240.1 GCA_017882715.1 Nakamurella sp. | reverse complement strand
GCCTACGTGGATCTTCGGGTCGGTATCCGCGCAACCTTGTGGGCCTCTTCCACCGCCTGACGCAGCCGGTGATTTTCGATGGTCAGGCGCTGGATGTTCTTCTCAAGGTTCTCGGTGAGGTCCTGGTTGTCACGACGAAGTCGTGCGACGTCCTTCTGAGACGAAACTGAATGGTGAGGTGGCGTGCGAAATCGACCCGTGGATCGCGGGTGAGTTGGGCACCTGGTTGAGGACGGCCGTGATCTGACAGCCCGAAGTCGTCAGGTTTCAGAACCTTATTCGAACACATGTATCAGATGGTTGCTGAAGTCAGGTCAGAGGGAGACATCCGCGGCGGCGACCTGGTTGCGAAGCTGTGGGGTCCGTCGCCTTGACCCACACGAGCCGCTGCGGGGTTCCGGCCCGGTCGTCGTCCACAACGTCGATGTCTTCAGCGAGATCGGTTGCGGCGGCGGCCTGCTCACCGCGCACCTGTCCGGAACCGCCGCCGCGATGGGACCGGCCAACCGGTCTAGACCGTCTGCACTCCGCTGCGCGTCACGGCGAGCGAGCGATCGCGCCGCAGCACGACGATAGCGGCGACCAGCGCGCTGATGACGACGACGATCAGCACCACGCGGTCCACGTTGGCCAGACCGCCGCCCGGAGCGGGCAGGAACAGGGATGTGTCCCAGAGTCCGTGCGCGAACATCGCCAGGAGGAGCAGCCCCCGGAAGCGACGGAACAGGTAATACACGACACCGGATGCGGAAGCCAGGAGGCACTGGATGAGCGCGCTGATGGGGTTCACGCCGTTGAACAGGTTGGTCAGGTGGAAGAAGCCGAACCACAGCGAGGAGATCAGCATCACCCACGCCTCGGGCCGGGCGTTGGTCCGCAGGCTGCGCAGGATGATGCCCCGGAACAGGGTCTCCTCGGCGAAGCCGACCAGGATGCCCGCCGCGAGGATCGGGAGCAACCGATCCGAGGCCTTGCTCCAGTCGGCGACTGCGAACTGGGCGATGATGCCCAGCACGTAGAGCACAAGCACCACCCGCAGACCCCGGACATGGGCAGTCGCTCCGGGTCCTTGAACACGAAGTCCCACCGGGCCCAGACCAGGAAGAGGATGAGCACCAGGCTGCCGCCGACCAGCGGGATCACAGCGGCGCGGACGATGTTCGAGCTGTTGGCGAACCAGTCGTCGTAGGCGATGCCCGATGTTGCTGAGAGGCCGATGAAGACCACGACGTAGGCGATGAACACTCCGATGGCCACGGGCACGGACGGTGCGATGCGCCAGGTTGGCGCGGGGGCGGTGGTGTCGGCGGCGGTGTCGCTCATCGTGGAGCCTCCCCAGGTAGTTGATGCGTGCACTGAATCGCACTGGATATCGACACGCCACTCGACACGCGATGCCTGTCTCTGTGACGCTCGCGTCATGACCGACTCCGAGGGCTCCAAAGGCCAGGTCCACTCGCATCGGTGGAGGCACCAAGCGGTTACGGGCGGGTTTCCTCGGTCCAGCGTCCGCCGCCGATGCCCTGATTGTCGCCGACCAGCCACGGCCCGGCGTCCCGAGGCTGGACCGACTCGGTGACTGCCTCGTGCAATCGTTGGCGGTACCGCAGCAGCGGTGCGTGGCGTTCGGCCGGCAGATCTGTGAGCAGGTCACTGAGCAGCGCGCTGATTCTTCGGGTCACCTGCGGTGCGGTCAGACCCGCCTCCAGGACTTCCCAGATCGCGAGGTCGACGACGTCACTCCAGGTCGCCCCGCGGACGACGACGCTGCCCGCGCCGGCACGAATCCGAACCGGGCCCAGTGGCAGCGGCGCGGCGGCCCGCAGCACCGCTTCGACCTCGTCCAACGCCCGGACCGCGGTCGTCGGGTCGTTGATCGCCGGGGAGAGCGCTCGAAGACCGACATCGGTGAGGATCCGCAGGGCGTACAGCGGGTCGTATTTCAGGGACCGTTCCCGGTGCACCAGCACGCACCGATCGAACTGCTCGACCACCGAATCCGCTGCCACCAGCGCGACTCGGGTGCCCGGTGCGATCCCGTCGCCGACGCGCACCTGGAAGAGCACCTCCACACCCGACCGCGCAGCCATCCGTACGGCCCCGGCAACGTCGATCCCGACGATCTGACCGCTGTCTCCCCGGTGCCGGACGACCACACCACCGCCTGCCACCTCCGGCGCCGGATCAAGACCAGCGACCAGTTCACCTCCCGCCGGCACCCGTTGGGGCAACGCACGGCGAGCGACCCGACCGAGATCCGACAGCAGGGCGTCCACCCTGATCCGGCCCGCCACGTTCTGGATCAGCGCGAGGAAGGCCACCAGGCTGGCCAGCAGGAAAACCAGGCACACCAGCACGCCGAGCACGGGCACGTAGGTATCCCGGCCCGCCGACCCGATGGAGATCAACGCCAGGAACGCGTAGGTGCTCGTTGCGACGAAGATCGCCAGCACCGACTGGGTCACCCGCGACCTCAAGAAGTACGACACCGTCCGCGGGGAATAACTCGACGACCCGAACTGGATGATCAACAGCACCAGGGAGAACACGAACCCGGTGAAAGTGATCATCCCGCCACCGATCGACGCCAACAACGTCACCGCCGAAGACGGTGACAGCAGGGTCAACTCGGCAGCGGAATCCGCGAACGCCTCATCAGTAGCGTGGACGAGCCAGTCGACAACGACAGCCACCAACAGGCCGGTCACCGGAATGACCCAGAACGCGTCGTCCCACCACATCCGCAGCCGGATGGCATGCGTACCCACGATCACCTCTTGCCGCTCGCTATGTGTCTTTCGGGGATGCTGCCTTGTCGGGATCCCCGGTCCATCCTGATGGTCAAACGGCACTCGCGCCGACCACCAGGCTGTCAGTGCCTGACCCTGGCCGTGTCAACTCGAACCGGCCCCAGCGCGAAATAGTTCAGCCTGGAATAGATGACGGGGACGGCAGTTGGACGATGAATGTCCGACGCCGTGCCGAGATCCGTTGCACCGCCGTGATTTCCCGCCGTCTGGTCGAGCGCGCTCGACGCGGAGGCGGATCACCGCGACAGCTGATCGATGTCGCGTCCCGGGTCACCCGCGCCGGTCCTCAACCGTCAACAGGGTGGACTCGGGCTCAGTACCATCGCCGGATGGACTCCGTAGGCCCTGCCCTGACAGCTGCGGTCGAGGCTCTCCGTGAACTGATCCTGGCCGGTGAGCACTATCGGCAGGTGACGTCGGGCTATCTGGGCCTGGATACCAGCCAAACGCAGGCAGTGAGTTACCTCTACAGCAGGGGCGACATGGGCCAGAGCGAACTCGGGGCGTTGCTCGGCTACAACACCAGCAGTATGACGGCTCTGGTCGATCGGCTCGAGCGGGATGGGATCGCCACACGGGTACCGCACCCGACCGACCGTCGGCGATTGACCGTGCGGCTCACCAACGAAGGACGCGCCGCGGTTCGCAGCACCGGTCGATGGTTCATCGGAGCCTTCGACCACATTGAGCAGGCCGCGTTGCCGGCTGTCACGGCCGCGCTGACGGCCATCGCCGAAGATCTCCGCGTGAACGCCCGCGACATCGCCGCACACCCCAACACCGCGCAGGCGCGACGAGGCGGACACGCCGCTGCTCGTTGATGGCGGTCATCTGATGTGCCTCGCGCCGCCGAGACGCCCAGAACCACCAGACAGGCATTGCTCGACGACTGAGTTGCGTGTTCCGCGGCTTACTTGACGAACAAGTAGTGTAGAGTTCAAGCTCATCACCAGCCTCTGATCGGAGATTGGTGTGGCCGCGAACGCTGCTGTACACGAACGGTTTTCGTGGTGCAACGCGAACGCGATCACTGCCTGCCGTCGGCCGGCATCTGGTAACGGCAGCGCCTGTCGACAGTAGGCCGGGTGAAACCGGGATCAGCGTCACCTGCCGCGTTTCCTGGACCGAGGACGGGACCAAAGACCCTGACGTGGGCGGCGGGGCCGATGTTGCACGGACCCCTTTCCGACAACGGTGGGAGCTGGCTGTGACTGACCTCCGGGACGAGCGTGGGCTCCGCGGAATTCCTTGACCGCGGCTGCTGGTCGTCGGGCGCGGATGTGCCGCAGCCCTTGGCCCGGTCGGCCGGCGGGCCGCCTGCCCGAGGTGCGGGGATGACTACCACCACAACCGTCGAACTCAACCCTGAGGAGAAGCAATGACCTACGACCGGACCGGTGCACCCGCTGCACCACCACAGCGCGGCAAGGGCACACTCATCACGGGAGTGGTACTCCTGGTGATCGGGGCCGTGGGGATCATCGTGGGGATCGTCTTGACCGCCTCTGCAGCGAGCTCGGTCCTGGACAACAACAAGATCGGCTCCGCGCAGACCGCGCCGGCGACATTCACCAGTCAACTTGACAGTGGCACCACCTACGCGATCTACGAGGCCACCCAGGGTGTCAACGGCACGACCGCGGTGCAGCCCGCTGACATCAGCGTGACCGGACCGTCGGGACCGGTGACGATCAGCATGACCAGCGGCACGGTCAACACCACCGGCGCCGACAACAAGAATTACGCCGAGGTCGCGACCTTCGACCCGCCGACGACGGGCAGCTACAACATCGCAGTCGCCACGAAGGGTTCGCTCGTGGCCGTGGCCCCGGCTCTGTCGACCGTCGCGAAGGGTGTCGCCTGGATCGTCGCGGTCGTCCTCGGTTCCCTGGTCGCCATCATCGGCCTGATCCTGATCATCATCGGGGCTGTGCGGCGTTCGTCGTCACGCAACACCTAGAGACCCCTGACAGTGCACACATGCAGTTGAGGTTCCCCTCAACCCGGTCGACGGTCACGCGGAACTGACCACGTCGTGAATATCGGACTGCACCACCAACCACGCGGCCAGGGCCTGCCGGGGCGGGGCAGCGGGACGGTCCGGACCTGGTGTCCCTTGGCGGGGCGTCATGACCGCGACCGCGACGGGCGCCTCCCACGAAATTGCAGACCAGACCCGCGGTCGGCAATCAGTCGGCGCTCTCCGGCCGGACCGACCGTCCGACCTGGACCCCGGTTTCGTCTGCGCAGTGGTGACGCCGACGAACCACCGCAGGGCGCACACTGGCGTCCCCATCAATGACGACCCCCGCGTTCAGCGGCCTCCGGAGTGCGGTTCGCCACGCCGGTCCAGGCCTCGCCGATCACGTCACCGATGGTCATTCGAACCTGGCCGGCGGTGACCTTCGACCCTGGTGACGGTCCATCGCGCTCCCCAGACTGGGAACCTGCCAGGTGGCGTCACGGCGGATTGGTCCGATACGAGGGCCGTCTCGGCAATCGCCGAGCCGACCGGAGCCGATGTCACGATCATCGACCGCACCGCGCGGATCACCCCTCGCACCCAC
>JADGOY010000092.1 GCA_017882715.1 Nakamurella sp. | reverse complement strand
CCCGGCCATGTGGGTGACCCCGGCCTGATCGATCAGCCGCCAGATGTCGTCCGCTCGCACCGCGCGCAGGCACACGTGGGTCCCGGCGACAGCGGTCAGCGCCCAGGTGGTGCACCACCCGTTGCAGTGGAACATCGGCAGTGTCCACAGGTAACTGGAGCCGTCTTTGAATCCCTGGTGGATCACCACGCCGAGCGCATTCAGGTAGGCGCCGCGGTGCGTGTACACCACACCCTTCGGGTCACCGGTGGTGCCAGAGGTGTAGTTCACGCTGATCGGGTCGCCCTCGTCGGCCACCGTGAACGCCAGGTGTTCGTCGCTCCCGGCGGCGAGCAGGTCGTCATAGCCCGTCGTCCCCGCCACCCGTGTCGCCTCGCCGGTTTCCCCGGGAAGGGTCACGATCTCCCGCAGCGTGCCGACGGCGGAAACAACCTCCAGTGCGGGTTCCAGCAACGGGGCGTCGCCAATCAACAGCTCGGCTCCGGCATGCTCGACGATCTGGGCGATCTCCGCGGGGGACAGCCGGGTGTTCAGGGTGACCAGGACACCGCCGGCGAGCGGAACCGCGAAATGGGCGACAAGTACCTCGGCGCAGTTGGGCGCCAGGTAGGCCACCCGGCCGCCCGGCCGCAAGCCTTTCGCCTTCAGGGCCTGCGCAAGGCGGGTGACCTGCGCGGCCATCGCCGCGTAGGTGAACGACCGTGGCTCGTCGATGATCGCTGTCCGGTCCGGATGCACCGATGCCGCGCGCTTGAGAAAGTGCAGTGGGGTGAGAGGGTTTTGCATGTGCTGCCGCCTCTAAGAGGTTGGTGACGTCATGGTGTCCCCCACCACCGACGTCATGGTGTCCCCATCACCACCGTAGGCCCCAGACCTACCCCGATGACCGACAGACTTCCGGCGGCCGCGAACCCCGTCCTTTTCCAGGGATGGTGAGTCCGACTCGGGCATGAGACTCAGACCAACAACTGGTGCGCGGCCAGCTCCCGATACAACGGGCTGGCGTCCAGCAGTTCGCGGTGAGTGCCGGCAGCCTGCACCCGTCCGTGCTCCAGCACCAGGATCTGATCGGCGTCCACCACCGTGGCCAGCCGGTGCGCCACCACGATCAGGGTCCGGTCCTGGGCGACCGCGTCGATGGCCTCGCGGAGCGCCCGCTCGTTGCGCCCGTCCAGGCTCGCGGTCGGCTCGTCCAACAGCAGCAGCTGAGGGGAGGACAGCAAGGCCCGGGCAATGGCCAGCCGCTGGCGTTCGCCGCCGGACAGCAGGATGCCGTCCTCCCCGACCTGGGCATCGAGCCCTGCCGGATCGCGGCGCAGGATCCCGGTCAGGTTGACCGACGCCAGCACCGCCGCGCAGTCGGCGTCGTCGGCGTCAGGAGCGCCGAGCAGCAGGTTCTCCCGGATGGTGCCGGCCAGCACGGGCGAGTCCTGCTCCACATATCCGATGGCGCCGCGAGCCTGCGGGCGACTGAGCGAGCGGACGTCAACCCCACCCAGTCGGATCGTCCCGGCGTCGGGCTCGTAGAAGCGCTCGACCAACGACAGGATCGTCGACTTGCCCGCCCCGGACGGTCCGACGATCGCCGTCTTGCTGCCCCGCGGCACCGCGAAGCTGACCTCACGCAACACCGGAACATCGCTGTAGCCGTAACTCACCTCGTGGAAACTCAGTGCCTCGGCGGGCTCGGCGATGCCGACCGCGCCGACTGTGCTCACCATGCTTACAGCCCTCACACCCTCGACAGAGGTTTCCTCCTCCGGCAGCGAGGTGATCTCCTCGATTCGGATCACCGCGCCGAGCGCGTTCTGGGTAGCCGTGTACGCGCCGAACACCTGACCCAGCGGCATGATCATCATGAACAGATAGAGGATGAAGGACACCAGCTGGGCCACCTGCATGGTGCCGTCGGCGACCAGGTAACCGCCGACGCCCAATACCACGATGAACGCGCCCTGCAACGCGATCCCGATGATCGGTGCGATCAGTGCCATCACCTTTGCCAGCCGCACGCCGGTGGCGTAGGCGTTGCTCGCCAAGCCATCCAGCACCACGGTCTCGCGCTCGGTCGCGCCCGCCGCCCTGATGGTCCGGATCCCCGGGATGGCCCTGGCCACGCCGGCGGCCAGCAGCCCGACCTGTGTTTGCGAGGTGAGGGTGAGCTTCTGGATACGGCCGCCGAGTACCACGACGACCGACACCGCCACCGCCACCACCAGCAACGTCAGGCCCAGCAGCACCGGGCTGATCAGCGCCATGGCGATCACCGACCCGACGAAGATCAGCGACCCGGACACAGCGTCCACCAGCCCCGACGTCACTACCGAACGCAACAGCGTGGTGTCCGAACCCACCCGCGATACCAGGTCGCCGGTGCGGCGGGTGTCGTACTCGCGGATCGGCAGCCGCAACAGTCGGGTGACCAGCAGCCTGCGGGTGTCCAGCACGACCGCCTCGGCGGTGCGCTGCAGCAGGTATTGCTGCAGGCCCCGGATCGCCGCGGATGCCAGCACCAGCGCCACCAGCGCCACCACCACCCCGGCGAGTGGCGCGGACCGACCGACGTCCGCGATGACGATCCCGACCATCGCCGGCTGCGCAATCGCCAGCACCGCGCCCACCACCGAAACGCCGCTGACGATCAACAACACCGGGCGGTGCGGACGCAGGTACGGCCACAGCTGACGGAGTCGGGCGCGGCCCCCAGGGACGCTATCTGCGCCGGCTGCGGCGTCGTCGGCACCGCCGGTGTCGCCGCCCGATGCCGATCCGCCCGATGCCGTCCCGCCCGGTGCCGACCAGTCCGCGGCCGACCAGTCCGCGGCCGACCCACCCGATGCCGACTCCGCGCCGCCGCCCGCGGTGGCCGGCGCGGGCGCGCGCTCGCCCGGGTATGCCGCAACCGCGGTCAACACCGGCTCGGCGACCGCTCCGGTCAGGACAGGCTCGGGCGGTGACGACTGCGTTGCGACGGTGCGATCATCGGCGGTCAGGTCTCTCACCTTTGCCACGGTAACCAGCCGCGCCGACACCGAGGTGGGCTCGGCACAGACGTTCGCGGGCGGCAGAACGGCCGCCGCTCGACCCGACCCGCCCGGTTCGCTGCCGCGTCCTTTGGGCACCATGTGGGAATGACCGCTCACGACAAGCCGATCCGCATCGGGGTGCAACTGCAACCCCAGCACGCGGACTATGCCCAGATCCGTGACGCCGTCCTCCGGGCCGAGGACGCGGGCGTCGACATCGTCTTCAACTGGGACCATTTCTTCCCGCTCAGCGGCGACCACAACGGCAAGCATCTGGAGTGCTGGACCATGCTGGGCGCCTGGGCGGAGCAGACCGAGCGGGTGGAGATCGGAGCGCTGGTCACCGGCGGCGGCTACCGCAATCCGGACCTGCTGGCCGACATGGCCCGCACGGTCGACAACATCTCGGGCGGCCGGTTGATCCTGGGGATCGGCGGCGGCTGGTTCGAGAGGGACTACGCACAATATGGGTACGACTTCGGCACACCCGGCAGCCGGCTCAACCTGCTCGGCGAGTACCTCCCCCGCATCGCCCGACGACTCGAACACCTCAACCCCGCCCCCATCCGCCCGATCCCGGTGCTCATCGGTGGCGGCGGTGAACGCAAGACCCTGCGATACGTCGCGCGGCACGCCGCCATCTGGCACGCGTTCGGCAACCTGGACACGCTGCGACACAAGACGGCGGTGCTCGCCGGTCACTGCGCTGCCATCGGGCGGGATCCGTCGGAGATCGAACACTCGACGGCCGCACACCGATCCGGGCCGGCTGGGGCAGGGCCGTTCTTGGCCGCCGGATTCACCCTATTCACCCTCGGGGTGTCCGGACCCGACTACGATCTGTCAGCAATTCCGGCCTGGGTTCGCTGGCGCGACGAGCGCAACGGCACTCCGCGCTGACCCCGAAGTGTCAACGGCAGTTCACCGGATCAACCCCTCTGTAGCCATCGGACAGCCAACTCCACCCGTTGCAATGGCCACATTGTGGCCGTCACCGAATCGTCACATCACGGATCGGTATCGAACCGGGTGCATCATGTCTCAACTGCGCTTATAACAGTAGAGAGGGCTGTGCGCGGAGTGCCGCGCCGTCGATTGGGGGGTTCGGGTGTTATCCGCACTTTGTCCCGTTCGGCTCTCGCATCGCTCCGGCGATGAGCCATCGGGCCAACCAGAGGGAAACTGATGACCGTCCTACGTGAGAGTCGCGCGATGCCTTACCTGTTCGACGATGAAGACATTCTGCTTCCACTCGCCGAACACGCTTCTCACGGAGCGTTACGACTTCCCGACGGTCGCGCGATGGCCTGGGCGGAATACGGCAGCGCCCGCGGACTGCCCTGCATCCTGATCCCCGACACCGGGTCGTCCCGGTTGGCGCCCGGCTGGCTGCTCCACGACAGCGCCTTGCCCGTCCACATCCGGCTGCTCGCGGTGGACAGGCCCGGCATCGGCGCCTCCGATCCGATCGGGTTCGGTGGCGCCGAACAGCCCGCCGAGGATCTCCGGCGGATGGTCGAAACCCTGGCCGTCGGTCGCGTCGCGGTGATCGGCATCGGGCAGGGCGCAGACGACGCCTTCGCGTTCGCCGGACGCTACCCGTCCCTGGTCACCTCCGTCACCGGGGTGTCGGTCCGGCTGCCCGGTCGCCGCGACGCCCGTCGAGGGGTCCGGCATGCCTTCGCTCGCCGGCACGAGAAGGGCTGGAACGGCCCGTTGGCGGCGTGGATCTCAACCGCCGGCAAGGACGCCGACCTGACGGCGGAATCGACCTGGTCGCGCATGCTCGACCGACTCGACGCGCTCCCGGCCCAGGTTTTGGCCGACCGGTGGCGCGAGTCCGACTTCCGCGAGGCAGTGGCCGCGGACGTCGCGCAGGTCAACCCGGCCTGGACGGCGCCGGCCAGGCCAGTCGGTCCCCCGCAGTGGATCAGCGATCCGAAATCCATCCGGGTGCCCGTCCGGCTGTGGCACGGTAAGCACGAGACGGGTCCGACGCTGGCCCAGGTCCAGGACTTCGTCAAGGACCAGCAATCGTGGACGGTCACCACGGTCGGCGGCAGTTCAGCGGTCCTCGGCGCCTGGACATCGATCATGACGACGGCCGCCGAGTCGTTCCACAGCGCCGCTGCCGCCTGATCGCCTGATCCCGACCAGCCGATCCCGACCAGCCGATCCGAACCTGTCGACCCTGGCTACCCAGCGGTCGAACCGACTGCCGAGTGAGTCGGGATCCGGTCGACCGGCGGCAGCGCGTTGGCGCGGATCAGCTCCGCGTACCAATACGCGGAGTCCTTCCACGTTCGCTCCAGGGTGTCGAAATCCACCCGGATGATGCCGAAGCGGCGGTCGTAGCCCCAGGCCCATTCGAAGTTGTCGAGCAGGGACCACAGGAAGTACCCGCGGACGTCCACGCCGGAGTCAATCGCCGTGCCGACCGCGTCGATGTGCCGGTGCAGGTAGGACACCCGATCAGCATCGTGCACCCGCCCATCGGCGGACACCCGGTCGTAGAAGGCCGCGCCGTTCTCGGTGACCATCAACGGCACGTCCGGGTACCGCGCGCCGACGTCGGTGAGCAACTCCGTCATGCCGGACGGGTCGATGTTCCAACCCATCGCGGTGTAGGGGCCGGGCTGAGTCAGGAAATCGATGTCGTCAGCGCCGACCCAGGGGCTGACGTCGGATTCCTTGTGCCCATCGGCATGCTCGCGCGGGCTATCACCGAAGTGCCGGCGGGCGCGCGAGGTCGAGTAGTAGTTGATGCCCAGCACGCTCAGCGGCACCGCGATGGTTGCCTCGTCGCCGTCCTTGACGAACGACCAGTCGGTGACGGACGCCGTGTCCTCCAGCAGATCCTGCGGGTACGCACCGTCCAGCATCGGGCCGAGGAACACCCTGTTTCCGACTGCGTCGAGTTGGCGGATCACATCCCGGTCGGCCGCCGAATCCGGATCGTCCGGGCGGGTCACGTGCAGGTTCAACGTCACCGACACCTGGGCCTGCTCGCCGAGCACCGAGCGGATGGCACGGCCGGCCAGGCCGTGTCCGAGGTTCAGGTGGTGGGCGGCGGCCAGTGCGGCCGCGGGATCGGTGCGCCCGGGGGCGTGCACCCCCGAGGCGTACCCGAGGAAGGCCGAGCACCAGGGTTCGTTCAGAGTGGTCCAGACCGAGATGCGGTCGCCGAGTTGGCCGGCGACGTGTGCGGCGAAGTCCGCAAACCGCAGTGCGGTGTCCCGGTTCGCCCAGCCCCCGGCGTCCTCCAACTCCTGCGGCAGGTCCCAGTGGTACAGCGTCGCGACCGGCTGCACACCTGACTGCAGCAGCGCGTCGACCAGCCGCGAGTAGAACACGATGCCTCTCGGGTTGAACGCGCCGGACCCCCCGGGCTGGATGCGCGGCCAGGCCAGCGAGAAACGGTAGGCGTGCAGGCCGAGATTCTTGATGTGCCCGACGTCCTCGGACCAGCGGTGGTAGTGGTCGTCGGCCACGTCACCGGTGTCCCCGTTCAGCACCCGGCCCGGCGTGCGGGAGTAGGTGTCCCAGATGGAGAACGTCCGGCCGTCCTCGTCATACGCTCCCTCGATCTGGTACGAGGCGGTTGCCGACCCCCAGAGGAAACCATCCGGGAAGGTCCGTGCTGCGCTGCACATAGGCAGGAATCCTCCAGGGACTGGGGTGGGAAGACAAGGTAATGGTGACGGTGTCCGAGACGGCGCGCAGCACAGTCGTAGTCGGGACGATGGTCCCGGGCACCGATCGGCAGCACCGTCCCGAGACGCACCAGCGCGAGAGGGAGTCGAATCGATAAGCTTGGATGACCCGGCGGGGCCCGGTCAGGGTGTGCCCGTCCAGCAGGTAGCCGACCTCGCCGGCCGAACTGAAACACCGGAGCCACCAGCAGCGCGTCATGAAACACTTCTTCGCCCGCTGGAACCCTTCTTCACCGACTGGTCGGACGTCTCGGCGTGGTGGCACCGGATCAGGGAAACCCGGCGCCGACAGCGCCGCTGCAGGGTCAGGCAGCACAGCGCGGCCGCGACACCCCTGCACCCACCCCGACGAACCGGTTGTCTCCACTGCGCACCAGTCGTCTCCACTGCGCGCAGTCGCCTGCTGGCACAGTCTTCCTCCGATCAGGTCCGGCTGCCGAGCAGGTGCGAAAGCCCAGATCAGGTCCGAACACCCGATCAGACACGGTCCGCGCCAAGCCCTTCCATTGCCAACTCGACCACGGCCCAGACAACATCCCCGGACGGTGTCCGCGCCCCCGGGCGGTACCACTCGGAGATCGAGTTGACCATCCCGAACAGCAGCCGGCTGACCAGCCGAGGGTCGATGTCCCGGCGGATCTCGCCGGCATCGGCGGCCTGGGTGACCAATGCGGCCAGCCGTGCGTCGACGGCGCGCCGCCGGGTCAGCGCCCTGCGTTCGACCCCGGTGTTGCCGCGAACCCGCAGCAGCAGGGTGACGTACGGCAGTTCGGCCAGCAACACCTCGGCGGTACGACGGATCGCATTCTCCAGCCGGTCGACGGGGCGCCCTGATGCGAATGGGTCATCCTGGAACACAGCAGACAGCGCGTCCAGCGCGCGGTCGACGGCCATACCGAGCAGTTGCTCCTTACCGCTGACGTGGTGATAGAAGGTCGATTTCGTCAAACCGCTCGCCCTGGCCAGGTCCTCCATGCTGGTCGCCTCGTACCCACGCTCGTTGAACACTCCAACCACCAGGGTCAGCAGGTCGTCGCGGCTGTAACGGGCCGGTCGGCCTCGGCCGCGGGCGGCGCCGACGGACGCCACGCCCGCGTCGGACCCAACCGCCGCTTGGGGTGTGGTCGGCCCCGTTGACATGGGCAAGCTCAGCCCTTCATCATTACTGAACGTTCGGTCGGTAATATGGACACAACGATATCCCGATGACGGCGATCGGACACCTCGCCCGGGGTTCTATCTCAGCTCAGGGAGGTCGCATGCACCGCGGAGTGGACGCGCCCAGGACCCCGGCAGTGGGGGGATCGGCAGCAGCCGAACAGGCACCGGCCAAACCCCCAGACACCGGCGCCCACCTGCAGCAGCGCTTCGATGCGCTGATCGCCGACGACGAACGCATCGAACCCCGCGACTGGATGCCAACCGGCTACCGCAAGACCCTGATCCGGCAGATCGCCCAGCACGCGCACTCGGAGATCATCGGCATGCAGCCGGAGGGCAACTGGATCACCCGCGCCCCGAGCCTGCGCCGCAAGGCGATCCTGATCGCCAAGGTGCAGGACGAGGCGGGTCACGGCCTGTACCTGTACTCCGCGGCCGAAACGCTCGGCGTCGACCGCGAGGACCTGCTCGACCTGCTGCACGAGGGCAAGCAGAAGTACTCGAGCATCTTCAACTACCCGACCCTGTCCTGGGCCGACATGGGCGCGATCGGCTGGCTGGTGGACGGCGCGGCGATCATGAACCAGGTCCCGCTGTGCCGTTGCTCGTACGGCCCCTACGGCCGGGCGATGGTGCGGGTGTGCAAGGAGGAATCGTTCCATCAGCGGCAGGGATTCGACATCCTCCACACCCTGTCGCACGGTACTCCGGCGCAGCAGGCGATGGCGCAAGATGCGGTGGACCGGTTCTGGTGGCCGTCGCTGATGATGTTCGGGCCCCCCGACGAGCGATCGGCGCACACCGCCCAATCAACGGCGTGGGGGATCAAGCGGCTGGGCAACGACGAATTGCGTCAGCGGTTCGTGGACATCTGCGTGCCGCAGGCGCGGGCGCTGGACATCACACTGCCGGACCCGGACCTACGGTGGAACGAGAACCGCGGGCACTACGACTTCGGGGCCGTCGACTGGGCCGAGTTGACCAGGGTCATCAAGGGTGACGGGCCGTGCAACGAGCAGCGGATCCAGCGCCGCCGGTCGGCGCACGAGGAAGGCGCCTGGGTGCGCGAGGCCGCGGACGCCTACGCCCGCAAACACCACAACTCCTCTGCCGCAGAAGCTCTGGCATGACAATCCCCCCGGGCACGACGACCGCCACAGCGCGTCGCGGCTGGCCGCTGTGGGAGGTTTTCGTCCGAGCCCGCCGCGGACTGTCCCACCAGCACCTCGGCAGCCTGCACGCGCCGGACGCGGCCATGGCGCTGCGGAACGCTCGTGACGTCTACACCCGCCGCGGCGAGGGTGTCTCGATCTGGGTGGTCCCGTCGGCGGCGATCAGCGCATCCAGCCCCGACGAGAAGGACTCGTTCTTCGAGCCGGCGATGGACAAGGCCTATCGGCACCCGTCCTTCTATGACGTGCCCGACGGGGTGTCCCACTTGTGAGCGCGTCGACAACCGCAGTCCCGGCAGGTGATCTCGTCCGGACCGCGTTCGCCGGGTACCTGTTGGGGCTGGCCGACGACTCGCTGATCCTCGCCCAGCGGCTGGGTGAGTGGGTCACTCGCGCACCGCAGATCGAAGAGGACATCGCGCTTGCCAACATCGCGCTCGACCTGCTCGGGCAGGCCAGGACTCTGCTCGCTTGCGCGGGCAAGGTGGAAGGCTTGGGCCGGGACGAGGACGACCTGGCGTTTCTGCGTGACGAACGCGAATTCCGCAATGTGCAGTTGGTGGAGATCCCGAATGGTGATTTCGCGGTCACCATGGCCCGCCAACTGATCTTCTCCGGCTACCAGTACGAGCTCTACCGGGCTCTGCTGACCTCGACCGACCCGATGCTGGCAGGGCTGGCGGCCAAGGCCGTGAAGGAAGTCGCGTACCACCGCGACCACGCGGTGCAATGGGTCCGTCGGCTCGGTGACGGCACCGACGAGTCGCACACCCGGATGCAGACCGGCCTGGACCACACATGGCCGTACGTCGAGGAATTGTTCGAACGCGCACCCGGCGTAGCCGCCCTGCCACGCATCGCCGCCGACCCCGCCTCGCTGCGACCGGCCTGGGATTCGTTCATCGGCACCGTCATCGCCGAGGCGACCCTGACCATCCCCCAGCCGACGTGGCGGGCTCGGGGTGGCCGGGCCGGATACCACACCGAGTACCTTGGGCACCTGCTGCCGGAGATGCAGTACCTGCACCGGGCGCACCCGGGAGCGTCCTGGTGAACGCCGACATCATCGACTCCGCCAGTCAGGCAAGCGATGTCACCGAGCTGCAGCGGCTTCGCACCGTCGCCGGCTCGGTGCCGGATCCCGAGATACCGGTGCTCACGCTGGACGATCTCGGCATCGTCCGAGATGTGCGGATCTGCGCCGACGGCACCGTGGAGGTGACGCTGACCCCGACCTACACCGGCTGCCCGGCAACCGCTGTCATCGCTGCCGACGTCGAAACCGCCTTGCTGACAGCCGGTGTCGCGGGCGTTCTGGTGCGCACCGTGCTGGCCCCGGCCTGGACGACCGACTGGATCAGCCAGGACGGCCGGCGCAAACTCCGCGAGTTCGGCATCGCCCCGCCGCAGGCTTGCCGGCCCGGCCGAGTCGGGCTGACCCTGTCCGCCCGCTGCCCGCGCTGCGGTTCCACGACGACGCGGGAGATCAGCCGTTTCGGCTCGACACCGTGCAAGTCGCTGTGGTCGTGCCTGTCCTGCCTCGAGCCGTTCGATTCGTTCAAGGCGATCTGATGACGCAGACGACGGTGGGACGTCCCGCCCCCGACGGAGGCCGAGCGCTCGCCGATCGGCGGGGGCATCGGCACGCGGTGTTCCATCCGCTCCGGGTTGCGGCCGTTGACCGCGTCACCGATGACGCGGTGTCGATCACCTTCGACGTTCCCGAGGAACTGAGTGAGCAGTTCCGATTCACGGCCGGCCAGCACCTGTCCGTGCGGGCGGCCGAGATCGGCGACGACATCCGCCGGAATTACTCGATCTGCTCGCCGGCGACCGGTGGTCCGCTCCGCATCGGCGTGAAACAGATTGCGGGCGGGCGGTTCTCCAGCTTCGCGGCAACTCTGCTCCGACCCGGCGATGTGCTGGACGTGATGACCCCGACCGGCACCTTCTGTCTCCCCTTGGATCCGGCGCAGGCCAAGCGATACGTGGCGATCGCCGCGGGATCGGGTATCACTCCGGTGCTCTCGATTCTGGCCACCGCGCTGCAGATCGAACCGCAGAGCACCGCGGCACTGGTCGATGTCAACCGGCGGGCCTCGACCATCATGTTCTTGGAGGAACTCGAGGATCTGAAAGACCGCTTCCCGGAACGATTCCAGCTCGTTCACGTGCTGAGTCAGGAGCGGACCGATGTCGAGATGCTCTCCGGGAGGCTTGATGTCGCACGCTTGTCGCGGATCCTTGATACCCTGCTGCCGGTCGACGACGTCGACGAATGGCTGCTGTGCGGCCCGCTCGCCATGACGGACTCGATCCGCGACGTGCTGACCGAACGCGGCGTCGCAGCCGCGGAGGTGCATCGCGAGTTGTTCCACGTCGGCCCCGCGACCCCGCGCCGCAGGCTCTCCGGAGCGGACTCGGCCGACTCTGCGACCCCGGCCGGCGGTGCACAGGTCACCGTCATACTGGACGGCCGGTCGGTGTCGCTGACCTTGCACCGGGACGGTGACTCCATCCTGGAGGCGACCCTGCGCGCCCGGCCCGAAGCGCCGTACGCGTGCAAGAACGCCGTCTGCGGCACCTGCCGGGCCCGGGTCATCGAGGGTGCCGTGGAGATGGACTCCAATTACGCGCTCGAGCCGGACGAACTCGCCCGCGGGTTCGTCCTCACCTGCCAGTCCCATCCGGTGACCGACCGGGTCGTGCTGGATTTCGACCAGTAGGAGCATTCCCGCCAAGGAGTTCAGCTCATGACGATGACCGTCAAGAGTTACACCGCCGCACGGTGGCACGCCCCGTCCGGTGAGCGCAGCAGCCTGCTCAACGCGTCCACATCGGAGCAAGTGGCGGTCGTCGGCACCGATCCGATCGACATGGTGCCGGTTCTGCACCACGGCCGGTCGGTCGGCGGACCTGCGCT
This sequence comes from Nakamurella sp., assembly GCA_017882715.1. Taxonomy (GTDB): domain Bacteria; phylum Actinomycetota; class Actinomycetes; order Mycobacteriales; family Nakamurellaceae; genus Nakamurella. The sequence continues at coordinate 4,665 of JADGOY010000092.1, read as the reverse complement.
ACGCGAGCTGCCGTTCCATGAACGTGCACTGGCGCTCAAACGGCTGGCTACGCATCTCAACGGCAAGCGGGATCAGTTCTACGCGATGTCGGCATGGACGGGCGCGACGAAGCGGGATTCGTTCGTCGACGTCGACGGTGGAATCGGGGTGCTGTTCACCTACTCCAGCAAAGGGCGGCGGGAGCTGCCGAACACCACGGTCCTGCTCGACGGCCCGACCGAGCGGCTCGGGCGGGGCGGGCATTTCGTCGGTCAGCACATCTACACCCCCCGTCGCGGGATCGCCCTGCAGATCAATGCCTTCAACTTCCCGGTCTGGGGAATGCTGGAGAAGCTCGCCCCGGCATTTCTGGCCGGTGTCCCGACCGTCGTCAAACCGGCATTGCAGACCTCTTACCTCGCCGCGGCGATGGCCGAAGAGATCATCGATTCCGGGCTGCTCCCCGAGGGCAGCCTGCAGCTGATCGCGGGCGGCACCAGGGGTTTGCTCGACCTGCTGACAGAGCAGGACACCGTCGCGTTCACCGGATCGGCCTCGACCGCGGCGCAGCTGAGATCCCATCCGGCCGTGCACACCGGCGGAGTCCGGTTCAGTTCCGAAGCCGATTCACTGAACTTCTCGGTGCTCGGAATCGACGTCCAGCCGGGCAGCGAGGAATTCGAGCTCTACGTCCGTCAGCTGGTCACCGAAATGACCTCCAAGGCGGGGCAGAAATGCACCGCGATCCGCCGTGCCCTGGTTCCCGACGCGCTGGTCCCAGCGGTCATCGAGGCGGTCGCGACGCGCATCGCGGGGAAGGTTCGGGTCGGCGATCCCACCGCGGACGGGGTCACCATGGGCGCCCTGGTGGGGCTCGCGCAGCGCGAGGAGGTGCGCCGCAGCCTGGACATCCTCTCGGCTGCAGCCGATCTTGTCGTCGGCGATCCCGACGATTTCGAGGTGGTCGGCGCCGACCCGGAGCGGGGTGCATTCCTGCCGCCGATGCTGTTGTGGGGCAAGGACACCAGTCGCAGCGAACCGCACGACGTCGAGGTGTTCGGACCGGTCAGCACCGTGCTCGGCTACCGGGACACCGCCCACGCCGTCGACCTCGCCGCTCGCGGCCGGGGCAGCCTGGTCGGCTCGGTGGTGTCGGCCGATCCGGCGGTGGTCCGTGAGCTCGTGCTGGGGGTAGCGCCCTGGCACGGCCGGGTCCTCGTGCTGGACCGGGATTCCGCTGCCGAATCCACCGGACACGGCTCGCCGTTGCCGCACTTGGTGCACGGCGGTCCTGGACGGGCCGGCGGGGGTGAGGAACTCGGCGGCATCCGCTCGGTCCTGCACTACCTGCAGCGCACCGCCATACAGGGTTCCCCCCGAGCGGTGTCCGCGGTGACGGGCACCTGGATCACCGGATCGCCGCGGAATACCGGCGACATCCATCCCTTCCGCAAGAGCCTTGCCGACCTGCGGGTCGGCGACGCCGTCGAAGGCGGCCCCCGTGCCGTCACCCCTGACGACGTCAACCGGTTCGCAGACCTGTCCGGCGACCATTTCTACGCACATACCGACGACGCGGCGGCCGCCGCCACACCGTTCTTCGACGGCCGGGTCGCGCACGGCTATTTCGTGGTCTCGCTGGCCGCCGGACTGTTCGTCTCCCCCGAGCCTGGGCCGGTGTTGGCCAATTACGGGTTGGACAACCTGCGTTTTGTCACGCCCGTCTACCCCGGCGACGCCCTCCGGGTCACCCTGACCGCCAAGAGCATCTCTCCGCGTGCCGACGCAGACTACGGCGAGGTCGCCTGGGATGCAGTGGTTGTCAATCAGCGCGACGAGGTCGTCGCGACCTACGAGGTGCTGACCACAGTGGCCAAGACCTGGCCCGCCTGAGGTCCGGGCACCCGAACCGCGAAGGGCGCTCAGCGGCCGCCGAGTGCGTGCTCCACGGCGAGCTGGTTCAGGTACACGAAGCCATAGGAGTGTTCGCCGACCTTGTCGGCATCGAAGTCCTCGAACGCGCTGCGATCGGCCAACAGGTCTGCCACCGATTCGCCCTGGCTCAGCGTCGGCTTGGCGAGCTCGGCGATACCGGAGGCGGCCATCGCCTGCTGGACCTCGGGATCGGCGCGGAAGGCCAGCGTGCGCTCCTTGAGCAACAGGTAGGTGGCCATGTTGGCGCGCACGGACGCCCACACGCCGTCGTACCCCTCGGTCCTGGACGGTTTGTAGTCGAAATGCCGCGGACCGGTGTAGCGCGGACCACCATTGGGGAAACCGTTCTCGAGCAGATCCACGGTGAAGAACGCCGACAGCAGGTCGCCGTGACCGAAAACCAGGTCCTGGTCGTACTTGATCGAGCGCTGCCCGTTCAGGTCGAGATGGAAGAGCTTGCCCGACCACAGCGCCTGGGCGATGCCGTGGGTGTAGTTGAGCCCGGCCATCTGCTCGTGGCCGACCTCCGGGTTCAGCCCGACGATGTCGCCGTGCTCCAGCGTGGCGATGAAGCCGAGCGCGTGCCCGACGGTGGGCAGCAGGATGTCGCCGCGCGGCTCGTTGGGCTTGGGCTCGAGGGCGATCTTGATGTCGTAGCCCTTGTCCGTGATGTAGCCGGCGATGGTGTCGACGCCCTCGCGGTAGCGGTCGAGGGCAGCGGCGATGTCCTTGGAACCGTCGTACTCGCTGCCCTCACGCCCGCCCCACATCACGAATGTCCGGGCACCCAGGTCAGCGGTGAGTTCGACGTTGCGCAGCACCTTTCGGAGCGCGAAGCGCCGCACCGAGCGGTCGTTGGAGGTGAGCCCGCCGTCCTTGAAAACCGGATGGGTGAACAGGTTGGTCGTCACCATTTCGATGGTGATGTTGTGTTGAGCACACGCATCCCGGAATCCGGCGATCAGCCTGTCGCGGGTGGCCGCATCCGAGCCGAACGGGATCAGGTCGTCGTCGTGGAACGTGACGCCCCAGGCGCCCGCCTCGGCCAGCCGCTCGATCGCCTCGATCGGGTCCAGCGGGGCGCGGGTCGGATCACCGAAAGGATCGCGTGCCCGCCATGAAACGGTCCACAGACCGAACGAGAACCTGTCTTCGGGGGTGGGCGCGGCAACCATGAGGGGATCCTTCGTCCTGGAGTCAGATTTGTTGTTTCGCTGAACTTATACCCGCCTCCGGCTATGGTCAAGCGGTGTACAGCAGCGATGCCCACGACGTCCCCGCCCGCTTCGACACCCCGGGCTCCGACGAGGGCGGCGAGGGCGGCGACGCCCGCGCCGCCCACCCGGTGGTGGGCGGCCCCGTCGCCGTTCGGCAGGCCAACGTCCGTGCACACAACCTCGGGCTCGTCCTCGGGCTCATCGTGAATGCCGCCAGCGCACCCTCCCGGGCCGACATCTCGGCCGAGACCGGGCTGACCCGCGCCACCGTCTCGGCACTGACCGACAGGTTGATCGCCGGACGTCTGGTCGACGAGTTACCACCGCTGATGTCGCAACGCGCGGGGCGACCGGCGGTTCCGCTGGTTCCGGCGCGGCGCACCCTCGCGTCCGTCGGTATGGAAGTCAACGTCGACTATCTGGGTATCCGGGTCGTGGACCTGGCCGGCACCGTACTGGCCGGTCGGGTGGAGGAGGGCGACTTCCGCGCCAGCGACCCGGCGATCGTGCTCGATCAACTCGCCCGGATGTACGCCGAGGTGCTCGGCCCCGTCGAGATCGAGATCCCCTCGGTGGGCGCATGTCTGGCTGTCCCAGGGCTGGTCGATCGGCGCACCGGTCCGCTGCGGCTGGCGCCGAACCTGCATTGGCGCAACGTCGATGTCGCTGCCTTGTTCCGGGCATCTTCAGCCACCTCCGCGGTCGAGCTCCGGCTCGGCAACGAAGCGACACTCGCCGCCCGAGCCGAGGCAGCGGCGCTGCGACACACCGACACCCAGACGTTCCTCTATCTGTCGGGTGAAGTGGGCATCGGCGGAGCGCTGGTCGTCGACGGTGCAGTTTTCGCCGGACGTCACGGATGGAGCGGGGAAATCGGTCACACCGTCATCGATACCGCTGGGCCGCGGTGCGGGTGCGGCTCGACGGGCTGCCTGGAGCAGTACGCCGGCAAGGACGCCCTGATGCGCGGCGCCGCAATGGATCTCGCGCTGCCGGTGACCGAGCTCATCACGGCTGCAGAAGCCGGTGACGATCGCGCGCTGCGGTCGTTGACCGGTGCAGCGGCGGCCCTGGGGACGGCGCTGGCCAACGCGGTCAATCTCGTCGATGTCGAGACTGTGGTGCTCGGCGGCATCTACGCGCCGCTGGCACCCTTCCTGCTCCCGGGCATTCTCGAACAGCTGCGCGGCAGGGTGCTGTCCGCACCCTGGTCGGGGCTGCAGGTGCAGCCGGCCCGGGCACGCGACTACGCCGCACTGTCCGGTGCCGCGTCGGTCGGGCTGGCCCGGATCACCGCGGACCCGAGCGCGTGGCTAGACCGCTGAGACAGCTCCCGTCCGGCTCGACACCCGCTGCGCGGCAGGGTCTGCGGAGGGCTTCTTGACACTTGACTGGCACTCGCGCCCGCTGAGTGCTAGAACTGGAGGTGCACAGCGCATCGGCCCCCGTCAGGGTGGCGGGAGCCCGTGAGATGGCACAGGAGGTGGTTGCTGTGCTTGGGTTCGATCCGTTCCGGGATATCGATCGACTGGC
>JADGOY010000239.1 GCA_017882715.1 Nakamurella sp. | reverse complement strand
CGGTGCGATGCACCATCCCGGCCCGCTCCAGGACCTGAACATGCTTGGACGCTGCCGCCAACGACATGTCCAGCGGTGCCGCGAGTTCGCCCACGGTCAACTCACCCGCCGCGAGCCGTCCGAGCATGCCGCGTCGCGTGCCGTTCGCCAGCGCGTGGAAGACGGCGTCGATGCCCCCCAAACTGTCAACCATATGGTTGAAGGTAGTCCCACCCAGCTGACTGTCAACCGATCGGTTGAGCGTTGATTTGTGTCTTCCTGCGATCGGCGACGGCACGGCTCGCGAGAGCGAACATCCATCTCCCGACCGGCCGACGCGTCTACGCCCGCAGCCTGGCTCCAACCAGCACGCGGCACGCGCGGCCGGGTTCAGCTCAGGCTGCCGCCCCGAAAGCGCCGAGGTCTGACAATCGGCGGGATGTGTCGCCGGTGCGCCACCCGCCGCCGGCGGACCTGAGTCGACCTGCCGATGCGACGATCGAGTGGTGACGGGCGGCCAGGGACGACGACTCGACAGGTCCTTCTTCGCCCGCGACGTCACGGTGGTGGCCAGGGACCTGCTCGGCAGGGTGCTGCTGGCGCACACGGCCGACGGTGACGTCGCCGTTCGGCTCACCGAGGTCGAGGCCTATGCGGGCCAGGATGATCCGGCGTCACATGCCTTTCGCGGTCCGACGGTCCGTAACGCAGTCATGTTCGGGTCGGCCGGGCACCTCTATACCTACTTCGTCTACGGCATGCACTGGTGTGCGAACATCGTCACCGGACCCGACGGCGATGCGTCCGCCGTGCTGTTGCGGGCCGGCGAGGTCGTCGCGGGCGAGCACATCGCCCGAGCCCGCCGTCCGGCGATCACCCGTCCCGAACTGCTGGCCCGCGGCCCCGCCGGCCTGGCGACAGTGCTGGGTCTGCGTCGCGACGCCAGCGGTGCCGATCTGTGTGGGACCGTCGATCGCTGGCAGGTGCTGGAAGGTCAACTCGTCACCACGGACAGGGTGGCAGCCGGACCACGCGTGGGCGTCGCCGCGGCCGCCGAGAGGCCACTGCGATTCTGGGATATCGCCTCACCGTCCGTGTCGGTGTACCGACCGGGTGGTCGGATCAGGCGCTGCGCGTCCGGTGGATGATCATCGGTGCAGCCGTCGGTCCGGGAAAACTGAGCTGCTGCCGGTGGCAGGATGGCCAGCGTGACTGATCTGCCCGCAACCGGCGCCCTGGCGTCGTGCACCGACGCCCCGGCGTCGCGCACCGACGACCGGCCGCCGTCGGTGCTCGACGAGCTGGAACGCCGCGGCGCGGTCGCGCAGACCACCGGAGCCCAAGAGCTCGCCGCCGCGTTGGCCGCCCAGCCGATCACCTTCTACTGCGGATTCGATCCGACGGCCCAGAGCCTGCATATCGGTCACCTCGTGCAGCTGTTGACGATGCGCCGGATCCAGCAGGCGGGGCACCGGCCACTCGGCCTGGTCGGCGGCGCGACCGGACTCATCGGGGATCCACGCATGTCCGGCGAGCGGGTGCTCAACTCACCCGATGTGGTGGCGGGCTGGGTTGATCGCATTCGCGGTCAGGTCGAGCGCTACCTCGATTTCGAGGGTGCGTACGCCGCGCGGATCGTCAACAACCTCGACTGGACGGGCGATCTCAGCGCTATCGGGTTGCTGCGGGATATCGGCAAGCATTACCGGATGGGCCGGATGCTGGCCAAGGAGACGGTCGCGGCTCGGCTGAACAGCGGAGAGGGGCTTTCCTTCACCGAGTTCAGCTACCAGATCCTGCAGGGCCTGGACTACCTCGAGCTGTACCGCCGCTACGGTTGCACGCTGCAGTCCGGGGGCAACGATCAGTGGGGCAACCTGATCAGCGGGACAGAATTGATTCACAAGGTCGAGGGTGCCGATGCTCACGCGCTCACCACGCCCTTGCTGACAAAGGCGGACGGCGCGAAATTCGGCAAGACCGAGGGCGGTGCCGTCTGGCTGGACGCCGAGCTGACCAGCCCGTACGCCTTCTACCAGTTCTGGTTCAACTCCGATGACCGGGACGTCGATCGTTACCTGCGGATGTTGTCCTTCCGCACCGAGGAGGAACTGGATGAGCTGGCCGTGGCGACCCGGGAGCGGTCGTACACCCGGGAAGCGCAGCGAGCGCTGGCCGGCGAAGTGACCGCGCTGGTTCACGGGCAGCGCGCCGCCAACGCGGTGGTGACGGCCAGCGCGGCGCTGTTCGGCCGCGCCGAATTGGCCGCCATCGACGAGACGACCCTGCATGCCGCGCTGTCCGAGGCCGGGCTGAGCACGGTCGACGGCGCCGTGCCGTCGGTGGTCGAATTGCTGCGGCTCAGCGGTTTGACGTCATCGCTGTCCGAGGCCAGGCGTGCGGTCGCCGAGGGCGGCGCCAACATCAACAACCGGCGCGTCACGGATCCGGACTTCGTCCCCGATGGCGACGACCTGTTGCACGGTCGGTACCTGGTGCTGCGCCGCGGAAAGCGCGCTGTGGCAGGTGTTCTCGTCCGCTCGTGAGGCTGACGGCAGCGCTCCCCGGGCGCGGCTGGGCCGCAACCCGGCGCAGCCCGGAGGTGCCCGCGCGTATTCGACGCGGGCGCTTTCCGGCGCAGCGACACGTGGATCGGCCAGTCGGCCGGCGGTGACGCCTGGCAGTCGGGCGCCTGTTCGGTGGATCCGTCGAGCGCACCGTGAGCAGGCGGTGAGGCGGTTCTTCCTGGCGACGGTGCCGTCGACGGCCGGGTCCTCCCGGTTGGGTCAGCTTCAGCTGTGGGCCGAGCGAGCCGCCCTTCCCCGATCATTCGCCCGGGTGTGTTGGTGTTCACCCCACGCAACAGTCGTCGGTCGTCGGGACGGGATCACCGTAGGAGCGCAGGTGGGGCGGGCGCGACGCGGTCATGCCCCTGGATTCAGTAAGGTGTTGCGGGCCGTGTGTCGACGGGCACGGCCGGCGACTCGTAGGGTCGGCCGGGTGAGAACCAGTCGACTGCGAGTCATTCTGCGCGACGTCGAGCCCGCCGTGATGCGGGTCGTCGATGTGCCGGCGTCCTGCACCTTGCCGGAACTGCATCTGCTGCTGCAATCCGCCGTCGGCTGGACGAACAGCCACCTGCACCTGTTCATGGCGGACGAGATGCGTTATGGCATCGCCCATCTGGATGCCCCCGAAGATGAGCAGGACGAATCATCGGTACGGCTGGGTGACCTGCCCGCCCACTTCAGCTATTTGTACGACTTCGGCGACGGCTGGGAACACGACGTCGAAGTGCTGGGCAGCGGCGATGACGAGCCCGGCTGCCGCTACGGCGAGGGCACGTGCCCGCCCGAGGACTGCGGCGGTCCGCCCGGCTACGCCGAGCTGCTGCTGGTCCTCGCCGATCCCAGCCGCGAAGACCATTTGCGCATGCGCAAATGGGCCGGCGAACTAGCGGATTTCGACCAAGTCGCCACCGATGTGCTGGTCCGGCAGACGGTCGGCCAGGTGCCGGCCAGCGTGCGCCTGGTCCTCGACCTGGCCGAGGCCGGGGTCAAGCTGACCCCCGGTGGCCGTCTGCCGCGGGCGTTCGTGCGGCAGGTACAGCAACACCGGCCGCTGTGGTACCCCCTGGGCCGGCCGGCCTCGATCGAGGAGGATCTGCCGCCGCTGGCGGCATTGCACGACGTTCTCCGCCACGTCGGTCTGCTCCGGCTGAGCAAAGGAATCCTGCGTCCCACCCGGGCGGCGGCCGACGACCTGCAGGTGGTGCGGCGACTGCGGTCGTGGTTCGAGCCTGACGACGGGTTCGGCGCCATCCTCGACGGCCTGACCGTCGCCGTCCTGGAGACCACGGGTCCGCAGCGATCCGGAGAGCTTGCCGCCAGGGTTCACCCACTGCTCGGTCACGGATGGTCGAAGGAGGGACAACCGCTGACGCATGAGGACGTGCAGACGTCGATCGCTGGATCGTCCAAGGTGTTGTGGGGACTGGACCTCGTCGAAATAGAATGGCCCCTCTGGCGCGCCGGGCCATCGGCCAGAACGCTGTTGCCGCGTGCCACCGGGCTGTCGCACCTGTGGTCCAAAGGACCGGCGGACGGCTCCGGCCCGAAGGTGTGACTCGATTCGCCACATTTTGCCCGGTGCCGCGGTGATCAGTGCCAGGATCGCTCGGTGCTGGCATGCACTGGCCACGACACACCAACCGAACGCCACCGGGAGCGCCATGACTGTCACACCCCCCGCACCGGCACACCCCCCGCACCGGTCGGTTGGCCGCGGTCCTGGAAACCACCGGCACGTTGATTGCCGGAATCGGGCGGGAGCATTGGTCGTCACCGACACCGTGCGCCAGCTGGACCGTTCGCGAGCTGGTCAATCACCCTGGTTACCGGCAACCTGGTCTTCGTCGCGATCCTGACCGACCAGGAACCTCCGGACAGAGCCGCCGATCACCTGGGCGGCGACCCTGTCGGTGCGTACCGATCCGGCGCGGCGTCGTTGCGTGCGGCCTTTGCAGAGCCCGGTGTTCCCGGCCGGGTCTTTCAGGCCCGATCGGCCCAGCGCCCGGAACTGCCCTCATGCGCCTCCGGATCACCGAACAGCTCGTCCATGGCTGGGATATCGCCCAAGCCACCGGCCAACGCGTCGAGTTTCCCGGCGAGATCGCCGAGCAGGAGCTGGCGATCGGCCGCCGAATGCTGGTCGACGTCCCGCACACCGGCCGGTTCGGACCGGCCCACCAAGTCCTCGAGGACGCGCCCCGCGATCGATCGGCTGGCGGCCTTTCTCGGACACCAGCCGCTCGAGGGCGATCGACGGTAGCCGTGGGCCGCTCGAGTCGGTCCTGCCTGACCCGACTCCCGGACGCCGGAGAAACCTCAGTATCGCCGGGTGACGGTGTCTGCGTCGAATCACGGGAGCCCGACGATCGCCCGTCGCGTCGCCCTGACACCGGTGGTGCTCGTCGCCGCCGGGACACGAGCCACGCGACCACGAAAACCCCTCCCGAACAGTGGATTTGACGCGGACCGGGATTTGACGCGGACCGGGATTTGACGCGGCCGGCGTCGATCCGTACCTTCGGCGGGGGCCTGCTGGGAACCGCACAGCAACCCCGGAGATCGTATCCGGACATCGCTGGACGGCCCAGGTCATCCACATGACGACCACCTCCGTGCAACCGGAGGTGGCGAAGCTTGCGCTTCGCCACGGGAGTCGGACCCGAAGGTCGAGGCGGTTTGAACTCGCCGAGATACTCGGGTAATGTAGATCAGGTTGCCCTGCTGGCGGTCTTGAGGACCAACGGCAGTGCGCGTCCGTTCTTTGAGAACTCAACAGCGTACCGATAGTCAGTGCCAATTTTGTCTGGTGCTGGGTTCTTGTCTGCCACAGTTCGGGTGGTGGGTG
>JADGOY010000238.1 GCA_017882715.1 Nakamurella sp. | reverse complement strand
GGTCGCAGCCGGATCCGGCGGCAGCCAAGGGGCGTAGCTCAACTGGCAGAGCAGCGGTCTCCAAAACCGCAGGTTGCAGGTTCAAGTCCTGTCGCCCCTGCAGCACGACGCAGGTTGCCGGAGTCGTGGTCCAGGGCCGCGTCCGGTACCGGCAGAGCACAGTGACAGCAGAACAGGATGAGCAGAACAGTCCAGACTCGATCAGTGAGGACGAAGAACGAGTGAGCAACGAGCGCGACGACGCGTCGGAAGACGGCCTCGAGCCTGTCGACCCGGCAGCGGCGGCCGACGCGCCGGGGTCGTCATCGGTCGCCGGGGATGCCGGCGCGGGTTCGGGATCCTCAACGCCAGGCCAGGACAAGCCGCGGGCCGCACCCCCCGGCGATGGCACCGACGGCAGTACACCTGACATGGCGGATGCCGGGCCAGCGAAGATCGTGGCCACCCAACCCGCGTCCGGCCCGGTCGCGGCGGGCTCCGCCCGAGCGGCGGCCCGCCGGTCTGCCGCCCAGGCGCTGAGCGCCGACGGGCCTGCGAGTCCGCCGGCTGCCCGTCGCAAGACCGAGGGGAAGGGCGCGCCGACCCCCAGCCGTGGATCCACGGTCGTCGCCCGCCCGAATGTGTTCCAACGGCTCGGGTTGTTCCTGCGCGAGGTCGTTGCCGAGCTGCGCAAGGTCATCTGGCCCGGCCGCAACCAGATGGTCACCTACACCATCGTGGTGATCATCTTCGTGTCGTTCATGGTGGCGCTGGTCGCCGGCTTTGATCTGCTGTTCGCCAGGGGTGTGCTGGCGATCTTCGGTTGACCTCGGGCCGGAGCCGGCCCTCCCGCCCAAGCCGTCCGTCGATCGCGACGGCCCCACCAGCATCCCCCCATCCCGTCGAGCCACGCCCGACAGATCACATTCAGGAAGCGAGAACCACCGTGTCGAGTCACGTCGATTCCCCCGGCGAGGAGCCTGCGCGCGACCTCGTCCTGACGGACGGCGACGAGACCACTCTCGCCCCCGTCACAGCATCGGATGACGGACAAGAATCCGTTGACGACACCGCCGACGAGACGCCGGACCAGGCCGAACTCACCGCGGAGGCCGAGGTCGTCGAGGAGGCGCAGGGGTTGGCCGATGAGGCCGACGATGAAGAAGACGTCGTCGAGGCTGCCGAGGAACTCGTTGCGACGCAGGGGTTGGCCGATGAGGCCGACGACGCCGAAAACGTCGTCGAGGCTGCCGAGGAACTGGTTGCGGCGCAGGAGTTGGCCGAAGAGGAAGAAGTGGTGGACGCAGCCGAGGCGCTGGTCGAGGCCGAGGAACTCGTCGAGTCCGAGGAGGCGGTCGAGGCCACCCAAGAGGCCGTCGAAGCAGAGGCGCCCGTCGAAGCAGAGGAGCCCGTCGAGACCACCCAGGAGCTCGTCGAGCCTGTGGAGGCCACCGAGGAGCCCGTCGAGGCAGAGGAACCCGCCGAGGCAGAGGAACCCGCCGAGGCCGATCCCATCGAGGAACTCCGCTCGGCGCTCAAGCGCGCGAACGGCGACTGGTACGTGGTGCACTCCTACGCCGGGTACGAGAACAAGGTCAAGACCAACCTCGAGACCCGGATCAAGTCGCTGGACATGGAGGAGTTCATCTTCCAGATCGAGGTGCCGACCGAAGAAGTAACCGAGATCAAGAACGGCCAGCGCAAGCAGGTGCAGCGCAAGGTTTACCCGGGCTACATCTTGGTCCGGATGGATCTGACCGACGCGTCCTGGAGCGCGGTGCGCAACACCCCGGGGGTCACCGGATTCGTCGGGGCGACCGCGCAGCGACCGTCGGCGCTGTCCGTCGAGGAGGTCGTCAAGATCCTGGCTCCGGCCGCGCCGCGCAAGCCGCAGCATGCGCAGGCCGGCGCGGGCGCAGCGCCGACCCCCATCGAGGTGGACTTCGTGGTGGGGGAGTCGGTCACCGTCATGGACGGCCCGTTTGCGACGCTGCCGGCGACCATCAACGAGGTCAACCCGGACGCGCAGAAGCTCAAGGTGCTGGTCTCGATCTTCGGACGCGAGACTCCCGTCGAGCTGTCGTTCACCCAGGTCGCCAAGATCTGATCCGCAACCAGCACCGCATCCACCGGACACCAAGCGGAATCGTCAGGAAAGAAGCAAGACAGATGCCCCCCAAGAAAAAGAAACTCTCAGCGATCGTCAAGCTGCAGATCAAGGCCGGTATGGCCAATCCGGCACCGCCGGTCGGTCCGGCGCTTGGCCAGCACGGCGTGAACATCATGGAGTTCTGCAAGGCCTACAACGCCGCGACGGAGTCCCAGCGCGGTGACGTGGTTCCCGTCGAGATCTCCATCTACGAGGACCGGTCGTTCGAGTTCAAGCTCAAGACCCCGCCCGCCGCTCGGCTGCTGCTCAAGGCCGCCGGTGTCGAGAAGGGGTCCGGCACGCCGCACATCACCAAGGTCGCCACCATTACCCGGGACCAGGTGCGGGAGATCGCGACCCTCAAGCAGGTCGACCTGAACGCCAACGACATCGATGCCGCGGCGAAGATCATCGCCGGGACCGCGCGGTCGATGGGCATCACCGTCACCGAATGACGTTGGCCCGCCCCCGCGTTGATCATGGGGCGGAGCCCGCGAGACGCCGGCGACGCGCCGGTCCGAGCGGGCTGTCGCCCATGATCAACATTGAGGTGCGGCCCCAGCAGTGACGAAAGCCCAGCGACACCGCGGTACCCGGCACCACGTGGGAGGGCCCAGCGCGGCCCGCGGCAACCACGACCTCCGCGCGGAGCGATGCGCTCCGATGAACCAGCACAAGGAGACAGCAATGAAGCGCAGCAAGGCGTACAAGCAGGCCGCCGAACTGGTCGACCGTCAGCATCTGTACTCGCCGCTCGAGGCGGCCGAGTTGGCGAAGAAGACTTCGCCCAGCAAGATGGACGCGACCGTCGAGGTGGCCATGCGACTCGGCGTGGACCCCCGTAAGGCCGACCAGATGGTGCGCGGCACGGTCAACCTGCCGCACGGCACCGGCAAGACCGCGCGGGTGATCGTGTTCGCCGTGGGTGACAAGGCCACCGAGGCGGTTGCCGCAGGCGCCGACGAGGTCGGCTCGGACGATCTGATCGCCCGCATCCAGGGCGGCTGGCTGGACTTCGACGCCGCGATCGCCACCCCGGACCAGATGGCCAAGGTCGGCCGGATCGCCCGCATCCTGGGCCCGCGCGGCCTGATGCCGAACCCGAAGACCGGCACGGTGACCCCCGACGTCACCAAGGCCGTCGTCGACATCAAGGGCGGGAAGATCAACTTCCGGGTCGACAAGGCCGCCAACCTGCACCTGGTGATCGGCAAGGTGTCGTTTCCGACCGAGATGCTGGTGGAGAACTACGCCGCAGCCCTGGACGAGGTGCTGCGATCCAAGCCGTCCGCGGCGAAGGGCCGCTACCTGAAGAAGGTCAGTTTCGCCACCACGATGGGCCCCGGTGTTCCGGTCGATCCGATGCGGACCAGGAACCTGCTGGCGTCCGAAGAGGGTGCACCTGCCTGATCCCAGGCGCCCCGTCACGACCCCGTCACGGGCTGTGGCCGGGCACTGATCGTGCCTTGCCACAGCCCTTCGTGGTCGAGGGCAGTCGGATCGCGATCGGTTGCGAATGAGTCCCTGGTCAGCGGGTACCTCGATCGAGATCGACCGAGCGACTCGACCCCCAGGGGGACGCAGATGAGAATCCGAACGACAGCCAACGCTTTCACGGTCGGCCTGCTGATGCTCACCGTTGCGGTGGAAGGGGCCAAGAATGGGGTTTGAGCTCGCTCCGGCCTGGGCAGGCGGCGTGCGCGACTGGAGTGTCTGGATCGGCCCAGGGGTCGGCGAACTCTCCTGCGGCAGCGTTGTCTTGTCGGATCCACCGCTGCGGCGCCGTCGACGGATGAGACGGACTCCGCCGTTCCGTCCGGAACCGCCGAGTCCACCGACCTCGGCGGTTCGCCGATCGATCCCGCTCTCGGAGGACGGCACCTACCAGGGCAGCTGAACTGACCGGCCAACTACACGTCGACAAGCCATGGCTGCTGATCAGCGCAGATTCGTCCAACCCGCAGGTCGCGCAGCTCGCCCAGACACCTGTCGGCGATCTCGGGCGGGATCGGACCGTCCCAATACGCGAATAGCTTGCCCAGGCTCTCGTCACGGCCTCCGACCTCGGCCCGGACCAGTCAACGGGGTGCAGACGACGCACGACCGGGTGCTGTCGACCCGGCCGAGTCCGCGGCAGCGCTCGACGTGACACCGCCGCCGACCCCGCTCGGCGGACTGGACCCGGTACCCGTCGACTGTGGGCGGACGGACAAGGGCGGACGGTGACGAGCAAGACCACACAGACGGACTCGGGTCAGCAGATCACCTCGACCAATCAGGTCACCAGCTTCGACTCGGTGACGGTCACCGCGCCGGATCCTGCCGACGTCGCGACGGCCTGAGCCCGGCCGAGCCGCCGCTTTCCGCTCGCGATTTGGTTGCCGCCGATCCACTCCCGTACACTGGTGAGTGATCCACCGAAGACCGTCGGCTCCCGCATGCGCGGGTGAAGGTTCCGGATGACATCCGGGCGGCCCGCGCAGGAGGACGAGGTCAGATTTGGCCGCCGGCGTTCCGGCCGCCGAATGCCACGCCCCGTGCCGATGCGCACGGGGCGTTCGTCGTCTCCGAGCCCTGACAACGACCTGAACGGTCTGCGGTGGACGGCGTGGCGACGGCCACGCCGAACCGACAGATGTCAGGAAGGAGGCGACGCATGGCGAGGACCGACAAGGTTGCCACGGTCGCCGAGATCACGGACCGGTTCCGCAGCTCCGGTGCTGCGGTCGTCACCGAGTACCGCGGTCTCACCATGGCCCAGCTCACCGAGCTCCGCCGTTCGCTGGGTAAGGACACCACCTACACCGTCGCGAAGAACACCCTGGTCAAGCGGGCTGCCGCAGACGCGGGGGTCAAGGGGCTGGACGACATGTTCGTCGGTCCGACGGCCCTCGCGTTCATCAGCGGCGAGCCGGTGGACGCGGCGAGGGCGTTGCGCGACTTCGCCAAGGCTCACCCGTTGCTGGTGATCAAGGGTGGTCTGCTGGACGGGCGCACCATCGAGGCCGGTGAGGTCGCCAAGCTCGCCGACCTGGAATCGCGCGAGGTCCTGCTGGGCAAGCTGGCCGGCGCGATGCTGGGCACGCTGACCAAGGCAGCGGTCGTGCTCAACGCGCTGCCCTCGCAGGTGGCCCGGCTGGCCGCCGCGCTGCAGGAGAAACGGGCGGCCGACGGCCAGACCCTCGAGGCGGCGGTTGTGGAGGCTGTCGAAGAGGCGACAGTCATCGAGGCTGTCGCCGAGGAAGCGGCCGTCCTCGAGGCGACAGTTGTCGAGGCTGT
>JADGOY010000091.1 GCA_017882715.1 Nakamurella sp. | reverse complement strand
CGCATCCCGGTTGTTCCCGCACGCGATCCGCCGGGCGATCGCGCTGCGGGACCGCGGCTGCGCCTGGCCCGGCTGCGACCGGCCCGTGGCGTGGTGCGATTGTCATCACGTCAAAGGGTGGGTCGACGGCGGACCCACCAGCCACACGAATGGCGTGTTGCTCTGCCCGGCCCATCACCGGTGCATCCACAAGGGCGAATGGGAAGTCCGGTTCGCCGCCGACGGCATCCTCGAACTCATCCCACCACCATGGGTCGACCCGACCCGCACCCCACGAAGAAACATGTTCCACCACAACCCCTTCCATCGACGGACGTAAGCCGATGGATGGGAACCCGTGGCGGCGCCAGGCGGCCGGCCTGGCCGACGTCAGCCGTTCAACTGGACTCGAGTGTCTCGGGTGGCGAACGGCACACACACTACGCCGTGACTGCGCCCGACCGAGAGCGCGGCTCCCGCCGAGAACTTCATGGTGCTCGCCGACAGTCGGTGCCGCCGGTTTGGCTCAGGCGCGGGTCCGCGAGCGGTCGCCGAACTTGATCCACAGCAGCAGCACGATGATCGATCCGATGATCGATCCGAAGATCCCCGCCGGCTGGAAGAATCCGTCGGCGCGGTCGGAACGGAACAACAGGTAGCCGAGGAAACCGCCGACAAACGAGCCGACGATCCCCAACACGATGGTGGCAAGGATGGACAGGTCCTGCTTGCCCGGCACGACGAGCCGAGCAATCGCACCGGCGATGAGGCCGATGATCAACAGACTGACAATGAGACCGAGCATGGTCATCTCCCGAAGATTGATCAACGCGTGGAACATCACCCAGCGCCTCGTCGGCCGAATGACCGGTCAGCGCTGCCACTCCATCCTGCACTCGTGTGCCCACGGTCGATCTCCAGCGGCCGATCAGGTGACGAGGAACACGTCAGGCGCCGCTCCCGCAGTCGGCGGACAACCGCGGGATGGCCGTCACACCCTCTGCCCGGATCAGCGCGATGCTGCGATCGGCGTCGTCATGCCTCGACGGTGCGGTGGGCGTCGTCATGCTCGGACAGACAGGACAGATAGGCAAGTCGCGCTCACTCCGCCCGTCGGGAACACCCCAGCGACCACAGCCGACCGCCGGGACCACAGCCGACCGGTCGGGACCATGCCCGCCGGAACCACGCCTGCCGGGACCAGCCCTTCGGGACCACGAACTACGGTCGGGGCTGCGCCCGGCGGCAGCGGCAACCCTGGCGACCGGGCGAACTGACACCTCAACCGGCCACCCAACACAACCATTCCCCTTCGTCGGCGGCACCGGGGTTGACCTCGGCCGGCCCAGCAGGGATACCTTTGGTCCGGTTTGAATCGGGTCTGGCCGGGAAACCGCAGGAGATCGGACCGCGACATCCGCCGGATGCACCACCGAAATCCGATGAACATCTTCCACAACGAAGGAGCACACGACCGTGGCCGCGATCTCGCGCAGTGATATCGCTCGTCTTGCCCTGAGGATGGGTGTCGGGGGGGTATTGGCCGCGCACGGCGCGCAGAAGTTGTTCGGCTGGTTCGGCGGTCACGGAGTGGCAGGGACCGCGAAGGCCATGGAGTCCATGGGGTTCAAGCCCGGCAAGCCGAGCGCATTGGCGGCGGGCGTGAGCGAGACCGCTGGCGGCGCGATGTTGATCCTGGGTCTGGCCACACCTTCCACGGGCGCCGCAACCGCCAGCACCATGGCCGTTGCGGCGACCGCCCACGGGCCGAAGGGGCTGTTCTCCGCGAACGGCGGCTACGAGTTCCCAGCGGTGCTCGGACTGTGTTCTGCCGCCCTTGCGCTCGCCGGCCCGGGCAAGATTTCCCTCGATCACGCGCTCGGCTACCGGCTGTCGAACAAGCCCGCCGCGCTGATGTCCTTGGTCGCGACCGCGGCGACCACAGTGGTGGTGCTTCGGCGCCGGCGCTCGGCGCTGGCAGCGACCGCGGAGGCGGAGGCTGCCGCCGATGCTGCCGAGGTGTCCGCAACGAAGGCAGAGACCGCGGCCACCGCGGCGGGTCGCGCAGCCGCGGAAGTGGCCGCGAGCACGCTCAGCACATCCGCCAGCACGCCCGGCACGTCCAACGGGTCGGCCTCGAGCTACCTGCCACCAGCCGCCAAGCCCTGACCCCAAACGACGCGGCTCAGCCGTGGACTCCTCGACGCCACGTTCCCGGATGGCCAACGGGAGCGCCACCCACAAACCGGCGATCAGCAACGCCGCAGCCACCGCGGCGATGACGCCGGCAGTGAAGCCATTCACCACATCGAAGATCAACAGCACCATTCTGTCACTGGTGGCTGGGTATTCCCACCCGGACTTTCTCACGAACTCAGACACACCTCAGGAACTGGCGCGGACAACTCCTGGAATCCCATGAGGTCGTCATCGAAATCATCAAGGCCGTGACCACCACCACCGGGCTGACCGTCCACGCCGAACTCGACACCGCACCCACCAACGAGGCATCAAATCCCCGACCAAGACATGAAAGCCCTTGAAAAAACAGGGATCCTGAACCGCCACGACTTCCACGGCGACTGGAACTCCACCCGGTGCGCCCGCGACACGCCGACAGCACCCGAATAGATATTGTGCGACTCCTAGCACCAGCACTGCCGCCTCTTTGTCGACACGGCGGGCTTCCCGGCGGATCCGATCGACCGCGCATCGGCGCGCTGTCACGATCAGCCAGGCCGCTGGTTGTCCGGCGCCCCTGCGGAATCCCACGTGCTCAGCGCCCTGACCATGGCGCCCTGCAGGGCATCCTCGGCCGGCGTGTTGTCGGCGGTGAGGCGGATCAGCGTGGCCAGGATCCGGGTGGACTCCCTGCGGATCAGGACATCGAACATGTCCGCGGCGGAACTGGCCACTCATGAACCGAGCGGGATGACCGGACGCACCTCGACCGCGCCGTTCCACGCCGCAGGAATCTGCGCTGCCCGGACAGGGCCTCGTCCAGATCGGCGCACTCGAGTAAGTCGAAACCGGTGAGTGCCTCTTTGGTTTCGGCGTATGGACCGTCACTGTTGACCACGTCGCCGCCCTTGCCGACGGCACGGACCGTGGTCGCGGTGGCAGTCGAGCACGGCACGGCTCCCCGCGGCGGCTGCCTCGCTGAAATCGCCGTACTCCCCATCTCGGCGATCTGATCAGGATGCGAACAGTAGACGTCTGCGGTGTAGGTCAGTGCCAGGTATTGCGGCATGAGCACTCCTGAGGGTGTGGGGTCGGCGCTGATCGCCGACTTCACCCCAGGGACGAACAGCCAACCCCCGGAATGGGCATCCGTCACGACCGATGTGCCCGGACTCCGGAGCGGGCAGCGTACCGGTTTACGCCATGCCCGGCTCAGGCAAGATGCAGCGCTGCCTCCTCGGCCAGCGGAGCGCTCCGCTGTACCGGCAGTGGAATGGGCTCGCGGGCGGCGGTGGCCACGACCTTTGCGGTGTGCCGGCCGAAGCCGTCCGCCTCCCAGGGACCGGTCCGGGTCCACCCGATGTGGCACAGCGCATCGTCGGCCGCCTGGTCCGACGGCGCGTCCCAGGTGGAGTGGGAGACCTTTTGGCCGGTCGCGTCGAGGACGAAGACCGTTCCGTTGAAGGGGCTCTCGCGGGAGTCCTTGGACTCGAACACGGGCCAATCCATGCAGAACGAGGTCGCGTCCTCCTGAACGGCCCGGAATGGTGTCAACGTGTGCATGGTGCCTCCTGGCAGGCGTGGGGTCGGCCCTGTTCGGTCGGCGACTGTGGAAATGGGCTGTACTGCACAACTTGCTTCCGGCGATGCGCCCCCTGCGCGCACGAAACCCCTTGACGGTCCACTCTGACCGGCTCCGGTCGCACATCCGGCGGAGGGCGACCGAGCAGGGATAGCCCGGTTATGCTGCAGATGATCACATCAACAGCTCCGCAGGCTCTGCATTCCCGAACGCGGAACCCGGCCTGCTGGAGTAATTGAGAGGCTACTCGCGGTGACCAAGATTGGGAAGCGTCTCGGCAAACTCCTTTAGGATCGGACGAAGGTCGCGGATTGACGACGATCGACGCGGGCTGTGGTCGGATCGGCATCCAAAGCGCGCGCATTCGGGCGATACCCCAAGTGCGATAACGAACCGTTACAGAATGGCTCGGGGCCGGTACGCGGCGGCCTTCGGATGCGCCCGACAGACTGCGGCGATCTTGTCGAGCACCTCAGCGACCTGCGCCCCCGCCAGCCCGGTAAAAGCGATTCGGTCCGACAGCAGCACATCGAGTGCGGGCCGATCCAACGGCAGCCGCTCGTCCGACGCCAATCGGTCGAGCAGATCATTGCTGGACTGACCCTTTTCCCGCATGGCCAGGGCGACCGCCACGGCATGCTGCTTGATCACTTCGTGGGCTGTCTCGCGGCCCACCCCGGCGCGAATGGCACCCATCAACACCTTGGTGCTGCCCAGGAAAGGCAAATAGCGCTCGAGTTCCCGGTCGATGACGGCCGGGTAGGCGCTGAAGTCGTCCAGCACCGTCAGGAAGGTTTCGAACAGCCCGTCGATCGCGTAGAACGCGTCCGGCAGGGCAACCCGGCGGATCACCGAGCAGAAGACGTCGCCCTCGTTCCACTGCGCGCCGGCTAGCTCACCGGTCATGGACGCGTAGCCGCGCAGGATTACCGCAAACCCGCACACCCGTTCGCACGAACGCGCATTCATCTTGTGCGGCATGGCGGACGAGCCCACCTGGCCCGGTTGGAATCCCTCGGTGGCCAGTTCCGCACCAGCCATCAGCCTGATGGTGGTCGCCAGCGACGCAGGGCCGGCGGCCAGTTGCACCAGCGCGGAGACCACCTCGTAGTCCAGCGACCTCGGATATACCTGCCCGACGCTGGTCAGCAGCCGGGAGGAGCCGGATATCTCCTGCGCCACCGCGCTTTCCAGCTCGGCGACGGTGGCGGCGGAGCCGAGCAGGTCCAGCATGTCCTGCGACGTGCCGACCGGGCCCTTGATGCCACGCAGCGGATACCGATCCAGCAGGTCCGAGATCCGTTGATAGGCCTGCAGGACCTCGTCGGCCGCGGACGCAAACCGCTTGCCGAGGGTGGTGGCCTGCGCCGGGACGTTATGCGTACGACCGGCCATCACCAGGTCGGCGAACTCGGCCGCCCGACGGCCCAGCGCGGCCAGCAGCGCGACGGTTCGGTCGCGGACCAGCCGGAGCGAATCGGAGATCTGTACCTGCTCGACGTTCTCGGTGAGGTCCCGGCTCGTCATGCCCTTGTGGATCTGCTCGTACCCGGCGAGCGCGTTGAATTCCTCGATGCGGGCCTTGACGTCGTGCCGGGTGATCTTCTCCCGGACGGCGATCGATGCCGGATTTGCGTCGTCGATGACTGCCTCGTAGGCGGCGAATGCGCCATCCGGAACCTCGAGGCCCAGCTCACGCTGAGCCCGCAGCACGGCCAGCCACAACCGGCGTTCCGCGATGATCTTGTTCTCCGCGGACCAGATCGAGACCATCTCGGGTGAGGCGTACCGCTGGGCGAGGACGTTCGGGGTGGCAGGTGTCGTCACACCGGCTAGTGTCCCAGTCCGAACCACACAGCCCGGTCTCCCCATCCCACTCGCCCGGCCCCGATGGCCCTGCCCTGGCTGCGATGGCTGACACTGCGGTTGCCCGATTCGGGGCAGACGGTCACGATCGCCTGATGCCGGCGCCCCACCCCTCGACGACCGCTTCTGCCGACCCACGCATGGGCGCTCGGCAGTGGACCCGTCGCCGGGCCCGCATGGGTGCCACCCTGCCGTGATCGAGTCACTCGTCGCTGGGCTGCTCGCCGGCTTCGGGATCGCCGTGCCGGTCGGTGCGGTGGCGACCTACCTGGTGACGCTGACCGCGCGAACGTCACCGCGAGTGGGTGGCGCCGCGGCCCTCGGGGTGGCGAGCGCGGACGGGCTGTACGCGCTGCTGGCAGTGGTCGGCGGAGCGGCCCTGACGGGGCTCATCGCCAGCATCGCCGGACCGCTGCGCTGGATATCGGCGGCCGCGCTCGTCGTCGTCGCGATCGGCATCGCGGTGTCGGCCATCAGGGATCACCGCGCCGGTGACGACCGGCCCAGGCCGAGCCCGTCCTCGATGACGGCCGCCCGCGCGTACATCACGTTGCTCGGGATCACGCTGCTCAACCCCGCAACGGTGATCTATTTCAGCGCGCTGGTGGTGGGCAGCAAGGCGGCCGGCATCCGCACAGCGGGCCAGAGCGCGGTGTTCGTGGTCGGGGCGTTCGTCGCGTCTGCCTGTTGGCAATTGCTGCTGGTCGCGGGCGGAACCGTGCTGGGCCGCGCGCTGACCGGCAGGCGCGGCCGGCTGATCACCGGGTTGGTGTCCAGCGCGGTGATCCTGGGGTTGACGCTCGCCCTGCTGCTTGGCGGCTGATCCGTCGGGTGGATGCTGGTTCGTTCCGGTGGCAGGTACGGACCTGCCGACCCGGTCCGCCAAAGCCTTCCTGATCGATCCATCGGGGACGAGGATGCGTTGATGGGCATGGAGAACGGGTGGCGCGACGACACCCCGATACCGGACACAGTGCTGCGCCGGTTCCTTGACAACCAGGCCGATCTCGGTGATCTGATCGCGGACGCAGTCGGCGGCCGCCATCTGCGGGGAGCGGGCGTGGCCCTCGCCGACGCCGGCGTCCCCGTTCCCTATCTGAACCAGGCGGTGTTGCTGCGACCGGCGCTCTCCGCCGACGACCCTGTGCTGACCACGATCGATGAGTTCTTCGCCGCCGGAACCTCTCCGTCGACCATCCTGTCGGCGTGGCCGACACCCGATCTAGCGCACTGCGGCTGGGAACTGGTGGGCCATCCGGTGTTCGTGTTGCGCGCGCCGGGTGTGCACGAGTTCTCACCGAACGCCGGTGTCGACATCGGGCTCGCCGACACGCCACGGGATCTGGCCACCGCCGAGGCTGTCGCGGTTCAGGGCTACCCGCTGCCCGAGGCCACCGGTCTGCCGCCCAACGCGATCTTCGGGTCCGGGCTGCTCGGCGGCCCGCTGCGGATCCGGGTAGCGATGCTGGACGGCGCGCCGGCCGCGGTCGGGTCCGGTCATGTGGCGCATGGCGTGGTGAACCTGTGCCTGGGCGCCACGCTGCCGGCGGCGCGGCGGCGCGGGGCGTGGGAATCGTTGGTGTGGGCCAGGGTCGACGACGGACCGGGCCTGCCCGCGGCAGCGTTCACCAGTGACGACAGCCGTCCCGGGTTCCTGCGGATGGGGTTCCTGCCGATCACTCGGTTCACCGTGTGGTTGCGACCCTCGCGACTTTCACCTCACTGGCGCGCAGTCGGCGGGTGATCGGCCGTTTTCTCTCGCCGACCCGCAGACACTCCCACCGGCTGGTTACGTCGGGACCAGCGGAATCCGCTATTCTCGCCACAATTACCCGCCGACCGGGAATACAGCGGGCGGCGGAACTGATCGCCCGCCGCGGTTCTATTCCTACGACATCGGGTCTATTCCTACGACATGCGGGCCGAGTCGGCCGTTGCCGGGGCCGGACCTGCTGTGGCGGGTCAGCGACACGCTGGATCTGGATCTGCCTGTCCTGCAATGGCTGCCCGACTGATCGTTCCCGTCCGAGATCCTGCTCGCGAAGGTCAGATCCGCGATCAAACGCGCCGAAGACGCGAGCCTTGGTGACGACGCCCGGATCACCGTGCGGGCCATCGAATACATGATCACCCGGCGTGGCGAGGACACCGTGACCATCCGGTTGCTGACCACGATCACCCGA
The DNA here is from genome assembly GCA_017882715.1 of Nakamurella sp. Taxonomy (GTDB): domain Bacteria; phylum Actinomycetota; class Actinomycetes; order Mycobacteriales; family Nakamurellaceae; genus Nakamurella. Next base: position 9,019 of record JADGOY010000091.1, on the reverse strand, counting down.
CCCGGATCGAATCTCAACATCCGCTCCACACGCGTAATCCGCCGCCAGGTCGAAGACCAGGCGGCGTTTCCCCCCCTCCGACCTTGAATACGGAATCGCCTACACCGAACCTCACCGAACCTCCTCCGATCTTTGTTCGCTCATTGCCGTGCGGCGCGGGCGCTCTGGTGAAGACCGCGCGGTCGGCACACGAACCGAGGTGAGCTGAAGGTGAGCCTTGTGTCATCCGCGGGCCGGCACTCACGACCCGGGTTTGCCGCCACATCGGCTGCCCCCGGCCGACTGACGTCCGAGCCAACGGCGCAGCGATGCGGAGGATCCTGTTGCGGATAGACGGCCCGGACGATGCGCCGATGCTGTTTCAGCTCAGAGCGCCGAGCACCGCCCGGGCTGTGGCCAACAGTTGATCGGCAGTGAGTTGGTCACCGAGGGGCGGACCTGTCCCTGAGTGATCCCTGGCCACGGCCACCTCCAGACCATTTGCGTAGGCGTAGGCGGTCTGGGAGCCGGACAGATCGGTGGACAGGTAGCGCCCAGCGCCCTGTGGGACGCAACGGGTGCCCGCCTCCGTCGCCCCGGCCGATCCACCGGCGCAGGCCCCGGCCGGTGCCTTGGAGATCCTGACCACCAGGGATCCACCCGTCGCATCCGGCACACGAGCGCCGGCAACGGGTTCTGCCGTGCATGCGGCGACGAGTTCCGCGGGCGCGCCAAATCGGCCTTCAGGCAGCGACCCCGTCAACGCAGCGGCAGCGTCCTCGCTCGGCGCTGACCAGACACATCCCGCGGAGGTCCCATCAGCGCCGGGGGAACCGGCGTTCGGTGCCTGGACGGACGGCGCGGACTCGGCTCCAGTGGGCGGCGCAGTCGCAGCTGAGGTGCCCGGCGATTCCGGAAGGGCTGCGTCAGCCGGCCCGGTCGCCACGCCGGATTCCGACGGAACGATCGCACCTGCGCCCGGGACAAGTGATCCGGCTGCGCTCTCGTCGCCGGGCACCGCGGCCTGGGCGGCCACCTCGGCGGAGTCTCGTGCCGAATCGGCCGATGTCGTGGCGTCCTGGGAACGCAGCGACAGCGGGATCACCACGGCGGCGACGGCGGCCACGCCGGCCGCCGCGAGCACCGCCACCAGCACCTTGCGGCGGCGGGCGTGAGAACGGTGACGTATGTCGACGACGGCGGGGTGCGGCTCGTCCTGCTTGTCGGCCGGGATCGCGTCGGACGACCCGGCGGTCGCCGGGCCCTGGGCACGCACCGCGGCCAGCACGGACTCGGCGGTCACCGCCGGCGGCGGGGCTTCGGGGTCGTCGCCGAGTCCGTTCAGGAACGACACCAGGCGCTGCTCGCTCGGATCGAGTTCGGGGTCCGGTTCGGAGTCCGGTTCCATCGGCTGCCCGGGATGCGGCTCCGTCATGGCCGATCCCCTTCTGTCTCGGTGGCAACGCTCGAACCCGTTGCGCCCGTGCGGTTCTCGATCGCGCCTGAGGGGTTCTCGATCGTTGCCGCCGGGTCGTCGACCGCACCCAGCCGGACCAGCGCGGCCTTCAACGCGGCCAGGCCCCGCGCCGTTTGCGATTTCACGTTTCCTTCCGAACACTGCAGGATCTGCGCGACCTCCGCCACGCTCGACCCCTCGAAATACCTCAGCACCAGCACCGCGCGCTGCCCAGGCGGCACCGACACCAGCGCCTGCCGCACCACCGTACGGTCGGCGATGATCCCCGACAGGTCGGTGACGTCGGGCACCTCAGGCAGCACCTCGACAGCGCGTTCCCGCCGCCACGGCCGGCGTGACTCGTCCACCGCTGCCCGCACCAGACACGAGCGCACGAACGAGTCCAGGGCGGCCCGGCTGCGGATGCCCTGCCACGCGTCGTACAACTTCACGAACGCGATCTGCGTGAGATCGTCGGCGCGGTGCCAGTCGCCGCAGATCAGGTACGCCGCCCGTCGCACCCGATCGCGCCGAGCGGTGACGTACACGGCGAACTCCGCCTCCTCCTCCGGCCCCAACGTAACCTCCTGCCGTAACCGATGGACGGACCGTATCGGTAGATCGGTTGCATGTGGGTGCCGGTAACCCCGCTCGCCGAGGCGTCCGGTTGGCTCGGTCGCCCGTTTCACACGATCGTGGTGTACCCAGCAGCACTATCGACGATCCGGAGGATGGGGGGCATGGTGGGTCTGCTGGTGATCGCCGCGGCCCGGGGGTCCAGCTTCCCCTGACCGAGGTGCTGCTCGATGAGAGCGCCGAACCTCCAGGCCGTCGGTTCACTCCGGCCCGGCCGCGGTCGTCATGGTCGCGGTGTTCTTCCCGGCACTGCGCCGGCTCAGCGGCCGTGCACCGGTCCGAGGGCTCTTTGCGACTGTCCTACGGGGTGGCCCAGTCGTCCAGACCGTCGGGCTGGAACAACCGCCGGGCAAGCGCGACGGGCTTCATCTCCGGGATGCACGTCGCGCTGACTCCGCTGGTCGCGGCGCTGCTGCTGCACACCACGTGGCGCCAGGGGGTGGCTCGGAGCGGTCGTCGCCACTGTGGAGCTGGCCGTGCACGGACAACGGCTTTCCGTCGGTTTCGGCGAGACCATCACGCTGGTCTTCGCCGCGAGCTACGCGGTGCACTTCGCGGGGCTCGGAGCCTGGACGGCCCGAGAGGCGCTGTGCTTTGAGTGATCCAGACGGTGATGACCGCGGTGATCTGTATGGCGTGAGCTCTGGTCGTCGACGGCGGGGTCACGCTGCCGACCACCGGTTCGGTCGGATCGCGATCGACTACCCGCAGGTCGTCTCCGGCGCGTCCGGTGATCGTCCAGTCGTCGGCGCAGGCCCATCTGGCGCCGTCCCGGCGGCGCGATCATCATGTCCACCGAGATGTCCACCGAAGGGACCTGGGCAGCGCTGTTCTCGATCGCGATCCTGGCCGAACGACTGAGCTGGCGAATCGGGCTCGGCGGCGCGCCGAAGCTGGCCGCGATGATCATCGTGGCGCCCGGGCCTGCGGCGGAGGGACGGCGCGCGACGTCGCGACGAGGTCCCGGGCTCACCGTCTGAGCTGACGAGCTGTTGGCGAGCCGTCAGCCGGGTTTGCGGGCCTGCAGGGTGTAGGTGTGCGGCAGCCGCTCAGGGCGTTCGCTGACCTGCCATTCGCCGTTCGCTACCCGGCGCATGTGACCCGGTAACGCTTCCCACGGCACCGTGTCGTGCTCGACCAGGCCGGTGATCGTCAGACCCTCCTTGAGCAGCGCGGTGACGATCTCACCCAGGCCATGGCTCCAGTTGACGCTGGGTTTGGTCAGCTCGACGTCGGTTTCGACATACGTGCCACCGCCCTCCCAGATGTAGGGCTGGTCGTGCTCGAAGTATGGGAAACCCAGCACCAGCAGGTCGTCCGCGCGTTCCTCTTCCAGGGCCCACAGCACCGGGTGTCCCTCACGGATGAACAGCCGGCCACCTGACGCCAGCAGTTCGGCGACCACGGCCGCCCACTGCCGGATGTCGTGCAGCCAGCAGATCGCGCCGATGCCGGTGAAGACCAGATCGAAGCTGCCCGGATCCAGCACCGCCGGGGCGTCGTACACCTCGGATTCGACGAAGGTGACGTGCGGGCCGCAGCGTGCCGACAGCGCGCGGGCGACCTCGACGGAGGCGGTCGAGAAGTCCAACCCCGTCATTGACGCCCCCAGCCGGGCAAGCGACAGCGTGTCAGTGCCCAGGTGGCACTGCAGGTGCACGCCGCGCAATCCGGCGATGTCGCCCAGCAGCGGCAGGTCGAAGCGCACCACGTCGGACAGATACGCCGGATCGGCGTACCTGTCCAGCCCGTAGTCGTCCGAGGCGGCGTGCGCGGGCGCCCGTTCGTCCCATAGCTCCCGGTTGACCCGGATGTAGTCCTCCATCCGGGCACGATCCCACACGGGGGTCGGTCCGGCCGCCTGCGACCGTCACGCCGGTAGGGAGACCGCCCAGATCGGTGCCGAGGTGGGCTGCGGCGAACCGGCGGCAGGTTCCTCGGTGATCCCGATCGCGGTGTCGCCGGCCTGCGTCGGCGCCATCCAGATCTGTTGCTGCCCGGCCGCCGCCTGCGACAACAAGGTCACCGAGCGAGCGCTCGAGCCGGCCAACACCCAGAGCTGGTACGTCCGGTCGGCCGGGAGATCACGCAGCCCGGACACATCCACCAGTGCGGCGTCGCACGACGGCGCGAACGTGACCTCGCCGCCCCCATCCGCCGGTTTCAGGACCTGGGCGTCGCCCGCCTGGTCGACACACTCGTGCAACGCAACCTGCTGGTCGGGCGGAGCCGACGTCCGGTTGACGGCGATCACCGCGCCGCCGCCGATGACAACGGCCGCCACAGCGGCGGCGATGAGGGCGCCCGGGCGCCGGTACCAGCGGCGGATCGGGACGACATTGCCTGCTTGCGGGCCCTGGTGGCGGTCGTCGCCGTCCGTCAGTGCGCCGCCCTCGGTCTGGGTGCCGCCCTCGGTCAGGGCGCCGCCCGTACTCTGGGTGCCGCCCTCGGTCAGAGCGCCGCCGGAGCCCTGGCTCGCGGGTGGGCCGGGGACCCCGCTGGTAGGCGCGGTCGGCTGTTCGCCGGACGGCTCGGAGGCATCGTCGGGCTGGGCGTGCCGCGGGGCGCGGCGCTCCGGGTGCCCGACGATCGGCGGCAGTTGGGGGGTGATCGCGATCCCGGCCATCACTGCCCGGCGCAGGGATGCCGGTGGGACCTCGGCCGCCACCGAGCCCAGCAGTGCCGCGGTCTCCAGGAAGCCGGCGAGTTCGGCCGCGCACGACTCGCATTCCTCGATGTGGGCCGTCGCGTCGGACGCCTCGTCGTCCGGCATCGCGTCCAGCGCGAGCGCACCGGTGTTCAGGTGCGGATCGGAAGTCATGCTTGTCATGCCCCCACCCCCAGGCAGTCGCGGAGCCGGATGAGGCCGTCACGCAGTCTGGTCTTGATCGTCGGCAATGGCGCCGTGAGCAGCTCGGCGACCTCCCGATAGGTATAGCCGCTGTAGTAGGCGAGCGTGATCGATTCGCGCTGCAGCTCGGTGAGGGTGCCGAGGCACCGTTGTACGGCCCGCCGTTCGAGTCCGGATTCGACAGCCTCCACGACCGTGTCGATGTCGCGTTCGACGGACGCTTGCGCGACCTTCGTCTCGCGGTCGCTCGCCGATTGGGCCGACCGCACCCGGTCCACCGCCCGCGCGTGGGTGAGAGTCATGATCCAGGACGTCGCCGAGCCCCTGGTGGGATCGAAACGGCTTGCCCTGCGCCAGATCTCCAGGAAGACCTCTTGCGCCACCTCTTCGGCCTGGCTGGGATCGCGGACAATTCTGCGGGCCAGACCGAAGACGCGGGCGGCGAAAGCGTCGTACAGCTGCTCGAAGGCGCTTTCCTGGCCGAGTGCCGTCATCCCCAACAGTTCTTCGGCGCTGGGCTGGCGGTCGGTGTCCCGCTCCGGGACCGGCGTCAGTGATCGTCGGGGTGGGGTCCTTTGGGGTCGGCCCTGCGGGTGCGGGACCGGTGATTCCGGGGGAGGCATCGGGTCATCCTTTCGCCCCGGCGGTGATTGTGCGTGCCGGGCACCTTCTGAAAGATCATTCGTGGCCGCCCGGTGGTCGGATGGTTCTGCTGCCCGCGGGGATGGCCCGCCCCGCCGCGCGGGCCTGCTGTGTTGGTGGGTCAAACGACGCGCGCGGATCAAATCGTTGACTCCAGTACCACCAGCCCCAATCGAGCGATCTTGAACCGCGCCGGCGAAGATGATCCGCGCGGCGGGGGCGCACGGCGCGCACGTGGGCCGGTCTCCGAGATCAGTCCTGACCGATTCAGCCCTGACGGATCTACTTCCTCACGGATTCAGTCCTTACGGATTCAGTCCTTACGGTCGGTGACGACCGCGGTCACCGGGGCCTCAGCAGCGGACCATAGGGGGGTGCCCGAGCCGACGCAGCAACACCTCGACAAGAAATCTGTCTCCTCTGCCCATCCGGCCGCCGGAATGCCCCGAACCCCGGACATGACGACCAGCGGGCCGCCGATCCCGGCGGTCGACCCGAGCACGCCCGGGCCCGCCCCGTGGCGACCGGGCGTCGCCCTGGCGGCGCTGGTCGGCGTGATCGCTGTCGGGTTCGCGATCGGCATCGCCGAACTCGTCGCGGCGTTCGGCGGGTGGATCGGCGTGTTCGACACCCCGGCGTCACCGTTGACCTCGCTGGGCCAGTCGTTCATCCAGCTCACGCCGGAGTGGCTCAAAGAGTTCGCCATCCGGACCTTCGGCGAACACGACAAGGGCGCTCTGACGGTCGGCATGGGCGTCACCCTGGTCGTGGTGGCGGCGGTGATCGGGATCGTGGCGCGGCGCAGCCCGCGGGTCGCGGTAGGGATCACCGTCGCGTTGATCGTTGTGGTTGCCGTGGCCATCCTCACCCGGGCCGGCAGCAGCATCGTCGACCTGCTACCGCTCCTGGTGGGCGGAGCCGCCGGAGTGGTCTTCCTGGTGACGGTTTTCCGGCGACAGGTCGTACCGGCGCCGTTCGACGCCCCGGATGTGAGAACTGTTGGTGCCGCACGCACTTCCGTCACAGTCGCAGGGGGCATTCCCGGACCGGGGGGGCCTGTAGAGGGGTCGACTGCACCGTCAGCAGGGTCGGAGGACCATCAAACCCTGCTGGCGGTGCAGTCGAAGGGGAACAACGGCGCCTCCGGGGGCGCCGAGACCGGGGACCCCGACACCGAGGGCCCCGAGACCCGAGCCGCCACCGGGAACGCCGAGACCCGAGACGTCGAGACCCGAGACGCCGAGACCCGAGACGTCGAAACCGGGGACCCAGAGAATCCGAAGGCCGCCACCTCGGGCGCCGCACACCCGATGTCGGCAGCAACGAGCGCAGCCACCAGCAGTGAGACTTCGCTCAGCACGGCAACTACGACCGGCATCCGCGCGCCGATCACATCGCTCGATCGGCGGCAGTTCTTCCGGCTCGCGGCGATCGGAGCCGCGGTGGCGGCCGCCGCGGCGGCGCTGGCCCGGTGGATTCCCAGCACTGCGGAGGTCACCGCCAGCCGTAGCGCGGTGTCGTTACCTGTCCCGAAAGACGTCCAGGAAGTCGGTGACGTCGCCCTGCAGGTGCCCGGCATAACCCCGTTCGTCAGCGACAACGCCGACTTCTACCGGGTCGACACCGCGTTCGTACCCCCGCGGGTCACCACCGACATCTGGGAGCTGCGGCTGCGCGGGATGGTCGACAACTCCATCACCCTGAAGTACGCCGACCTCACCGCGATGCCGTCCATCGAACGCCTGATCACGTTGACGTGCGTGTCGAACGACGTCGGCGGTGATCTCGCCGGGAACGCCCGCTGGCAGGGAGTCCGCATCGCCGACGTGCTGGCGATGGCCAAACCGCAGGTGGGCGCCGACTGTGTGCTGTCCACCAGCTTCGACGGCTTCACCGTGACGACCCCGCTGGAGGCGCTGACCGACGGCCGCGATGCGTTGCTGGCATTCGCGATGAACGGCGAGCCGTTGCCGCTGGAGCACGGTTTCCCGGTGCGGATGGTCGTGCCGGGCCTGTACGGGTACGTCTCCGCGACGAAATGGGTGGTCGAGCTCAACGTGACCAGATTCTCGGACGTGACTGCCTACTGGACCTCGCGCGGTTGGGCCCCGCAGGCACCCATCAAGACCGCTTCCCGGATCGACGTGCCTGCCAGCTTCGCCCAGCTGTCCAAGGGCAGCACCGTCGCCGTCGCCGGAGTCGCCTGGGCCCAGCACCGTGGCATTTCCGGTGTGCAGGTGCAGGTCGACGACGGCGACTGGCAGGACACCACCCTGTCCGGCCAGGTCAGCACCGACACCTGGCGGCAATGGTCGCACCAGTGGAACCCCACAGAGTCAGGGCCGCACATCCTGCGGTGCCGAGCGATCGACGGCAACGGTGATGTGCAGACGAAGGATGTCCAGGGGGTGATGCCGGACGGAGCAACGGGATGGGATGCCCGTCAGGTGACCGTGACAGCGTAACCGGCCGGACACCTCCAACGCGTCCCGTCACTGGCCTGGATATTGGCCGGAGACTGGCCCGAGACTTGCCCGAGACTGGCCCGACCGCAGCGCGTCGACGGGGGTCACACACCACCGATAGGCACCACCGCAGACCGCTGACCGCCGCCGGGTTACCCGGCGCAATTTCACCATAGGAGCAGACATGTCGATCAGACGCGCCCTCACCCTGGTCGGCGGGGTGGCCCTGGCTGTCACGCTGACCGCTTGTGGATCGAGCATCACGCCCGCCGCGAGCAACAGCTCGGTGGCGACGACGTCCGCAGCGTCGTCTTCGGCCATGACGTCGAAAGCCATGACGTCCGGGTCGATAGCATCAGAATCCATGACCTCCGGTGCGACGGGTTCCGACGCGACGGGGTCCGACGCGACGGGGTCCGACGCGACGGGGTCGACCGCGATGGGGTCCGACGCGACGGGGTCGACCGCGATGGGGTCGACCGCGATGTCCGGTGGCGCGGCCCCCGCGGCCCTGGTCGGCCCCGGTTGCTCCGGCTACGCCGCGGCGGTCCCCTCCGGCCCGGGTTCCGTCGACGGCATGGCAGCGGACCCGGTGGCCGTGGCCGCCTCCAACAACCCGCTGCTGACCAGCCTGACGGCGGCGTTGTCCGGCAAGGTCAACCCTCAGGTCGACCTGGTCACCACGCTGGACAGCGGGGAGTTCACCGTCTTCGCTCCGGTCGATACTGCCTTCGCCAAGATCGACGCGACGACCATGGATTCACTGGCTACCAATGCTGCGCTGCTCAGCGGCATCCTGACCTACCACGTGGTGCCCGGAAGGCTCTCGCCCAGCCTGGTCGTCGGCGCCCACCCCACCGCGAACGGCGCGACGCTGGAAGTCACCGGTTCGGGTGACGCCCTGAAGGTCAACGGCGCTAACGTGATCTGTGGCGGGGTGCAGACCAAGAACGCGACCGTCTACCTGATCGATCAGGTGCTCATGCCGCC
>JADGOY010000237.1 GCA_017882715.1 Nakamurella sp. | reverse complement strand
CGCGATCCGCTGATTCTCATGCTCTCGCGCGGTCACTACTGCCCGAAAGAGCACCAGCAGCACCTCGAGTTGGCGGCGTTCCAGTCGAAGGTCGCGGTGGCCTACACCCAGATGGTCACGATCTCGACCGACGAGCACCACACGCTGCAGGAGTTCCGCGCGTCGGTCGGCGCCCACTGGACCTTCCTCTCCGAACCCGGGCGAACGATCCAGAAGGACCTCGACATCCAGGAGTACACCGGCCCCGACCACGACCCGATGATCCCGCACACGCTCGTGCTCAAGCCCGGACTGGTCATTCACAGCATCTACAACGGCTACTGGTTCTGGGGTCGCCCATCGGTCGACGACCTCTGGCGTGACCTGCGCGCGGCGACGAGCGAGATCCGCCCGGACTGGGATCTGAGCACCCCGGGGCTCCGCGAGGCCTGGGCCTCGGACGACTGCTCGACCTTTCACGGTTGGGACGGGCGGTCCGGTAGGCCCCCTGCGCCGCGCCGTGAAATAGCACCTGACGCGGGACCCTACAACCGAGGGTTGGGTCGGGTTGGGTCCCGCTCGACGCGCCAGGTGACGAATACACCCGCTGGTCGAAAGGCATCGACTGGGCACTTCGACAACTCGAGGGTCTGACAAACATCTTTCGTCTTAAGAACAGCCGTTCTGCAGGATGCGGCCGGTTCGCGTCATCCCCCCGCCGAGCCGGTCGGCGTCCATCGCTGGAGTTGCTCGATCCAGGATGGCGGTCGCCCCGGCAGCACACCGGTCGAACCCGGACGCAGGCCGTCGAGAATGATGCCGAGGAATCGCTGCCGCAGCTCGGCTGTCCGCTGTGAGTCGCCGAGCCGGGTCTGGGCGATCAACTCCATCAGAAACCCGACGTCCAATTCCGTGATGTCGGGTCGGATGGCGCCGGCGGCCTTCGTCCGTTCGAAGAGCTGCTCGCCCAGCCGGCGCATGTGATCGGCGTCGTCCATGTGCTGCTGGGTGGGGGTGAACGTCCCTGCCAGGCGCACTGTCAACGAATGCGTGTCGGCGGCAACGATGCGGCGCAGAAAGCTCGCGTAGGCCTCCCACGGGTTCTTCTCGTCGGCGAGCGCCCGCTCGGCCTCTGCGATGTAGATGCGTTGCCCGTCTGCGCAGAGCTTGCCCAGCAGGTCTTCCTTGCTGGGGTAGCGCCGGTACAGCGCGCTGATGCCAACTCCTGCGCGTTGCGAGACGGCTGCTATGGGCGCGGACGGATCGTCGACGAATACCTCACGTGCCGCGGCGAGGATGGTCTCGTCGTTCCGGGCGGCCTGCGCGCGGCGGCCGCTCAGCGGGGCTGCCGGTTGATTCATCTCTCCACCTTAGGGTGGAACGAAGCGTTCCGCTCTGCTATTCTTGAACGGAACGCTTCGTTCCGCACAGGCGGGTCAGCCGCGTGGTCGAAGGACGGCCTCAGCATCTTTCGCAACGAGGAGGACCCAGTCGTGACTGCAAGAACCGTTTACACCAACGCCTCGACCGACCCAGACCGCTCGGAGGTGACGTCTTTCACCATCGACATTCCGCAGGCGGCGCTGCACGACCTGAACGCCCGCCTGGACCTGACCCGGTGGCCGGACGGGCTGCCTGGCACGCCGTGGACCAAGGGGGTCCCGGTGGACTACCTGAGGGAGCTCACGACGTACTGGCGCGATGGCTACAGCTGGCGCGCAGAGGAGTCCCGGCTCAACGAGTTCCCGCAGTTTGTCACCGATATCGACGGTCAGCGGATCCATTTCCTGCACGTGCGGTCGGCCGAGCCGTTGGCAACGCCGTTGCTGCTGCTCCACGGCTGGCCGGGGTCGTTCGCCGAGTTCCTCGACGTGATCGATCCGCTGATCGATCCGGTTGCCCATGGTGGCGATCCGGCGAATGCCTTTCACCTGGTCATTCCGTCGTTGCCGGGATTCGGCCTTTCCGGACCATTGGTCGGAACGGGTTGGAACAGCAAGAGAATGGCTGCCGCGTTCGCCGCACTCATGGCCCGGCTGGGGTATTCGCGCTACGGAGCACAGGGCGGCGACTTCGGCGCTTTCGTCGCTCCAGATCTTGGGCGGGTCGACCCCGACCATGTGATCGGGGTGCACGTGAACGCCGCAACCGTCGGCTTCATCCCCTGGGGCGACGTCCCCGAGGAGGAGCTGGACACCTTCACCGAGGTGGAGAAGGCACGGCTGGCCCGAATGCAATCGTTCCTGGCAGAGGGGAACGGCTACTTCCAGATCCAGGCGACCCGGCCGCAGACGCTGGCCTTTGCGCTCACCGACTCCCCGGTCGGGCAGTTGGCCTGGATCGTCGAGAAGTTCAAGGAGTGGACCGATTCTCGGCACGCATTGCCGGAGCAGGCGATCGATCGTGACCGAATCCTGACCGATGTGATGCTCTACTGGCTGACCGGCACCGCGGGGTCGGCGGCCAACCTGTACTACGAGAGCATGCATTCCCAGGACTGGCCGACGCCGTCGACGGTGCCGACCGGAGTGGCGGTGTTCGCGCAGGACGTGGCAATTCGCCGGTATGCAGAGCAGGGGCAGCAGATCGTGCACTGGACCGACTTCGAGACCGGTGGGCACTTCGCTGCGATGGAAACCCCGGAGTTGCTCGTCCGTGATGTGGTCGAGTTCTTCTCCGGGTTGCCCGACCGGGACCGCTGAGCCAGATGAGCGTGGAATCGAGCCGGCGGCCCCAGCTTCCCGGCACGGCTTGACCCTGCGTTGTCGGTGGGGGCGAGTGTCGGTGGGGGCGAGTAGAGGAAGGGCATGGGGACACAACTGCGGCGCGCCCTGGACCTTCGTATCGGGGACCGGGTGCTCTCCGGTGACGGAGAGGCGACGGTGACGTCCACCCGGATCGAAGGCACCGGCGGTGGCACAGTGTCGATCGCGCTGGCGGGGCTGCCTGGCCGGTCCCGGTATCGGCCGGGCGACCTGGTCACGGTGGCGTCGTCGACCGCCGCCTCGGCCCAGAGCAAGGAATGAACGGGTGCGGAAAGGGCTGTGGCGGTGGCACTGTGGGCTTCCCGCACCCACGATCCCGAACCATGATGGAGTAGACCCCGGCAAGCATCTCGACTCAAGCGTTCCCAAGAGGCCTGGGCTCGACGCAATCCGTGACCGCTGGTATTACGTGCGAGTGTCGGTATCCGACGGGGTACCAGCCGGACTCTTGATCTACAACGGCAGGACAGTTCACGGGGCGCAGCCAGTCGGTCGTAGCAGGACCGCAAGGTCGACCAGACCGGGCGCCGTTCGGCGCGATGATGGGCGAGAGGGGATTCGGCGATGGTCACATCGAGCTGCGGCACTGTGGTGGAGGCCTTCTGGTCGGGCCAAGGCGCGCAGGGGTCCGGCTGCCCTGTCGAACGTCGCACCAGCGGGCGTCTTGGCTTGTTCTTGCGACACTCGTGGCGCTGGCCGACGGCCCTTCTGGTCGCCGGGGCGGTCGTGGCTCTGGCGGGGTGTAGTTCCCAGGCTCCGTCGGTTCAGCCCGATGGGACAGGTTCGGGCGGGACCGGTGGGACTTCGACGGCGACGAGCGGCGGCGCATCTCCGGTCGGCACCGACCAGGAGATCACCTTCGCGGCTGGTCAGGTCACCGTGCACGGCAGTCTGCGGATGCCGCCGAACGCCACCGGCCCGGTCCCCGCCGCGGTCCTGCTGGCCGGCAGCGGTCCGACCGACCGCAACGGCAACACGCCCAGCGTGCCCGGCACGATCGGCACGCTGAGCAGCCTCGCCGACGTGCTGGCCGCCCACGGGGTGGCCAGCCTGCGGTACGACAAGCTCTCCTCCGGAGCGACCGGGCTCGGGCCGTACGCGTCCGATCCGGCATCGATCGGGTACACCGACTTCCTGGACGAGGCCAGAGGTGGACTGGGGTTCCTGGCCGGCCGGACCGACATCGACACCGGTCACCTGCTGCTGCTCGGGCACAGTGAAGGCGCCTTGATCGCCCTCTCGGTGGCCGCGCAACCCGCCCCCGGTCAGCCTGCGGTGGCCGCCGTGGGCCTGCTGGAATCCCCCGGCTCGCGTTACCTGGATCTGATCAGTTCGCAGATCGTCCAGGCAATGCCGACTCTGGTCGCCGCCGGCAGGATGAACGCAGGCGAGGCGGAAACCGTCACCCAGGCGCTACCGACCGCGGTCTCCACGCTCCGGACCACCGGATCGTTCCCGGCGGGTCTGCCCACGCTGCTGCAGCAGAGCGGTTTGTCGACCGTCAACGCGCACTTCCTGTACCAGGCAGATCAGGCAGATCCCGTTCAGCTGGCGGCAGCATTGCCCGCGGGATTGCCGGTCCTGACCACCTGTTCCCAGGCGGACCAACAAGTGCCGTGCTCCGAGATGGCGAAGCTGGATGCCGCTCTCTCCGCGGCTACGCTGACGCCCGTCACGATGACCACCGCCGATCACGCGTTGAAGGACGAGCCGCCTGGCATGGTCGCGAGCTCGATCAGCGACCTCGCGTTCTCCGCCGAGCTCCCGCCAGCCCTCGCGTCGTGGCTGGCTTCCGTGACGGCGTGAACCCGGCACGGGTTATCGGGCGCCTTGCGCTGAATCGGAGTCGGCGACAGAAGGCACACCGCGCAGGCCGCCCGTTCTGGCGCGTGAGGGCTAGTTTCAGAACATGGTGACGCACAGGTTGACTGCGGAACCAGCGATCCGTGTCGACCAGCTGCGGGTGGTGCGCGGCGGCCGCACTGTGCTGCCCGGGCTCACCCTGTCCATCCCGCGCGGTCAGCTCATCGGGCTGCTGGGCCCGAGCGGCTGCGGCAAGTCCACGCTGATGCGCAGCATCGTCGGCGTCCAGCAGGTGGCCGGCGGCACGGTCGAGGTACTCGGGCTGGCCGCCGGGAGCGAGGCGCTGCGCAGTCGGGTGGGCTACCTGACCCAGGACCCGAGTGTCTACCTGGATCTGACGATCGCCGAGAACATCCGCTACTTCGCCACCGTCATCGGGGTGCCGCGTCAGGGCCTGGACGCCGAGATCTCCCGCGTACTCGGCCTGGTCGACCTCGTCGACCACGCCTCGTCCCGGGCGGACAACCTGTCCGGCGGCGAGATCTCCCGCGTCTCGCTCGCCGCGGCGTTGGTCGGCACGCCCGAGGTTCTGGTCCTGGACGAGCCGACCGTAGGGCTGGACCCGGTACTCCGCCGCGACCTGTGGGCGATCTTCCGGCGGCTCTCCCAGGAGGGCGTGACACTGTTGGTGTCCAGCCACGTGATGGACGAGGCGGTGCGCTGCGACCGGCTGCTCCTCATGCGGGCCGGTACCGCGTTGGCCGACGACACCCTGGACGGCGTCCTGGCCTCGACCGGAACCACCGACGCAGAGCAGGCTTTCCTGGCGTTGGTCGATCGTGCCGTCGCCGCCGGACAAGGCATCCAACCGCCCGGACCG
>JADGOY010000090.1 GCA_017882715.1 Nakamurella sp. | reverse complement strand
ATCGCCCTGCACGCGCTCACGGCAATGGCGGGAGCGGGCGCGTCGGTGGCATCCGTAGAGGTGCTGCTCGGTCCGGCGATCTGCGGGGCGTGCTACGAGGTGCCCGACGCGATGCGTGACGAGGTCGATGCGTCGCTGCCGGGAGCGGCCTGCCGGACCGACCGCGGAACGCCGGGGTTGGACCTGCGGGCCGGTCTGGCCCGTCAGCTACGGGCGGCCGGGGTCGCCGGCGTGACGATCGATCCGCGCTGCACGTTCACCGATCCGGACCTGTTCAGCCACCGCCGCGGCGCGCCCACGGGTCGGCTGGCCGGGCTGATCTGGATGACGCCGCCGGCCCGGTGAAGGGGCACGGCTGGGCGTCCGGCCGTGGTGTGTGCAGGGGACGGGCCAGGGTCGGGGCGGGTCGGGGTGGTTCGCCGGGTGGCCGGGAAAGGCCCGATTCTGCTGCGCGGAACGGCGTCTCGCGGACCTCGGCACCAGGCAAAGCCCGCGGCGCCGGAAGCACCTGTCCGGCCCGGTGTGTCGCACCGCGATCGTTCTGATCACGGGGATAGCCTGACGCGCAAGCGAGGAGATCGGTTCGCACGGCATGCCGGCATCGGCACCAGCGCGGGTCCCGTTCACCGTGTCGGGCAACGGAAGGATCAGACCAAATGGGATCATGGCGCAAGGTGGGGGCCTTCCTGGGGCTGGTGCCCGACGACTCCCACCGGGACGAGTTCGTGGACGACTACGCCGACTCGGACTCCGGCGAGTACCCCAGCGAGTACTCACACGACTACCCGGCGCACGACTACGCGGACGGCTATTCCGGTGACGGGTACGAACGCGGTCAGGAATCCCCCTACGCCGCCGCCCATCCGCGTCGCCCGGTCGGCGCGTCCTACGAGGAGGCACCGATGACCCAGGGTGCGCTGGCCGTACAGGCACGGGCGGACCTGCGTCGCGAACCGGAGGTGCCCGGTGCGATCCGGCCCGTCACCGTGAAGCTGAACGGGTTCGCGGAGGCCCGCATCATCGGTGAGAAGTACCGGGAAGGCAAGCCCGTCATCCTGGACATGACCGAGATGGACGACTCGGACGCCCGCCGGCTGGTCGACTTTGCGGCCGGCCTGGCCTTCGCCCTGCGCGGCTCGATCGACAAGGTCACCACCAAGGTCTTCATGCTGCTGCCGCCGGACACCGATGTGGCCGATGTTTCCGAGCCAGGCACACCGAACGGCTTCTCCGGCGGCTTCTCCTCGGAGCCACGGGAACGCCCGGCGTACTCAGGTGTGCGTTCCGGTCGCTGAGCCAGGCTGTCAGGCCCCAGCGCGATCGGGTACAAGTGATGGTGTGAACATTCTCTGGCAGGTGGTCTACCTGGTCCTCTGGTTGTTCAGGCTGGCGCTGCTGGGTCGAATCGTCATCGAGATCGTTCGGGTCTTCGCGCGCTCATGGCGGCCGGCCGGCCCGCCTGCAGTTGCCATGGAGGTACTCTTCGCCAGCACAGACCCGCCGGTCAAGCTGTTGCGCAAGATCATCCCGACGGTCCGTTTGGGCGGGGTAGGGTTCGATGTCAGCATTGTGGTGCTCCTGATCGCGGTCTGGATACTGTTGACGGTCGTCGAGCGGCTGGCACTTACGAGCGCGATTTAGCATCTTTGTGCGCGCTCTAGGATCTTGTTGATCGGGGATGCAGCGCGTTCCGCGTCGCGCCCCATCGTTGACCGAGCCATCAAGGAGTTGTCATGCCGCTCACACCCGCCGACGTCCATAACGTCGCGTTCAAGAAACCCTCCATCGGCAAGCGTGGGTACGACGAGGACGAGGTCGACGCCTTCCTCGACGTCGTCGAGGCCGAGCTCGGTCGGCTCATCGAGGAGAACAACGAGCTCTCCTCGCGGCTCGCGAGCTACGAGGCCGGCGGAGCGCCGCCGGTTCTGGAGCGACCGGTGGCGGAGGCAGCGCCCGTGGCCGCTCCGGCGGAAGCCCCGGCGCCGGCTGCGTCAGCGGCTGATGGTCACGTGCAGGCCGCCCGGCTGTTGGGTCTGGCCCAGGAGACCGCAGACCGGCTGACCGCGGAGGCCAAGGCCGAATCCGACCGCGTACTGCGCGAGGCCAAGGGCCAGTCGGAGGCGATGATCACCGACGCCACCACCCGTGCCGAGGCTGCCGAGCGGGACAGCCGGATCCGGGCCGATGCGCTCGACAAGGAAGCTCAGTCCAGGTACGACGAGGTGCTGGGCAACCTGGCCGACGAGCGTATCGGCCTGGAGAAGAAGATCGAGGATCTGCGGGTCTACGAGCGGGAATACCGCGGGCGACTCAAGAGTTGGATCGTCGAGCAGCTGGCACAGCTGGATGGCCAGGCTCCGAAGGAGCCGGCCGCGTCGTTGGCGGCCGGGGGCGAGTAGTCCGCCCGAGGCTCCGGTTCGGCGCAATGAGGCACGGCCGCCGGCGGGTGACCCACTCGCCCGCGGGCACTACCCTGGAAGTGAGAACCACCTGGCGATGACCCGGCCATCACCGGCGAGCCATTCGGAAGAACGGCACAAACTCCGCGGCAGCGATGTCGGTCTTGGCAGTGTTTCACAGGGTCGACGCCCAGCCGGCGGGGCTGTGCTCACTAGAACCGAACGGGTCCGGCCCGTCACAGCCGGAACGATGAGTGGCCCGGACCGCGCGCACGACCAGCGTGAACCGGGCAAGCGGGGTGGTACCGCGGGATGCGATCGACACCGATCGCGCTCGTCCCTGCAGGCGATCAGCAGCCTGGACGAGGAGTACCTGCGATGAACGACAGCACGCCCACCGCCCAACAGGCGGTCGAGCCAACCGCTACACCGGGCCCGAACGCGGCCCGCTATCCCCGGGCCGGCGCCGCTGATGTCGTCGCGCATCCCGACCTGCCCGCGGCGGAACACGACGTCCTGTCGTATTGGGCGAAGGACGACACCTTTCAGGCGTCGATCGACGGACGCCCCACCGGTGACAACGGGTCCAACGAGTTCGTGTTCTACGACGGGCCGCCGTTCGCGAACGGCCTGCCGCACTACGGCCATCTGCTCACCGGCTACGTCAAGGACGTCGTGCCGCGCTACCAGACCATGCGCGGGCGCCGGGTGGAGCGCCGCTTCGGGTGGGACACCCATGGTCTGCCCGCCGAGGTCGAGGCCGAACGGCAACTCGGCATCAAGCACAAGTCCGAGATCGAGGCGATGGGCGTCGAGCAGTTCAACGACGCCTGCCGGGCCTCGGTGTTGCGGTACACCCACGAATGGCAGGAGTACGTCACCCGCCAGGCCCGCTGGGTGGACTTCGAGCACGACTACAAGACCCTGGACCCGGACTACATGGAGTCCGTCATGTGGGCCTTCAAGACCTTGTGGGACAAGGGCTTGATCTACGAGGGCTACCGGGTGCTCTGGTACTGCTGGCGCTGCGAGACGCCGCTGTCGGCCACCGAGACGAAGATGGACGACACCTACCAGTCCCGGCAGGATCCGGCTGTGACGGTGTCGCTGCGGCTGAAGTCCGCCGATGCCGCGCTGGACGGCGTGCAGGCCCTCGTCTGGACGACCACCCCGTGGACGTTGCCGTCGAACCTGGCGGCCGCGGTCAATCCTGATGTGGACTACGTCGTGGTCCGGTCCGATGGGCCGGACGCCGGCCGCTACCTGCTGGCCCGCGCCCGGCTGGCGGCGTACGCCCGCGAACTGGGTGAATCGCCGGAGGTCCTGGCCACCTACACCGGTGCCCAGCTGGTCGGCACCCGCTACACCCCGCCTTTCGATTTCCTCATCGGCCCCGGCAACGGGTCGGACCCTGCGAGCAGATCCTCCCGGGAGAACGCCTTTCAGATTCTGGCCGCGGACTACGTCACCACCGAGGACGGCACCGGCGTCGTGCACATCGCGCCGGCCTTCGGTGAGGAGGACAAGGTCGTCACCGATGCCGCCGGCATCGAGGTCGTGAACCCCGTCGACTCGCAGGGCAAGTTCACCGCCCAGGTGCCGCCCTATGAGGGCTACCAGGTTTTCGATGCCAATATCCCGATCATGGCCGATCTGAAGGAATCCGGACTGCTGCTGCGCCGGGACAGTTACGAGCACCCGTACCCGCACTGCTGGCGGTGCGAGACTCCGCTGATCCAGCGCGCGGTGTCGTCCTGGTTCGTTGCGGTGACCCAGTTCCGCGACCGGATGGTCGAGCTCAACCAGCAGATCACCTGGGTACCGTCGCACATCAAGGACGGGCAATTCGGCAAGTGGCTGGACGGCGCGCGGGACTGGTCGATCTCCCGGAACCGCTTCTGGGGCTCGCCGATCCCGGTGTGGACCTCCGACGATCCGGCGTACCCGCGGGTCGACGTGTACGGCTCGCTGGACGAGCTGGAGCGGGACTTCGGCGTGCGCCCGGACGATCTGCACCGGCCGTACATCGACGAGCTCACTCGGCCCAACCCGGACGACCCGACCGGGAACTCGACCATGCGGCGGGTGCCCGAGGTGCTGGACTGCTGGTTCGAGTCCGGGTCGATGCCGTACGCCCAGGTGCACTACCCGTTCGAGAACCGCGAATGGTTCGAGGAGCACTATCCGGGTGACTTCATCGTCGAGTACAACGGCCAGACCCGCGGTTGGTTCTACACGATGCATGTGCTGGCTACAGCGTTGTTCGACCGACCCGCCTTTGTGACGTGCATGGCGCACGGCATCGTGCTCGGCGACGACGGGCAGAAGATGTCCAAGTCGCGGCGCAACTACCCGGACGTCGGGCAGGTGTTCGAGCGCGACGGCTCCGACGCGATGCGCTGGTTCCTGATGTCGTCACCGATCCTGCGCGGCTCGGACCTGGTGGTCACCGAACCGGGCATCCGGGAGGGTGCGCGGCAGGCGGTGTTGCCGCTGTGGAACGCGTGGTACTTCCTCGCGCTGTACGCCGGGGCTGCCGATCGGACCGGGACCTGGCGCACCGACTCGAGCGACGTGCTGGACCGGTATGTGCTGGCCAAGACCGCGGAGCTGGTCCGCGACGTGACCGCGGCCATGGACGTCTACGACCTCGCCGGTGCCTGCGGGGCGGTCCGGTCCTATCTCGAAGTGCTGACCAACTGGTACATCCGCCGGTCCCGGCAACGGTTCTGGGACGGCGACCGCGACGCGATCGACACGCTGCACACGGTGCTCGAGGTCGTCACCCGGGTCGCGGCGCCGCTGCTGCCGCTGACCACCGAGGTGATCTGGCGCGGCCTGACCGGGGACCGATCGGTGCACCTCGCTGATTGGCCCAGCTTGGCGTTCGATTCTGCTTTGCCGCTGGACCCTGATCTGGTCGCCGCGATGGACGAGATCCGCGAAATCGCGTCCGTCGCGCTGTCCGTGCGCAAGGCCGCCCGGCTGCGGGTGCGTCAGCCGCTGGCGGCGCTGACGGTGGCGACCAGGGGGGCGGGTCGGCTGCGGCCGTTCGTGTCACTGGTCGCGGACGAGGTCAACGTCCGGTTGGTGGATCTGACCGAGATGGCCGAGCACGACGAGCGGGTGTCGCGGCGGCTGGCGGTGAACGCGCGAGCGGCGGGACCACGGCTGGGCCGCGATGTGCAGCAGGTGATCAAGGCGTCCAAGGCGGGCGACTGGTCGGTAGATGAGGCCGGCGTGGTGGTCTGCGGCGGCGTCGTGCTGGAGCCCGCGGAGTACACGTTGGAGCTGGTGGCCACCGGGTCCTCGTCGGATGCGGTGGGGCTGCTGCGCTCGGGCGGTTTCCTGTCGCTGGACACCGCATTGGACGACGAGCTGCTGGATCAGGGCGCGGTGAACGACCTGCTGCGGCTGGTGCAGCAGGCGCGAAAGGAGGCCGGCCTGAACGTCTCGGATCGGATCGCGCTCACCCTCGAGGTCCCGGACCGGCTGTGGTCCGCGGTGCAGGCTCGGCTGGAGCAGGTGCAGGCCGAGACACTGGCCACTTCCGTGGTGCGTGGTGCGGTCGGCGCGGACCGGCCCGGGGTGGCTTCCGGGACGGTAGGCGCCGACGTCGGTGTGCGGGTGGCGGTGACGCGCGCCGGTTAGGGCTTAGGGCTTCGGTCGGTCGGTCGGCTGGCTCGCTGCGTCCGTCAAGCTGCGGGCGGCCGGTCGGCTGGCTGGCTCGCCGCGCCGGCTGACTGGGCCGCGGCGAGTGTTGGCCGGCGAGCCGCGTGACGTGTTGTCGGCGTGTCGCGGGCTGCCCACCATGATCAACTTTGCTGGTCGTCCGGGGACAGCGAGCTGTTGAGCAGGAATGCCCGTGCCTGAGCCTGCCGCTAGCCGGCCAGGGAAGAGCTCGTCGAAGTCCGGCGCGCGGAGTCGATGCGGGCGATCTCGTGGCGTGGCTGGCCTCCACGCGGTACCGGGCGTAGCCCTATGTTTGTTGGCTTTTTTGTTGGCTTTTTTGTTGGCTTGTTTGTGGCTTGTTTTGTTGGCGTCCGTCTGGGCGTCGATGGCCGCCTGCTGCAGCCCTGCGTGGGCCCGGGTCACGCCGGCAAAGGCGCCCTGCGCCTGCCGAGGTTGCCGAGTTGCGGAGCGCGGGGCGTTCCTTGGTCGCGCCGTCCAACAGTGGTCGCGCGGATCAAAGTCGGTGGCGCGGCCGAAGTCGTTGACTCCATGCACAACCTTCACATAGTGGCGAAGTTGATGCGCGCGAGGCGAGTTGATCCGCGCGAGAGAGGTCACGCCGGGGCAAACACCGGGATCTCGCACTGCGCACTGGCGCCGTGGGCCAGGCGGGCGTCAAGGGTGATCAAACGGGGCCTGAGCCAGTTCGGCGATGGCGACGTACGCCGCATCGTAGCTGCTCAATCGGTCCCGGAGCGCCCACACCCGACCTGCCAACGGTGCGTAGGGCCATGGTTCGGCACGGACGTCGACCAGTGCTCTGTGGGCCGTCACCGCCCGATCGACATGGAGGATCCCCGCGCGAACGTGGCGCCGCAGAACGTCGGCGACCTCGAAGGGCAAGAGGTGCGGTGCGCTGAGCAGGTGACCGGCTATCTGCTCCACGACCCACGTGCCGGCCGCGCCCTGGTCGATGAGCAGGGCGACTACGGCCGAGGCGTCAACGAGACCGGTCCGCGCCCTGTCCGCGCAGGATGCGTCAACGGCGTTCGGCGTCGAGCGGGTCGAGAATGTCCGCGACCGGGATCTCGGTGGTAGCCGTGACCGGTCGAACGCGGTCGATCAGCTCGTCGACAGTCGGGTGGTTGGCGGCGTCGGTGAGTTCGGCCCGAGGTACTCCTGGAGCGACCGTCCCGAACCGACGGCACGCGCGGCCAGCGTGTTCCTGACCTGCATCGGCACGTTCCGGATGGGGATCGCCACGGTTATGCAGCCAATGCAGCTGCATGACCAGCAATATGCAGCTGGCCCTCGGTGATGGTCTGTGGACCGGAGCGGTTGCGCGGTCAGCCGTCCGGCGCCGCCCATTCAGCGTGGCGTTCGCCGACGGCGCCGAGCGTGGGCGGCGTCAGGGACTGCCGGGGGAGCGACGTTCGGGGACGCTGTTGTCCGCGAGAGCAGCGGCGAGGAGTTCGGAAACGAGGACCCCGAGCCCCTTGCCCGCGACGGTCTGTCCCTTCTCGAGTGCGGCCAACACCGCGGGATCGACGTCGATCGCGGTCCAGATCCCATTTGAGGCTACCGCCGCAGCGAATCACGTGCGCCAGGAGGACGGCACGGTTCAGCCCAGCAGATCCGCCAGCGAAGTCAGGGTCTCCGAGCACCCCGCATCGACCCGCACGGTGGCCACCGGGTCGCCGCGGGTGATGCCGCGATTGACGATCACGATCGGGATGCCCCGGCGGGCGGCGTGCCGGACGAATCGCAGACCCGACATCACGGTCAACGAGGAACCCGCGACGAGAAGCGCCTCGGCGTCGTCGACCGCGCGGTAGCAGCGGTCGACGCGGGCGCGGGGCACGTTCTCGCCGAAGAAGACCACGTGCGGTTTGAGCGGACCGGGACATCGCAGACATTCGGCCAGGGCGAACCCGTCGGTTTCCGCCAGCTCGGCGTCACCGTCGGGCGCGGTCATCGCCGAACGGGAACGGCCGAAGTCCGGGTTCAATGCGGACAACCGGTCGTGCAACTCGTGGCGCGAGGAGATGCTGGCGCAGCCCAGGCAGATCACCTCGTCGATCCGGCCGTGGAGCTCGATCACCGCGCGGCTGCCGGCCTGGCGGTGCAATCCGTCGACGTTCTGGGTGATCAGATCGGTGACGACGCCCGACCGTTCCAGGGTGGCAAGAGCCAGGTGACCTCGATTCGGTTGCGCGAGACCCATGCGCTGCCAACCGATGTGGCTGCGTGCCCAGTACCGCTGCTGGGCGCGCGAACCTGACACGAACTCATCGAAGGTCATTGGGGAACGCGGCGGGCTGCCTGGTCCGCGATAGTCCGGGATACCGGAATCGGTACTCAGCCCAGCACCGGTCAGTGCCACCGCCCTGCGTCCGGCCAGCAGTTCGGCGACCCGGTCTGCGGTGGCCAGGGGTGCGCTGACGGCACCGGCACGCGGGGTGGCGGCGATCACCGTGGGCTCCGTGATGGCGGGGATCACACCGGCGGTCACCCCGACGACGGTACCTGCGGATCAGCCCCTTCGGCTGTCGGTGACGGCACGCGTCAGCCCTCCTCAGGGACGTGTTCGTCGGTGTCCGGCGCTTTGATCCCCCAGTCCGGCGCCCTGCGATGCTGGCCCAAAGCCAGGAGTGGGAACAGCAGCACGGACAGCATGCCCGCGCCGACCAGCGCGGCGGCGGTGCCGGCGGACAGGTCTCCGGAACTGACACCGATCTCGGTGACCGCCACGATGATCGGCAACGCGGTGGCGCCGAACAGCACGATTGCCCGCCGATCGGCACCTGGGGTGCCGGGTGGTGCCGTCAGCGTCGACGGCAACCCGCGGACCACGAGGAAAAGGACCAGGAATACCGGCACCATCGCCAAGGTCGTGGGATTGCTGAGCAGCGCGTCGAGATCGAAGGTGACTCCGGTGTTGACGAAGAAAACCGGCACCAGGAAGCCGAAACCAACCGCCTCCAGCTTGGACTCCACCGCCTCCGCATCCGCGGGTTTGGCGTCGGCCAGCAGGAGCTTGGTGAGCACCCCTGCGGCGAACGCGCCGAGCAGCATGTCCAGGTCGAGGATCAGGCTGAGCCCGACCAGCGCGGTGATCATCAGGATCGCCAACCGGACCGCGAACTGCCCGCTGGTGTGCAGGGTAGCCGTGATGAGGGCGTGCATGCGCTGGTGGGTGCCCTTGCCGGCCACGTAGATCGCGATCGCGGTGATCAGCGCGAAGGCGCAGAGCACGACCGTGGCGACGCCAGGTCGGCGGCCGGACAGGAACAGCGAGATCGCGATGAGCGGCCCGAACTCGCCGACCGCCCCGACCGCGATGACGGCGGTGCCGAACGGGGTGCGCATCTCGCCGGCGTCCCGCAGCACCGGCATCAGCGTCCCGAGGGCGGTGCTGGTCAGGGCGACCCCGATGAACACGCCGGCCGCGGCGGAAGGAGCGAGCAGGACACCGATCATCACGCCGGCGGCCAGGGAGATCAGCCATCCCTGCACGGACCGCTTGATGGGCCGTCCGCGGATCCGTTCGAAGTCGATCTCATTGCCGGCAAGGAAGAACAGCATCGCCAGACCGAACTGAGCCAACGAGGAGACGAATTCGGTCGGCTGCACCCAGCCCAGAATCGACGGGCCGAGCAGCAACCCGAGGACGATCTCGAAGACCACGATCGGGATCTTGACGATGTGTGCCAGCGCCGACGACAGCAAGGGGGCCAGCGCGGCCATGAGGGGGATCAGGATCAACGACGTGATGTGAATGTTGCTCATCGCGCGGCCTCCGGCGTCGGCGGGTGCGGGCCGCGGTGGGCCGCGGCTGCTTCCGGGCGTGATCATCGCGCACTGGGGGTGCCGACGGCAGCGGGTACGTCCTTCGACGTGCGTGGCGCCGGGGTGCAAGTCAGTTCAGGACGCGGATCGGCGTGCCATCGAGCCAGGCTCGGACGTCGTCGACCGCCGCGCCGTACGCCACCTGGTAGGAGCGTCGGCTGACGAATCCGACATGCGGACTCAGCACGGTGCGCGGCGTGTGGCACAACGGGTGGTCGGCCGGGAGCGGCTCGGCATCGAAGGCATCCAGCGCGGCGCCGGCGATCGTCCCTGACTTCAGGGCGTCGACGAGGGCCGCTAGTTGAACGATCGGTCCGCGGGAGGTGTTGACCAGAAAACCGTCCGGGCCGAGTAGCTGGAGTTGACGCGCACCGATCAGGCCTCGACTGGATTCGCTCAGCGGGATGTGCACGGTGACGATGTCGCTACGGTCGAACAACTCGTCGAAGTCGGTGTATCGCGCGCCGTGTTCGGTGGCGAGTTCCGCGGTGAGATGGCGACTCCACGCGAGCACGCCCATTCCGAAGGCGTTGGCGATCGCGCCGACCCGCCGGCCGAGTCTGCCCAGGCCCACCACACCGAGGGTGGAGCCTTCGAGGCTGCGTGGGAGATGCTGCTGCCATAGCCCGGCCCGGGTCCGGCTGTCCTCGCCGGGAATGTCCCTGATCACCGCCAGGATCAGCGCCCAGGTCAATTCGACCGTCGAGCTGGCGACCAGTTCCGTACCGCACACCGTGATGCCCAGGTCGGCGGCGGCCCGCAGGTCGATCGAGGCGTTCTTCATGCCGGTCGTCACCAATAGCCGCAGATCGGGTAGCCGCGCCAGCAATTCCCGGGGAAACGGCGTCCGTTCCCGCATGGCGACCACGACCGGAAATCCCCTCAACCGCTCGGCGATGTGCTCCCGGTCGTGCAGGTGATCCGAAAACGTCTGAACCGCAACGTCCTCGCCGAGCGAGGTCCAGTCGGCCGACGCCAGGGCCACGTTCTGGTAGTCGTCCAGAATGGCGATTCCGCAGGGCCCGCCGTCGCCGGAGTCCATCCGTGTTCGCTGCGAGTTCGTCACGTCAGGCGATGCGGGCCGGGAAGCCGCCGGTCGCGATCGGTGACCAGCGGGTCGGGGTGACGCGGATCAGGCATTTCCCCTGTTTGATCATCGCCTGCCGGAATTCGTCCCAGTCGGGGTGCTCGCCCGAGATGGCCCGGAAATAGTCGACGAGCGCGTCCAACCCCTCCGGGAGGTCGAGAACCTCGGCGTCACCGTCGATCTGGACCCAGGCATCGCCGAACTTGTCGGAGAGCACCAGCACCGACGCGGTTGCCGAGCGACGCACGTTCGCCGTCTTGGCGCGTTCCGGATAGCTCGAGATGACGATTCTGCCGTCGGCGTCCACGCCGCCGGTGACCGGTGACGATTGCGCGGAGCCGTCGGATCTACTGGTGATGAGCACCATGTTGTGCCGGGGCCGGATGAACTCGAGCAGGTCGTCGCGGTCGACCTTGGTGGTGGTGGCGATGGTCCTGGCCAACGTCTGTTCCTTCCTCACGGTGGGTGTGCGGAGAACGGTGGGTGTGCGGAGAACGGAGATCGG
The DNA here is from genome assembly GCA_017882715.1 of Nakamurella sp. Lineage (GTDB taxonomy): Bacteria > Actinomycetota > Actinomycetes > Mycobacteriales > Nakamurellaceae > Nakamurella. The sequence goes on along the minus strand of JADGOY010000090.1, from coordinate 5,345 downwards.
TGGTTGTGCGGAGACAGTGCCCATCGAAGCATCATGACGAAACGCCTGTCGTTGGTCCTCGGGAGTCCGCCGCGCTTGCTCGGCGCGGTCAGTCCTGGTGAAGCCGCGCGAGGGCAGTTGACAGGATCTGTCGGTCGAATCCGAGTCCCGGGAAAGCGCGAGGCTGCTGACCGGGAAGCTGCCGATGATCTCGATATGGGCCGGGTCGCCGAGGATGCCCCGGTATTTTCCGGTGTGGTCGGTGCCGACGGCCTCGTGCAGGATCGCCGACGCCTCGAGGTCGGCCAGCCATTTCTTCCAGCGTCTACATCAGTCCGACCGGTCCGGTCAACGGTGCGGCGTTGTGGATGCGCCGCGTGAGCCGCAGGTCCCGCGACGAGGTGCCGACGGCGATGTCGAAGTCACCGCCTTCGACCACCCAGCCGTGTGCGGTGGACCGGACCGACAGCTCGCGGCCGCCGAGAACCAGTGTGACGGGGGCGATCTCGCGCGGTTCGAGGGACACCTTGGCGAACGCCTTCAGGTCTCGCCGCGGCCGGGCGACACTGGCCTGCACGTCGTCAGACAGAGCTGGACGACTTCCTTGCCAGCCCGATCGACGGTGTTGCGCACCTGGCAGGACACCGTGATCCGTAGGTCGTCGGTGACGTGACTCCCGGTCACCGTCACCGCGAGGTCGGAGTAGTCGAACGTCGTGTAGGACAGGCCGTGCCCGAACGGGTAGCTCACCGGGGTGTCGGTGGCGTCGTATCCGCGGTAGCCGACGAAGATCCCCTCGCCGTCGCGGACATGCCCGGAGTCGCCCGGGAAGTTCACGTAGGAGCTGTTGTCCTCCAGCCGCAGCGGTAGGGTCTCGGCCAGGCAGCCGGACGGGTTGGCGGCGCCGACCTGGAGATCAGCGGCGGCGCCACCAGCGGCCTGACCGGCCAGCCAGCACTCCAACACGGCGCTGGCGTGGTGCTCCCAGCTGGACAGCCGTACCGTGGAACCGTTGGCCAGGACCACCACGATGTTCGGGTTGACCGCCGCAACGCGATGGACCAGGTCGACCTTTGTCGGGCAGGTCCAGGTGGGTGCGGTCGAAGCCCTCGGACTCGTCGCTGGCGGGCAGCCCCAGGAACAGCACCACGACCGACGCCTGCGTGGCGAGCGCGATCGCCTCGGCGGCCAGATTCCCGTCGTCGGCGGTGGTGTCGACGCCGAAGCCCGCTGCGAACGGCACCTCGACACCCGCTGGAACCAATGCCCGGAGATGGTCGACGGCGACGTCGACGCGGGTGGGGCTGACCTGCGAGCTGCCGGCGTGGTTCTCGATGTGTCTTCGACGCCGGGCGCGCCCGTGTCACCGGGTGCGTGAGAGCACCTTGGACAGGATGGTGCCGTAGGAGCCGGGTGCGACGCGGGCGAGGATGTCCGGCACGCGGGCGGTCCAGCCGATCAGCACGCGCGGCCGCCGACGCTGGATGCCCCGCAGGATGACATCCGCTGCGGTGCTGGGCGGGATGGTGAGCATCCGGTCGGCCCGCGCGCGCCCCTTGGCAGCATTCGATTCGGAGACGCCGGATCCCTTCCGGGCCGTGGTCGCGATGCGGGTGGCGATGCCGCCGGGGTGGATGCAGGTGACGCCAACATTCTCGCCGGCGAGCTCCTGGCGCAGCGCTTCGGTGAAGCCGCGGACGGCGAATTTGCTGGCGGCGTACGCGGTTTGGCCGGGCGGCGCGACGATCCCGTAGATGCTGGACACATTGGCCAGGTGGGCGCCGGGGTGCGCACGCAGCACCGGCAGCAGGTGATGGGTCAGTGTGACGACCGCGCCGAAGTTGATGTCGACGAGCCAGTGGAACTCCTCGAGGGTCAGTTGGTCGAACCGTCCGCCGAGGGCGACCCCGGCGTTGTTGATCAGCAGCGTGGTCTGCGGGTGCCCTGCCGCGAGTTGCCTACCGGCCCGCGCGGTCGCCTCGTGGTCGGCGAGGTCGACCAGCACGGTGTCGACGGTGAGCTGCGGGTGGCGGTCGCGGATGGAGTCGGCGACGGTGTCGAGGCGGGTGGCGTCCCGGTCCAGCAGCACCAGGTGGCTGCCGCGGTCAGCCAGACGGTGCGCCAGCGCCTCGCCGATGCCGCTGGCCGCGCCGGTGACAATTGCGGTGCCGCCGAAGAATACGTATTCTCTCATGAGGAATTCGCTCGCAGACCGGTGGTAGCAGTGATGTTGGCGCCGATCGGGGGATCACCGGCGAGGCCGAAACGGACACCGTCGATGATCGGCCCGCGGCGCATCAGTCGCACGTCGCGAAGGTAATTCTGGTGCAACCGCCAGGGCGCCGCGGGTCCCTGCTTGGGCAGGGCGCTGATGCTGCGCAGGACGTAGCCGGACTGCAGGTCGATCAGTGGGGTCAACTCGTCGCGGCGATCGATGTCGGGTGCGATGGGGGAGACGGTCTGGTAGCCCTCGGCGTCCATGTGCCGTAGCAACCGGCACACGTAGAGCGCGACCAGGTCGGCCTTCAGGGTCCACGACGCGTTGGTGTAGCCGACGGTCAGAGAGAAATTGGGCACTCCGGACAGCATCATGCCCTTGTAGGCGACGGTGTCGGACAACTCGATGTCACGTCCGTCGACGGTCAGATTCATGCCACCGATGGCAAGCAGATTGAGACCGGTTGCGGTGACGATGATGTCGGCCGGCAGTTGGCCGCCCGAGCCGAGTTCGACGCCGGTGGGAGTGAGGCGTTGGATGCGGTCCGTGACGATGTCGGCGCGGCCTGCGCGAACCGCGCGGAACAGATCACCGTCCGGTACGAAACACATTCGCTGGTCCCACGGCTGGTAGGTCGGCGAGAAATGGGTGTCGACATCGAAACCCATGGGGAGTTGCCGGGTCGCGCTCTTGCGCAGGAGCGCCTTCATGGCCTGGGGGCGCCGGCGGCTGAGCTGGTAGACACCCATCGTGAACAGCACGTTCTTCCAGCGGATCAACCAATAGGCAGCCCGCGCCGGTAGCCACTGTCGCAACCGGTCGGCGATGTGATCGGTCCCTGGCACCGCCGCGACGTAGCTCGGCGAGCGTTGCAGCATGGTGACATGCGCGGCCTTTTCGGCCATCGCAGGTACGAGGGTGACGGCGGTGGCGCCGCTGCCGATGACGACCACCTGCTTGTCGGTGTAGTCCAGATCGGCCGGCCAGTGCTGAGGGTGCACGATCTGCCCGGCGAACTCCGCCATTCCCGGGAAGTCCGGACGGTAGCCCTCGTCGTAGCGGTAGTACCCCGAGCACACTGAGAGGAATGAGCACGTCACCGTCACCGTTTCGTCGGTGACGTCGCGGATGGCGGTCACCGTCCACCGTGCCGTCGCCGTCGACCACTGCGCCCGCAGTACCCGGTGGTGAAAACGGATCTTGCTGTCGACTCCGTACTCGCGAGCGGTGTCGGTGATGTAGGACAGGATCGACGGGCCGTCGGCGATCGCCTTCGGCTGCGTCCACGGTCGGAACGAATAGCCAAGGGTGAACATGTCCGAGTCGGAGCGGATTCCCGGGTAGCGGAACAGGTCCCACGTGCCACCGACGGCGTCGCGCGCTTCCAGGATCGCGACCGTCTTGTCCGGGCACTCGCGCGTCAGGTGACAGGCAGCACCGATCCCGGAAAGCCCGGCACCGACGATCAGCACGTCGACGTGGTCGGCCATCAGCCTCTGCGCTGCCGCTGGGAGGGGCCTGCAGGGTGATCGAGCAGCGCGATGAGCAGGTCACGGAGCCATCTGCGCAGGGCCTGTTCGTCGGGATCGATGAGCAGTCGGAGCATGGCCCCGTCGTGGACCGTGCTGACGGCCCGCGCCAGACCGTCCTCGGTCCGTAGTGCCGGCGGCATTCCTTCGACATCGACATCGACCGCGGCCGCCAGATGGGCCACCAGGGTCTCGCGGAGCTCAGCATGGTGCGCTGCCAGCATCGCGGCGACCTCGCGGGTACGTGCGGCGTGCAGCAGGAAATCGGTCTTGATCATGATCCACTGCCGGTCGACCATCAGTGCGGTGACCACCCGGTCGACCAGTTTCGGTATCGAGTTGGTGGGAGTTCCAGTGGTCAGCGATTCGGCGACCTGCTTCGCGATCACTCCGGCGCTCTCCTGGTAGAGGGCGAAGAACAATTCGTCGACACCACGAAGTTGGAGTAGAACGCTCCTCGGGTGTATCCGGCCGCCTCGCAGATCTGTTCGATGCCGACCTGCCCGAAGCCCTTCTCGGCGAAGAGGGTTGTGGCCGCCCCCATCAGGCGACCGCGGGTCTCCGCCCGGCGTTTGGTCACCCGCGTTGGAGTCCCGTCCCGTCGCAGCACGACGCGTCGCGCCGCCCGCGCGGGAACCATTGCTCTTTCGGTTGTGTCGATGACCGAGCCGTTGATCACCGAGCGCATCGCCGACCCACCCCGCTCATACACTTCAGTGTCCGATGTGAAACGGTATCAAATTCATGGACCGACCTCAGACGTTTCCGCTCTCCGGCTGCGGTGCTGCCGATGTCGCCCGGGGGTAGTCGACGGCCGGCACGCGGTGGTAGTGGAACCTGGCGTCGATGATCGCAACGGCCGTTTCGATGATCGCCCATGCCGCGACGACGGCCAGCTGGGAGGCGATGCCCTGACCACCGAAATAGACGATCCGCCGGATGGTTTCGGTGCCCGCGCCGTCGGGCAGCCCGCCGCCCAGTGCGCGCCAGAACGGTGGCAGCAACTGCGCCCAGCTGGGTCACGCACCGACCCGCTGGCGGCCGAGCCTGGATGGTGGCGGGACCACCGGGTAACCGTTGCCGGTGACGGCGAGCCACCGGAGCGGATGGGTGTGGAACAGGTGCCACACGGCCGCCGAGTCGGCGGCCTCCCGGGTGTCCCAATCCTGATGCTCTGAGCAGTACTGACAGGTGAAGCCGGTGAACTCCATCAGATGGATCCCTTCCTTGGATCGGACCGGAGGTCGTTTTGTCCAGACCCACGGCATGCTTCGGACGTTGGATTCGGACTCGGCTGGCTCTCGCGCCCAGCGCGGGTGCCCTTGTTGTCGTCCAGGGTCGCGGGTGGGTCTGAGAATCCGACGTCGCGGTTCTGGCACCGTCAGGGACTCAGACCCAGGCGGTGGGGTCGCCGAGGTCGAGGCCGGGCCGGTGGTAGGCGTCCACCGTCAGCCCGGCAATCTTCGTGAACTCTGCCGCGCAACCGTCGAACAACTCCCGCGCCTTGCCGGCCGCGGACCGGACGATCGAGGTCAACGCCTCGGTGCTGCGGGTGACGATGTCGCCGGCAACCGTGCTCCTCTGCGTGATGGCAGCGGCATCGGTCTGGGCGACCGCGG
>JADGOY010000089.1 GCA_017882715.1 Nakamurella sp. | reverse complement strand
CCGGGACGACGCCGGTTCCGGAGGTGGCGTCCGCGGGGCCGGCGCTGGGAGGCGCCGTCGTTGGCGCGACGGAAGCTGTCGGCGAACTCCGGCGGGCGGGATTCCCAACCCCTCGGTGTCTGCAGGCTGGGCGTCAGCTGCCACGACGGGGCACGAGTTGGGGTGACCGAGTGCCGCCTGCCTCGAGCGGGCATCATCGACAGATGCCAGCCTGGTTGGCCCTCCTCTTGCTCGTCACCCCAGTGGCGATCGTCGCGGTGTTGGGGACCCGCGAGGTGCGCAGCGCTGACCGGGGGCGGCGCATCACCACGGTGCCCGACGGGTGGTTGCCGGCGCGCGGTGTGGTCGTGGACGAGCACCTCTCGCGCCGCGCACGCAACGATGCCGGTGGGCGCCCGCGTCGCCCAGTCATCACATTTCAGTCCGTCGACGGGCGAGAGGTGACCTTTACGTCGCGCATCGAGGCTGCCGGAATGCCGAGGCCGGGCGCCCTGATCGCGGTGTATCACGATCCCGCGGATCCGACGCGCGCCTGCATCGCACCGGAGGCGTTACCAGATGTCTCGCTGCCATTGGCGGGTGCGGCCCGCTTCAGTATCGCTGTGATCTGGGTGCTGGCCGTGCTGACCACGGCGATCTTCGTCGCGGTCCTTTTCGACCTTTGAGACTGCTCAGGTCACCGACGCAGGGGAATCATCGACATGGGGCAACCAGGGCAATCACGGACGCGGGAGTCATCGACGCGAAGACAGGTCGGCGGCGTGATCGGTGACGGACCGCACGAAACTCCACGCCGGTGCCGACCACTGCTGCCGCAGGTCGCGGAACAGCTCCCAGGCCGTCCGCGCGGGCCAGCCAGCTGGCAGAAGTGACCTCGGCAACCCGGGATCCAGCCGTGGAAACAGCCGCCACGCGTCGATGAGGAGCAGGTACCGGGCGAAGGCCACCTCGTCAGCCACCTGCGCCCGGCCTGCGATGGAATGCCAGTGGGACAGGAATTCGGCGTATCGGCCCTGCAGCTCGGCAAGATCCCACCACGCGGCGACATCGATGTCACCAAGGTGCCGTGCACCGAACCAGGTCACGTAGTGGTTCAGGCCGGCCGCCGCCAGCAGGTCGCGCGCCGGGTCAGCCAGCGGGCCGGGGGCCACCCAGACACCGGAGCTCACGGTGCCGAAACCCAACCAGGACAGCTCGGCGCGAAGCCGGTGCCGCAGGTGACGATCGGTTTCCGGGACGGAGAAGACGGCCAGCACCCACCCGTCCTCGTCCGTCGCCTGGCGATACCGGAAGATCCGGCGGTCGCCGGTCTCCAGGTCGCGCACGCCGGCGTCGGTCAGCGCGTAGCCCGCGTCACCCGACCGGCGCTCCGCAGAGACGAACCCCCGAGCCTTCAACCGCATCAGCGCTTGTCGGACCGAGGACTCGCCGACCTCGACGGCCTCCAAGCAGTGGATCAGGTCCGCGACGGAGATCCAGCCGCCCAATTCGCGCAGGTAGCTGCCGGCGAACGAGACGATCAGCGAGCCAGGCGATCCCGCTCGTTCCGGCGGGAGCACGGCAGAACCGGTGGCGCGGATCACTTCTCGGTCAGCCCGCGCATCCTATCCAGGGCGTCCCACACCTCGGTGAACCCCGTCGGCAGCGGCGAGACTCCGAGCCGGATAGTCCCGGGCGCCCGGAAGTCCGCCAGTACGCCGGCATCGATCAAACGCGAGCAGACTTCCCGTGCATCCGACCGGTTGACGCTGACATGCCCGCCACGTCGGCTGCCGTCACGTGGCGACCCGAGCGAGAATCCCTGCGGGATCAGCCATTCGTCGGTCAGCGCGACCACCATGTCGGTCAATGCCACCGCCTTGGCCCGGATCGCCCCGATGCCGGCCTCGGCGATCACGGCCGCCCCCTCGCGTACCGCCAGGATGGCCGGCACCGGGGGCGTGCCGGACAGCATGGAGCGGATGCCCCCGGCCGCGACGTATCCCTGCTCCATCTCGAACGAATTCGCCCGCCCAAGCCAGCCCCAGATCGGCTGGTCGAGCGCCGCGTGGTGACGGCGATTGACGTAACCGAACCCTGGTGCACCGGGGCCGGCGCCGACGAACTTGTAGGTGCATCCCACGGCGAAGTCGACATCGCAGTCGTCCAGCAATATCTCGCACGCGCCTACCGAATGACACAGGTCCCACACGACGAGAGCACCTGCTGCGTGGGTGATCTCGGTGATCGCCCTGATGTCGGCGAGATATCCGGACTGGTAGGCGATGTGGCTCAAGGTGACCACGGCGGTGCGGTCGTCGATCGCCGCGGCCAGCATGTCGGGGGTGACGCCGGCATCTGACGGTGCCTGCAGCCAGACAAGCTCGAGGTCGAGGTCCTTGGCCAGCGACTCCACGACATAGCGATTGGTCGGGAAGTTGTCCCGATCCAGAATCACCCGCTGCCGGCCAGGACGGAGATTGAGGGCCGCCCGCATCGCCTTGTAGAAGTTCACTGTGGTCGAGTCGGCGATCACGGTCTGACCGGGCGCGGCGCCGAGAGCGGCCGCGGCCAACTCGTCACCCACGATCCTCGGCAACTCCATCCACCCCTCGGACCACCCGCGGATCAGCCTGGTCGACCATTCCTCGGAGGCGAACGAGGACCACACCGAGGCGATCGAGGCGAGTGGTCGGCCGAGCGAATTGCCGTCGAGATAGGCGACCACATCGTCGGTCTGCGGCAGATAACGGCTGCGAAAGGGAGCTAGCGGGTCGGCGGCGTCCAACTCGAGGGCGCGCTCGCGGTCGAAGATCGCGAGGGAGTTGGGCATCCCAGCGGACCGGTCATCGGTGACCCGGTCCGGACGCGGGGCGGATCGGGGCGCAGAGCGCGAGAGCACTGGAGTCATCGATGCGGTGGGCCGTCTTTCTGTGAGTGGTTGTCGCACTTTGTCGGCAGGTCGGCCGGCAGGTTCGTGGCTCGGGTGCCCCGTCGCCTCCAGACTGCGCCCGGATCGTGAAGTCGATGTGGTCAGGGACGTCGGCAGGTTCGTCGGCACAGTCGTCGTCACCGAGAGGGTCGAGTTCACGGGCCGATATCCGTGCGGACGGCGAAGAGCTCGGGGAAGAACGTCAGCGAGAGGGCTCGCTGCAAGAACGCGACCCCGGACGATCCCCCCGTGCCCTTCTTGTATCCGATGATGCGTTCGACCGTCTTCAGGTGCCTGAACCGCCAGGTCTGGAAGGTGTCCTCGATGTCCACGAGCTCCTCACACATCTCGTAGACATCCCACTGCTCCTCGGGCTTTTCGTACACCGCGGCGAACACGTGCACCAATTCGGGGTTGAGCGTGTGCGGCTGAGTCCAGTCGCGGTCGCAGGACTCGGCGGGAATCGGGTGGCCGCGCCTGGCGAGGAAGAGCAGGAATTCGTCGTACAGGCTGGGCTCGGACAGTGCCTGGCGCAGCTCGGCCTGAACCGGCGGGTCGTGGTCGAACACGGCGATCATGGCCGCATTCTTGTTGCCCAGTAGGAACTCCAGTAGCCGGTACTGGGCGGACTGGAAACCCGACGACTTGCCGAGCAGATTCCGGAACTGGGCGTATTCGGTGGGGGTGAGGGTGGCCAGGACCGACCATTGCTCGGTCATCTGTTTCTGGATGTGCTTGACCCGGGCGAGTCGCTTCAGCGCCGGCGCCAGATTGTCGGTCGCGATCAATGCCATGGCCGAGCGGATCTCGTGGATGACCAGCTTCATCCAGAGTTCGGTGATCTGGTGCTGGACTATGAACAGCATCTCGTCATGACGGTCGGACACCGGGATCTGGGCGCCGAGCAGCTGGTCCAGATGCAGGTAGCTGCCGTAGTTCAGCCCGCGGAGGTCTCGTTCGATGCCGTCCTCGAGCGGGCGGATGTTCGGACTGGTCACGGCTCCCCGTTCCTCGACGATCATCCGATTGTAGTGTGGCTGGGTGACGAGCGTCAAGTGTGCGCAATGGCTTTCGCCACGAAGCCTCCCGGCAACAGAAACAGGAAGCCGGTGCTGGGACGATCCATCCCCGTGCAGCGTGCCGTGAGCGTGGCCCGGTCCGCCGCGAGCCGGGGCGAGACCCTCTGCTAGGTCGATGATGTCGGCCAACGACGATGGTCGAGGTCAGTGCAGCAGCGGTGACCAGCTCCCTGAGCGTTCAGGTCGAGCAGGCTCCAGTCGTGATACCCCGCCGAACGGCCGCCGCAGGCATCCGCCGCCATCGACGGCCGGAATTCCGTCGTGGGTCGCCGCCGACCCGACGACGTCGCGTTGGCCCAGGCCAACGGCATCGGCGTCTCGGGTGAGGTCGATGCGTTGGCGGTCGCCGTGGGTGGTCGCCGCTGACGCGTCGAGGTCACGGCTACCCTGGCATCTTCAGCAACGCAACGGAATGCTGGTTCCACCGTCATCGTGACGAATCGGATGCAGTCGTGATACGCGACGTGGGAGACGTCAAGCAATGCAGGGCGGCCGAGCGGGGCAACCGATATTCGCGATCTGGTTCACAGTAACGGGTCTCGGCGGGTCAACTGTCGGATGCGGTCGGCCGCCTGCGGGCTCAGCTGCAGCATCTCGTCCCGATCGGCGAGGGTGAAGTCCTGCCAGTCGAACCCGGGGGTGACGACGGTGGACAGCAGGCTCCACGGTCCATCACACGATGAACCCTGCCAGCACCCACCAGGGACGGTGAACTGTGGATGCTGACCGGCGAGCGGATCGGACCCGATCAGCACCTCCCGTGAAGTCCCAGCCGGTTCGATGATCAGCATCCGAAGCGGCGAGCCGGCATGGTGGAAGTAGATCTCGTCGTTGTGCAGTCGGTGCAGCGCGGAGACGTCGTCACCGATCAGCATGAAGTAGATGACCGTGGCGCCGTCACCGGTGAAGGTGCGCCGGAACAGCCCACCCTCCAACGGCAGTGACGCCAGGTCCAGCGCCGCGGCCAACGCCCGCGCGGACGCCAGATGTTCTTCGGTGTAACGGGTCTCGATATTGCGATCGATCGGGGGGCCAGCGGGCATGATCAGCCGGACAGCACCGGGACTGCAGCCAGTGCGGCTGCCAGATCGCTGTCCGAAAGACCGGAATCCACCATCTCGCCGGACAGGAACTCCTGGTAGGCGGCCAGATCCAGCAAGCCGTGCCCGCACAGCGCGGTGAGGATGACCTTCTCCTCGCCCGAGTCGCGGCAGGCGGTCGCCTCGCGGATGGTCTCGGCCAACGCGTGGGTGGGTTCGGGTGCGGGAACGATGCCCTCCGTGCGGGCGAAGGTCAGTGCCGCCGCAAAGCATTCGGTCTGCTCGATCGCAACCGCCTCCAGCAGGCCCAGCTCGTAGATGTGCGAGATCAGCGGTGCCATGCCGTGATAGCGCAGCCCGCCGGCGTGAATCGGGTCCGGGACGAAGTCGTGCCCGAGGGTGTGCATCTTCATCAGGGGCGTGAACCCGGCGGTGTCGCCGAAGTCGTACCGGTACTCCCCGCGGGTGAGCGAGGGACAAGACGCCGGTTCGACGGCGCGGATCACCGGGGCCTGACGACCGGCGAGCTTCTCCCGGATGAACGGGAAGGCCAACCCACCGAGGTTCGAACCCCCGCCGGTGCACCCCACCACCAGGTCGGCCCCGCTCTCGCCTGCCTTGGCCAGCTGCAGCAGCGCTTCCTGACCGATGATCGTCTGGTGCAACAGCACGTGGTTGAGCACCGAGCCGAGCGCGTAGCCGGTACCCGGGTCGGCCGCGGCCATCTCGACCGCCTCTGAGATGGCGATGCCCAGCGAGCCGATGTGGTCCGCCGGGAAGGCACGGCCGGCGGAGGTCAGCTGGGAAGGGGACCGATGGACGGTCCCGCCGAAGGTCTCGATGAGTGTCCGCCGGTAGGGCTTGGCGTCGTAGGAGGCACCGACCTGCCAGACCTCGCACTCCACGCCGAAGAGCGCGCAGGCGAATGCCAGCGCGGTGCCCCACTGACCTGCTCCGGTCTCCGTGGTGAGCTTGCGAACGCCGGCCTTGGCGTTGTAGTAGGCCTGCGGCACCGCGGTGTTCGGCTTGTGAGAGCCCGCCGGTGACACGCCCTCGTACTTGTAGTAGATCCGCGCAGGCGTGCCGAGCGCCTGCTCCAGCCGGTGAGCCCGGTACAACGGCGTGGGCCGCCAGAGGCGGTAGACGTCCTGGACCTCGTCGGGGATCTGGATGTAGCTCTCGGCGGACACCTCCTGGAGGATCAGGTCCATGGGGAAGAGCGGGGCCAGATCGTCGGGTCCCACCGGTTGATGGGTGGCAGGGTGCAACGGCGGGGGCGGCGGCGCCGCCAGGTCGGGGATGATGTTGTACCACTGGGTCGGCATCTCCGACTCGTCCAACAAGTACTTGTGCTGGCGGGGGCTCATCGGCTCTCTTCCTCGCGGCCCTGGGCGGACCTGACAGTGGGATCGGACAGTGGGACCGGACGCGCTGCGTTCTGACGGTGGGGGCTGAGGGTGCGGGTCTGAGATCCGTCCGGGATGACTCCATTGCATCTGCGCTGGCGGTGTCCTGCCCGGTGGGATGTCGAGGCTAGCCGAACCGCCTGGGTAATGGCCCGTGGGGTCGCTGGAGTCCCGAGCGAGAACGTCAGCAACTGGGGGTTGGAGTGTGGCCGACCGACACCCGACGGGGGGCCGGCTTGGGGCCGGTGACGCCGATGTCCGGTCCGGTGGATGACGGGGAACGGGGTCGGGGAGCGGGATCGACCGCCCTGGGCAAACCCGCTCCTGGACTGATTTTTCGAGAGCTGATCTTTTCGATGTTCGACCTGGTCACGCTGCGTGTCGAGGTTCTGCGGTGTGCTCTCCTGCCCGGTGGGTGAGCCGCCTTTCCTCGCGTATTGCCGATGTTCTGCCGATCCGCAACATCCTTCGAGTGATCACGCTGCTGTTATTGATTCGCGGGCTTATCGTGCACGTGCCGGTGCATTCCAGTGCGATTCTTCGCTACTTGCACCGCCGGCCGGGATGAACCCCGGGGCGACTGGATATTTCGTCAGGGATTTTCACAGAAATGGATGCGACTGTGCCCGATCCCCATGCCATCAATTCTTGTCGAACACTAGTGCGCCGCGTTCGGCCGCGTGCGTCGGTGGCGATGCTCTTCCTGGCCGCATTGATCGTCGGCACTGGGATTGTCGCGTCGGGAGTCGGTAACACCGCAGCAGCAGATCCGTCTGCGGATGACTGGTTGCGTTTGCGGGAATGCGAATCCGGGAACAATTACACCATAAACACAGGAAACGGATATTTCGGCGCTTATCAGTTCGACTTGGACACCTGGCACAGCGTCGGCGGCACCGGTTACCCAAATCAGGCCAGCCCGGCAACTCAAGATGCGCTCGCCTTGCGCCTGTGGCAGGCGCAGGGTTGGACCCCGTGGACGTGTGCGGAAATAATCGGCCTCACCACACCCCAACCGCCACGACCGTTGGGCACCATCGATGTTGTTTCCGCTTCGGGGAGCTATGCCTTCGTCGCCGGCTGGGATTTCGATCCCAACGCCTCGGGCGTGCCCACGGCGACTCATATCTATGTCAACGGGGTGGGATACCCGTTCGTCGCCGACAAGGCGCGCCCGGACGTCAACGCGGCCTTCGGAATAGACGGGGCGCACGGCTTCGCTGAGACCGTACCGCTGCGTGAGGGCGCGAACGAGGTCTGCGTGTGGGCGATCGGTGTCGCCTACGCCAACAACACGATGCTCGGATGTCGCACCGTTCAGGGCGCCAAGCCGATACCCCCATACGGCAGCTTCGATCAGGCGATCGCATCGGGCGCGTCGGCCAGCGTGGCGGGTTGGGCATTCGACCCGAGCGCTCCCAGCCAGTCCATACCGGTGCATGTCTATGTCAATGGGACAGGATTCGCCTTCACCGCGAACAAGCCGCGAGATGACGTCAATCAGGCGTTCGGAGTAACCGGTCAACATGGCTTCGTCGAGACCATTTCGCTCCGGCCGGGACCGAACTCGGTCTGTGTCTTCGGTATCGGAATCGCCCCGAACATCAACACCCTCTTCCTGTGCAAGACCGTCATGGGACCACCCCTGCCGCCGTCGGGCACGTTGGATTTGCTTGCGGTGTCAGGGCTCTCAGCCCACCTGGCAGGTTGGGCCTTTGATCCGAACTCATCGGATGTGTCGATTCCGGTGCACATCTACGTCAACGACGTGGGCACGGCGTACACCGCAAATCTCGCCCGACCCGACGTCGATTCCGTCTTCGGGATTACTGGGCAGCACGGCTTCGATCAGACGGTGGCGCTGCGAGCCGGCTCGAATTCGATCTGTCTGTACGCGATCGGCGTGACCTTCGACAACAACACCCAGTTCGCTTGTAGAGATGTGCAGGCGAATGCGGCGCAAGCCGGTGTTCAACGCCTCGCCTCTTCGCAGGGGCCCGGCGGCGCCACTGCGACCGTAACTCCGATTCCGATTCCGATTCCGACCCCGACCCCGACCCCGACTTCGACTCCGGCCGTTGCCCCTCCGACGACGTTGTCCGCGCCACCGTCGATGTCACACACGCCCACCGCGGTGACCGCCCCGACCGCATCGTCGGTGCCGGGGACGGCGTCCACAGCCCCGGCCGCCTCGACCGGCGTGTCCGGCGCGGTGTCGACGAATCCGATCGCTGCGACGCCATTCGGTACCGTCGCTGCCACGCCGACGAGCGCGGCGTCAGCCCGGGGAGCACTGGACGGCATGACGACAACAAACCAGGGCTGGACAGCGCGCGGGTGGGCGTTCGATCCGGGTCGCCCGGCAGCACCGATTCGTGTCGGCTTGTCGGTCAACGGTGTCGTGTGGGACATCGCGGCCGATTTGCCGCGTTCGGATGTCAACGGTGCTCAGGGGCTCACCGGGGCTCATGGATTCGAGATGCCGGTGACACTCGCTCTGGGTCACAACGAGGTATGCCTGTTCCAGCTCGAGCCTGACCGAACGATGACCACAGCCCCGATCGCCTGTACCTCCGCGGAGGTGACGGGATGATCATCTGGACAACTCACTCACCACGAAGCGAGCGAAAGCCGCCGGGCTGGGAACGTGATCGGCGGGCACCACGGGTCAGGGCTCTGTGGCCGCCACACGTGTGGGGCTCTCCGCCCCGGCAGCAGCGCCGTGGGGTACGTGCCTCCCGGACTCGTGATCAGCAGGTCCTTCGCTCCGGACACCGAGTCGATCGCAGATTTACGGGCGGCGGTCCGAAGGGCTGTGGTTCGCTGGCCATGGCGCGCATGCGATCGAGCGCTCAGCTGACCGGAGAACGGAGTGGCTATGGAGCGGGCGAGGCCGACCGGCGCGACAGCCTCACGGTCCGCGGCGACGCGGCGGGCACGTGGACCGGGTGCCGTCCTGCTGGCGCCGGGTGCTGGGGCGAACAGGGACAGTCACACACTGGTCGCGCTCGAGCATGCCCTGGCGCCCGTTCCGTGCGCTCGGATCGATTTCCCGTACCGGTTGGCCGGACGTCGTGCGCCTGACCGTGCTCCGGTAGCGGTCGCGCACGTCGTCGACGAAGCGGCGGCGCTGGTCACTCGCGCCGGCATCGATGCCGGTCGGCTGGTGCTCGGCGGGCGGTCGTACGGCGGACGGATGTGCTCGTTGGCGGTCGCCGAGGGTCTGCCCGCAGCGGGGTTGGTGCTGCTGAGCTACCCGTTGCATCCGCCAGGGCTGCCCGAGAAGCTGCGAGTGGAGCACTTCCCGTCGATCGCGGTGCCCGTGCTGTTCGTCTCGGGAACCAAGGATCCGTTCGGCTCACCGGACGAGTTTGCCGCGCACATCGGTTCGATTGCCGGTCCGGTCACGCAGGTCTGGGTCGCCGGCGGGCATGACCCGCGCAATGCCGACGGCGCCATCGCAACAGCGGTTGTCAACTGGCTTGCCACTTTCTGATCGCGGCCTCACGTCCCGGAGTGCTCAGGCCCAGAGATCGTCCAGCGTGGGCAAGGTGACCCGGGTTCGGGTACCGGGCGTCGGGCCGGCCGGACGGGGCGGCGACAAGTCCTGAAGATCAACGGCGTGTAACGCGCTTTCGTCGAGGAAACGGCTGAGCGGAGCGAAGCTGTGCTTGTCGTCCCGGCCGTGCCGGTGGTGTGGCATCCGCAGCGGCGCATACAGCGACAGCTCGTCGGCCGCGCGAGTGACCGCCACGTAGAACAACCGCTGCTCTTCGATCAGCCCCGCCGGCTGGGACAGCGCCATGTCGGCCGGGAAGGCCCCGTCGACCAGGTGGATGACGTGCACGACAGGCCATTCCAGCCCCTTGGCAGAGTGCACCGTGGACAGGGTGAGGTAGTCCTCGTCCAGATGCGGGACGCCTGCCATATCGCCGGTCGACGCGGGCGGGTCCAAGGTGAGCTCTGCGACGAACGCGCCGAGGTCCGGTGCGCTCGCCGCCGCCGCGACGAGCCGATTCAAGTCGGCGATCCGCACCACGGAGTCTGGGTAGCGGGCGATGAGCAGCGGCCGTAGCCAGGTCAGGCACGCCGCGGCCCGGTCGCCGATCCGGGCGTGCCGACGGGCAGCAGCGATTCCATCGAGAGTGGCGGCCAGCGCGACCCTGGACATCGCGGGGGCGCCGGCGACAGCAACGGCGTGGCCCGCCTGGGTCGGATCGCCTCGGTTCGGATCGCGCAAGTTCGGATCACCCCTGGAGTCGCTCCCGGTGGCGCCGGCCGAGGCGTCGTCAGGCGAAAGGAGGGCAACCGAACTGTCGTCACCGGACTCGTCGTCACCGGACTCGTCGTCGCCGGCGCTGGTCAGCGCGGCGAGCAGCGTCCTGGCCCGGGAGGGTCCGATGCCGTCGTGCAGCCGCAGCAGGCGGAACCAGGCGACCTCGTCGACCCGGTTGTCCAGGACGCGCAGCGCGGCCACGAAATCCTTGACATGAGCGGCTTCCAGGAATTTCAGGCCACCGAATTTGACGAACGGGATGCGGCGTGCGGTGAGTTCCAGTTCCAGCAGGTCACTGTGATGGCCGGTGCGCATCAGCACCGCCTGATCCCGGAGCCGCCGACCGTCTTCGACCGCGGCCAGTACCGCGTCGGCAACAGCTCGGGCCTCACCCGGTGCGTCGTGGCAGCGGACCAGTCGAGGCCGCCGTCCGCCCGGCCGGTCCGAACGCAAGACGAGCCCGAACTCGTCACGTCCTGGTCGTACACCGTTGGCCAGGTCCAGCAGCCGCTGCCGTGACCGGAAGTTCCGTTCCAACCTGACCACGCTGACGCCCTCGAACGCGGTGGTCAGGTCGAGAAGGTGCGCGCTGTCCGCGCCGCGGAAGGCGTACACCGCCTGCGCATCGTCACCGACCACCGTCAGCCCGCGCCCGTCGGGCCGCAACGCGCGCACGATGTCGACCTGGATCTGGTTGACGTCCTGGTACTCGTCGACGAGCACGTGGTCCCACCGTCTTGCCAGTTCGGGTCCGAGAACCGGATCGGTCAGCAGGCTGCGCCAGGCGAGCAACAGGTCGTCGAAGTCCAACAACCCGCGCTCACGCTTGCGGACGACGTACCCGCGCAGCAGCGCGATCACCCGGTCGACATGCGGCTCCACCCAAGGGAAGTCGGTGGCGATCAGAGCCCGGGCCGGGCGACCCGTGTTGACCGACCTGGAATAGATGTCGACCAGCGTCGACGCGTTCGGCACGCGCATCCTGCCACCGGCGAGGTCGTGGTCGTGGCGCAGCAGGTCCATCGCATCGGTGGCATCGGCGCGGTCCAGCACCGAGACGGCGGCAGGCAGGCCGAGGGACGAGGTGTGGCCGGCGACCAATCGGTGGGCGACGGCATGGAAGGTGCCGCCCTGGACTCGCCGGCCCGCGTCCTGCCGGGTGCACATCGAGGCGGCCCGGGCGATCATGTCGTCCGCTGCGCGGCGGGTGAAGGTGAGCAGCAGCACCCGCTCCGGGGGAACGCCGCGATCGATCAACGCGGCGACTCGCGCGGTCAGTGTGCGCGTCTTACCGGTGCCTGCACCTGCCAGGATCACCAGCGGTGAATCGTCGTGCGTCGCGGCCGTCAACTGGGCGTCGTCAAGGCCCGCATCCCAGCCGTCATCGAACATGTGTGCGATCATAACCCGATCGCCAATTCTGTCCGGGTAGCCGGGTCGGCGGGTCGGACGGTACTGCCACGCCCGCTTGCCGTGCGGTGGAGCGGTCTCGGCGGGTTGCCGGTTCGGTCATCAGCAGCCGATGCGGCTGTCGGGGTCCGCGGAGTTGTCCAGCAACTTGCCGCAGGCCGTCCCGCCAGCGGCGTTGACGGCGGCGCACACGTCGTTCTGGGTGTAGCCCCGGCCCCGCACACGGCGTAGATCGGATCACCGGATGCGGTTGCCTGATTCAGCGAGCACGACTGGTCGGTTCGCAGGTGGGACGACCCCGGATATCGGACAAGGTCGCGCCGACAATTCGCGCTCGCCTCCTGTCGCCGGCCGCGACCGCGCGGGTCGGCTCCGGATCGCGACGGAACTCCCGGCGAAAAACCCTGTGCACCATCATCATTTCGAAGGTGTCGGCCAGCGGCGCTGCGGCTGAGGAATCCATCGAGAATCCCTTCCGACGAAGCCCGCCGATGATCGAATGATTAACAGTGATTACTTGCCGATGAAGTAGTCGGGGAGGCAAACCGGAATGGCGTCCAATGGTTTCCCGCCACCCGGCTGGAACTGGACGTACCAGCGCGCCCCCGGGTAACACACGGACCCGGCCTCGCCGAATTGGCTGCCGGTGAGCGACGATTCGGGCGTCGCGGCCTGCGCGCTCTCCCCGGCGAATCCGGCGAGCGTGAAAGCGCCCGCCACGAAAGCACCGACGATCAGCGACCGCAGTCCGGTGGTGCGGGGGTCAATGTTCACGATGTCCGTCCTCGATGATGTGTTTCCCCGGACCTTCCGGCGAAGCGGCGAAGCGGTCAACGATTCGGCGCACCGATCAACCCGGATTGCCCGTTTACCCAGATTCTCCGGAATTCTGTTCTACGGGATCGACGTGGCGCACAGTCACGGTCCCGCACGCACCGCCCCGTTCCCCAGAACTGCGCCGGAGGATGTCAGGCGCCGATCGCCGACGGCTCGTGCGAGTCCAGCCTCGACGCGGCGGCGCGAATGAGTACCGACGCCCACGTGCGGTAGGGACGCCAGGCGTCGGCGATTTCCAGGAATCGCTCCGGCGTGCAGGGCTCGGGCAGGTGGTAGAGGCGGGTGACCAACTCCCGGACGATCGGCTCGTCGACGGGCGGGATGTCCGCGAATCCGACTGCCCTGATCGTGATGAGCGAGGCGTAGAACGGTCCGATGCCCTTCAGATGCAGCATCTCCTGGGTGGTGATCTCGGGGCCGAGGGACCGCAGCCGATCCGCGTCCAGCCGCCCGGTCAGGGCCGCGCGAGCGATGGCGTGCATCCGGGTCATCTTCTCCGCGTTGATGCCGGGGAATTCACCGACGCCGAGCAGTTGCTCGGGGGTGGGCAGCGCCGCCGTCCGCTGTCCGGCAAGGTCGAACACCCTGCCATGCTGCGCCGACAGGCGGCGGCGGACCTCCGCCATCTGGTGACCGGTTCGGCGGGCGCTCAACACCGACCAGATGGCCGCCTCATAGGGCGAGTAGAACAACGGTGGCAACAAGCCGGGGGCGACGGCCTGTAATCGGCCGATGACCGGATCGCGGCTGCCGACATCAGCGAAGCCCTGAGCGTCGTGATCCAGGGACAGCACCCTGGCCACCTGACTGCGCACGGCCGGAATGTCCACCTGCTGTCCGGAACCGTGCACGATGCCGTGGACGCCCTGCGGATCCTGCCGGAGCTCCACACCTACCTGGGCGCCATAGCCGTCCACACAGAACGCAAGACGGAACACACCGTCGAATCGCTCAGCAGTGCGCTGCCCGAAGCCGAACTCGGCGGCTTCGCGCAGGCTGAAGGCGCCGGACGGGATGATCGTGAAAGTGGTCATGGCGGCATCATGCTCGGCACCACCGACAGTGCCGTTCTTGCCCACCGCAGACATCGCTGACCTGCGGAAACAGGAGATCGGCAGCCGCGGGATCGGCGTCGATCGGGCCCTGTCGATCACTGCCGATGAACGCGGAGTCGACCAGGGGGCACCTTTCGGGTCAGCAGCGCTCGTCGCGGGTCAGTGGATTCCCGGCGTCGAGCGGGCAACGAGTGTCACGGTTGCCAGGATCTGCTCGTTCAGTCGCGAGTGCGGGTCGATGATGATCCGATGGGTGTCACCGCCAACCGGAACGCCGAGCACTGGCGTCGGGATTGGCCCGGTGCGCGCCACCGGAGATCACCGCGGACAGCGGCGGGGCGAGCCAGCTGCCCCGGTGCTCCTCCGGTATCCGGAACGGGATGCGGCGGTAGAACACCTCCTCGACGATGCCGCGCCTGATCGCGCAGGCCAAGCTGCCGGCCAGCGCCGGCCACCACGCCGAGGGCCGGTCGATGCTCACCCGGACGAGCGTGACCACCACGAGGACGACTCCGAAGACAATGCAGGGAAGGACGAGCTCGCCGATGATGAGCGGTCCGGCACCCTCCGCATCGGTCACGCTGCGTGTGCAGTCGCTACCTTATGCAGCCTGGATGCCTTGGATTGGTGGCTGCCACCCGGCTGTCCGTCGTCGTTGCGATGCCCGCGAGCGGCGCCGAGGGCGGCCGCGGGCCACCCGACATCACCGGATGAGCGATATCAGATGGCCCGCGAGCGTGACTCTTCGGTCGGGGGCCTGTCAGGCGGCGGCGCCGGCAGGTTCGGCGGCAGCGAGGCCGCCGGCTGCCGGCTGCAGTGCCTGGGCGAGGATCTCGCGCACGTCTCCGACCGGGTGAACCGAGAGCGCACGGAGTACCTCGGCAGGCACGTCGTCCAGATCGGGTTCGTTGCGTGCCGGGATGAACACCGTCGTCACTCCGGCTCGCTGGGCGGCCAGCAACTTCTGCTTGACGCCACCGATCGGCAGCACCCGGCCGTTCAGCGTGACCTCGCCGGTCATCGCGACATCGGAGCGGACCGGCCGACCAGTGGCCAGGGACACCAGCGCGGTCACCATCGTGACGCCCGCGGACGGACCGTCCTTGGGGACCGCTCCCGCCGGGACGTGCAGGTGGATCTTGCGATCGAGTTCCTCCGGTTCGACACCGAGTTCGGCGGCATGCGACCGGATGAACGACAGCGCGATCTGCGCCGACTCCTTCATCACGTCGCCGAGTTGGCCGGTCAGCGTCAGGCCGTGATCGCCGGCGGTGGCGTTCGCTTCGATGAACAGCACGTCGCCGCCCAACCCGGTGACCGCGAGACCGGTGGCAACCCCGGGCACCGCGGTCCGCTCCGCGGTTTCCGACGTGAACCGCGGCCGGCCCAGCAACTCCCGCAGATCCGGTTCGTCGACCGTGACCGGCGTTCCGTCCGTGCCCGACAGTCGGGTGGCGACCTTACGGAAGACCTTGGCCAGCAACCGTTCCAGCTGCCGCACCCCGGCCTCCCGGGTGTAGTCGGCGGCCATTTTGTGCAGGGCCGCATCGGTGACCGTGACCTCGGAGTCCTCCAGCGCGGCTCGCTCCAACTGCCGGGGCAGCAGGTGGGTGCGCGCGATGGCGACCTTGTCGTCCTCGGTGTACCCGTCCATGGTGATCAGCTCCATCCGGTCCAGCAGCGCGGACGGGATGGTGTCGATGACGTTGGCGGTGGCCAGGAACAGCACGTCCGACAGGTCGAGGTCGATGTCCAGGTAGTGATCGCGGAACGTGTGGTTCTGCGCCGGGTCCAGCACCTCGAGCAGCGCGGCGGCCGGGTCACCGCGGTAGTCGGCACCGACCTTGTCGATCTCATCCAGCAGCATCACCGGGTTCATCGAGCCGGCTTCGGTGACCGCGCGGACGATCCGACCGGGCAACGCACCCACGTAGGTGCGCCGGTGACCGCGGATCTCGGCCTCGTCGCGCACACCACCCAGGGCGACCCGGACGAACTTGCGGCCGAGCGCGCGCGCGACGCTCTCGCCGAGCGAGGTCTTGCCGACGCCGGGCGGGCCGACCAGCACCATGACCGCACCCGAGCCCCGACCGCCCACGACCTGCAGGCCCCGCTGCGCCCGCCGGCTGCGCACGGCCAGATATTCCACGATCCGGTCCTTGACGTCGTCCAGGCCGTGGTGATCGGCGTCCAGCACCTCACGGGCCGCGGTGATGTCGCTGTTGTCCGTGCTGCTCGTCTGCCAGGGGATCTCCAGCACGGTGTCCAGCCAGGTACGGATCCAGCCGGATTCCGGGCTCTGATCACTGGCCCGCTCCAACCGGCCGACCTCGCGCAGCGCAGCCTGTCGAACGTTGTCCGGCAGAACGGACTGCTCCACCCGGGTGCGGAAATCGTCCGCACCGTCGGGCTCGCCTTCGCCCAACTCCTTGCGGATCGCCGCCAGTTGCTGACGTAGCAGGAACTCGCGCTGGCTCTTCTCCATCCCGTCCCGGACGTCCTTGCCGATCTTTTCGGCGACGTCCATCTCGGCCAGGTGAGCCCGGGTCCAACCGATCAACAGCTCCAGACGGCTTTCCACCTCGGGGGTCTCCAACACCTGACGCTTCTGCTCGGCGGTCAGGTACGGAGCCCAACCGGCCGAGTCGGCCAGGTCGGACGGGTCGGTCATCTTCTCCACGGTGTCGATGACCTGCCAGGCGTCACGCTTCTGCAGGTTCGCGATCACCAGCGACTTGTATTCGGCGGCAAGCTCTTTCGCCCGATCGGTGACGGGCTCGTCGTCGATGATCTCGGCCTGCACCCACAGCGCGGCGCCGGGACCGGAGACACCGGTACCGATCCGCGCGCGTCGGTGCGCG
>JADGOY010000088.1 GCA_017882715.1 Nakamurella sp. | reverse complement strand
CGGAAAGCCCCGCCCTGCGGCTCATCGACGATATCGACGCTGCAGGTCCCATGACATCTGATTTTGCCGTGGCCGATCAGCGCGGTGGCGCTGCGGACTGTCCTGTGGTGACGGCCCTGCTGTGCTGACGACTGTTGAGATCGCGTTGAGATCGCGTTGAGATGAGTTTCCTATCGTGGGTTCCGGATGGGATAGCCGGGAAGCGGCCCGGCGAATGACATTTCCCGACACGAAGGGAGTTCACGTGGTGACGATGACCAGATCATTTCGGGGACGAGGACTGCTGCTCCTCAACAACACCGCAATCCCGAACCACGACGGGACCCGCGCAACCGAAGCGCCGCAACGGGTCCGGGCAACCCTTGGCACACCGCAATCCCAGCCTGTCGAGCGCCCACCTGACCTCCGGGTGCTACGACGTCCGCGGGCAGGTGGGTGCTCCGTGGTTGGTAAACCCCGGCCGAACACTGCTGAAGCGCCAAGCCCGAGGCGATCAGCTGGTGCAGATCACGGACACGTCGAGCGCGGTGGCCGCGGCGCCGCACCCCCCACCCGTCGTGCGGACGTTCCCGCCACGGTCAGCACCCACAGACAGGCTCCTGGGTGGCTGCCGAGAACCCGGGCATCGGCATCACCCAAAGTCGCGGCGGCCACCACGATGACCCTGGAGACAAGGTAAAATGGAACTAGTCGTTGTGCTCGCGGTCTTCGCCCTGCTAGCCATTCTCGGCCCATTGGTCGGAGTCGACAACCGGGGACCGGGAGGTTGGACCCCCACCGAGCCAGACGGCAAGATCTGGCCGGACCGGGCGGTCATGCCCGATCGCTCGAGCGAACCGCGGTAACTGCGTGCTTACCGGTCCCCAGGCTCGCTGGCCGGGCACCCCCATCCGACCGACAGCCCGAGAGCGCACTCGCGACCCTGTCCGAAGGGTGGATCGCCGTGCGATGAGAGCATGATTGCAACATTGCACATCACCGTGCGGGCCACCTCGCATATCGCCGGCCCCCCGTTCGATCGGCACTCGAGGTGAACCAGCCGGACTCTCCATCAGTGCGGGAACGTCGGGCTGGCCCAGGAGTTGCGGGAAGCCCGGGTCAGCGCGCAACTGCCGGATGATGAGGTCGCGCAAAGGCTGCGGTGGTCCGCGTCGAAGGTCTCCCGGATCGAGACCGGCCGAATCTGCATCAGCCTGCCGGACCTCGACCTACTTGTCGCGCTCTACGCCGTTCCCGACGAGCAGGCCGAATACCTGCGCCGTCTGGCGCCGTCCGCTCGCAAGAGGGGGTGGTGGGACGCCTATACCGATTCCCTTTCCGCCGGCTACGCAGGGTTGTTGCGCCTGGAGTCGGGATCCCGCGCTCTCCAGTGCTACTGCCCGATCGTTCCGCACCCGTTTGATGATGACGCCGGATTACGTCCGCCAGGCCGCCAGGTTGTTCTCGCGACCTGGCAGGCTCCGTCCGCCTCGGAGCTCGACCGGCGCATCCGGATCCGCCGTCGCCGTCAGGCCGTGCTCGAGAACGAGAGCCCGGAGGCACGGTTGGCTCTCTCGGCGGTGATCGACGAGGCCCTGCTGCACCGATCGGCCACACCGCGCGACTCGCCGGAGGGCAATCGCATCCAGCTCGAGCAATTCGATCGTCTCGTCGCGCTAGAGGTCGACCGCTACGCACGGGACTACGAATTGCTGACCGGCATGGCGTTGTCGCCGCCGGACTCCCTGAAATTCATCCAGCGGACCGCAGAGGATCGGGCCCGCAGGACAACCTGACAATCCCAGAGTCGCGGAGCTGCGGCCGAATCGGTCATGACCGTTGACGAGACAACGGCAGCGGTGTTCTCTCGAATTCGCCGAGACGAAACACAGATGCCGTGCTGGGGACTTCCGCTCGTCACAAACCATCGAGAACCTTTGAGACGCCATCGGTCCGGCACGCCGGCACGAGGCCGGAGAACCACCTGAGCCCGAACTCAACGTCTCGTCACGGATTGTCGAGGTCTGGACATCGACCTTCGGCAACGAAAGGATCCCAGCCGTGGACTTCACAACATTCACCTGCCAGTTCTGCGCAGAGCACCAGGAATGGGACACGCGGGAGGCGGCCGATTCGGCGGCTGTCTGGCATCTTTTCGACGCCCATCCGCTGCACTGGGCGGCCATTGCCGGTGCCAACTACCCGGTGGACCCGCCTCCGAACCGGCTCGGCAATCAGCTGGTCACTTCCTGAGGGTCGGCGGGTCGCGCGGCTGCGCCGGCAAGAACTCAGCCCGGCCCACGGAATCGCAGCCGGGGCCGCGGGGCACCGAGCCAGCACGTCACGGTGCACCTGGTGCCGATTCCCGTCTCGTCGTCGTCCGCGGCTTCGGCCGCCGCCACCGGCGAAGGTCCGAAACACTCTGGAGCAGAACCGCGTCTGCTGCATGACGTAGGGCGCAGCCAATCCGTTCGCGGGCTCGTCTCACAGTGACCTGTTGCAGTGCCGAGCACGCACACGACCTGAGTCCGGCGGCTCCGTTCGTCGTCGGTGTTCCGGGGTTGCCGCGCCTCGGTGCACTGTCGGTGGCCGTCCGACAATCGCGGTATGACCATCGCTCCGCCGACGCTGCCCACTACCGACGCTGCCCACCACCGACGCGCCCGCCGTGCGTGGCGGCGACTGGTGGCGTTGGGTGCCGCCCTGGCGGTGCTGCTGATCGCGGTCAGCAGCAGGTAGGGGTATCACTCGGAACGAGATGTACTTCCTGCAGGCCGGACAGCACCTCGATTGGCGCTACCCCGATCCCCCGATCAACCTCCGCTCTCTCGGGCCCTGGCCCGGTTGGTCAGCGCCGTCGCCCCCGATTCGCTGATCGCGCTGCGGCTGCTGTCCGCCATGCTGGCCGCGCGGGCGGTG
The DNA here is from genome assembly GCA_017882715.1 of Nakamurella sp. GTDB lineage: Bacteria > Actinomycetota > Actinomycetes > Mycobacteriales > Nakamurellaceae > Nakamurella. The sequence goes on along the minus strand of JADGOY010000088.1, from coordinate 13,979 downwards.
GTCATTCTCACCGGACTCATCGCCTGCGAACTCGGCGGCCGGCGGCCCGAGCAACTACTTGCCAGTTCGTGCATGGCGGTCCCATCCGCGATGTTGCTGATCGGCCACCTGTTCGGTACGACAATGATCAACCTCTTCTGCTGGGTCGCCGTGTGCTGGGCCGCCGCGCACGCATCTGCGCGGTGGCGACCCGCGCTGATGGCTGATGGTGGGCGGGATTCTCGGTAATCGGATTTGTTGAACAAGAGCCTGCTCGCGTGCTTCCCGTCGCTCTGCTGGCCGGCGTCGGGATCTCCGGTCCGCGGCCGGTGCAGAAGAACCGCTGGTTCGTCATCGCGATCGCGCTGGCGATCCCGATGGTCACTCCGAATCTGTTGTGGCAGAACGCGAACGGCTGGCCACAGCTCACCTTGTCGCGTTCGATCGCGGCCGGCGGATCCGGCTCGTCACAACCACGATGGCTTTCCTGCCCTACCAGTTGGTGTTGATCTCCCCGAACCTGGTGCCGGTCTGGGTAACCGGCCCGGCCCGGCTGTTCTCTGCTCGCCGCCGGGGCTCCGGACGTCACGGCATGGCTGCGGCGACGGAGCCAGGCACCGCGCCGGATCATCGTCGCGGCCGCGTTGGGCCTGAGCTTGATCATCAACGCCGTGCTGATGCTGCCCCTGCTCCGGTGCAGACGATGGCCGAGTCACTGATCGCACAGATCAACTATGACGGCGCCGAACGGTCGGCTGACCGCAGTTCGTCGACACCGTGGCCGGCCTGGTCAACAGCCTGCCGGTGCAGGACGCAGCTCTGTGGTACTGCTGACCGACAACTACGGGGAGGCCGGAGCCATCGATCGGTTCGGGCCCGCGCTCGGGCTTCCGCGTGCCCACAGCGGTCACAACGCCTACGCGCTCTGGGGTCCCGCCGCCGGACTGCCCGACCGCTCGCGCAGTCGGCGATGTGGTGATTGCGGTCGGCATCACCCCGCAGAATCTCGCTGCGTCCTTCGGATCCGTGCAGAAAGCCGCGCGTATCGACAACACCATCGGCGAGGACAACGACGAGCAGGGCCAAACGGTGTGGATGGCCGTGAGCACGGCAGTCCTGGACACAATTGTGGCCACTCCTTGCCATTTCGGGTGATCGACGGCACTCGATCGGGGGCTTCCTGGCAGAACGATCACTGCGCTATATGCTCATCTCGAAGGTATCGGGTGGTGATCTCGGGGGATGAGCCGCGCGCGGCGCGAATGGCAACGGGTGTCTTCCAGTGATCAGATCCTGGCCTGACGGCCCTGCGACGGCCCGGATTCGGAGGCTCGGTGCGCATGGTGGTCGGGCACCCGACAGGTGAGTCGACCGACGCCGCGACGGGCCCGGCTGTCGATTCGGGCGCAACTGCCGATTCCCGCCGGATCTGCTCGTCATCCATCCGTGCGCGGAGGCCGGCAAGAAGGGCCCCTTTTGACCTCCAGATGCCGGAGGCACCCACGTCCGTCTGCGGGCCGATGGCCGGCAGTCCGGCCGGCGAAATTCGGCCAATACGGCAAAGCCACAGTCATCACAACTCCGCCGGTCAGTCCGGGTCCGCCGAAAGGGTCGTCATGAGAATCCGTCGTCCCGCATTCTCTCGTCCGGTCGCTCTGACAGCGACGATCGCCATGGTGTCTTCCGGATTGATCGCCGGAGCTATCGTCGCGCCGTCGGCGGGCGCCGCACCCGGAACCCCGGTGGCCCGTTCAGCGACCGCGGTGACCGCTGATGCGCTACCCACAGTGCAGATCGACGGCGTGGTGTGGTCGCAGGCCGTTGTCGCCAACACCGTGTACGCCGGTGGCAAGTTCACCGCGGCGCGTCCGGCGGGCTCAGCGTCGGGGCAGAACACCAGCACTCGGAACAACGTGCTGTCGTACAACCTGACCACCGGGCAGCTGAACACGTCGTTCGCGCCATCACTCAACGGTCAGGTGCTGGCGGTGGCCGCGTCGCCCGACGGTTCCCGGGTCTATGTCGGCGGTGATTTCACCACCGTCAACGGGGGAACGCGCAACCGGCTTGCGGCGTTCAGCACCGCCACCGGCGCGCTGATCGGGGCGTTCAACGTCAACCTCGGCGGCAGGGTCAAGGCGATCGTGGCGACGAACAACGAGGTCTACGTCGGCGGGCAGTTCACCACGGCCAACGGCCAGTCCCGCAGTCGGTTGGCGGCATTCAACGCTTCGAACGGCGGTCTGACGAGCTGGAATCCCGGGGCCGACTACACCGTGAACGCACTGGTGATGACACCCGATGCATCCATGCTGGTCGTCGGCGGCGCGTTCCAGAACATGGGTGGCGGGGCCGCGTACGGCCTCGGTGCGGTCAGTGTGAGCAAGGGTGCGTTGATGCCGTGGGCCGCCAACCAGAAGGTGCGCAACGCGGGTGTCAACGCCGCCATCACCAGCCTGAACACCGACGGCACCGCGATTTACGGCACTGGATACGTCTTCGGGACGGGCGGCAATTTCGAGGGCGCGTTCTCGGGCAGCCCGAATTCGGGGAACATGAACTGGCTCGAGGACTGCCACGGCGACACCTACTCGGTCTTCACCACGGGTCAGACGGTCTACACCGTCAGCCATGCTCACTACTGCGGCAATGTCGGCGGTTTCTACCAGTCCGATCCGTGGTCGACCAACGAGCGTCACGCCCTTGCATTCACCACGACCGCCACGGGGACCTTGAATTCGGATCCACTCGGATACCCGAACTGGGCCGGCAACCCGAGCCCTTCGATCATCGACTGGTTCCCGGACATGACGACCGGCACCTACACCGGGCAGAGCCAGGCCGCCTGGTCCGTCGCGGGCAACAGCCAATATGTCGTGATGGGCGGGGAGTTCCCCACCGTGAACGGTGTCGCGCAGCAGGGTCTGGTGCGATTCGCGGTCAAGCCGATCGCGCCGTCCAAGCGGGGGCCGATGGTGACCGGCGGCAAGTTCGTCCCGACCCTGCTGCAGACCGGAGCGCACAGCGTGAAAGTGTCCTTCGGGGCGAACTGGGACCAGGACGACAAGACGCTGTATTACCGGGTCGTCCGGAACAGCAACCTGGGATCTCCGCGGCAAACCATAACCGCCGATTCGACATTCTGGGATCGACCCCGGCTCGGGTTCACCGATCAGCTTCCGCAAGGCGATCCGGTCGGTACGACCTATCGATATCGGTTGTATGTCAACGACGCGCCCTCCGGCGGCGGCAATCAGATCGCCGGTGACACCGTGACCATCACCACGACCGCCGCGCCGACGTTGGGCAGTTATGCCTCGACCGTGGTTGCCCAGGGTGCGGCGACATACTGGCGGCTGGGCGAATCGTCGGGCGCTACGGCGATCGACTCGCTTGGCGACAACGACGGTGCGGTGTCGTCCGGTGCGGGCCGCGGTGCGGCCGGAGCCATCAGTGGCGACGCCAACAATGCTTCGACTTTCAACGGCAGCACCGGGCTGGTCGCCACGCAGACACCGATCGCCGGGCCCAACACCTTCACCATCGAGGCCTGGCTCAAGACCACCACCACCAGCGGCGGCAACATCATCGGCTTCGGCAATGTGCCGGTGGGTGCCTCCGCGTTCTCAGATCGCCACATCTACATGGACAACACCGGACACCTCGTGTTCGGCGTCCAGAACGCAGTCGCACAGACGCAGCGGACCGCGAACGCGTACAACAACGGCCAATGGCACCAGGTGGTCGGCACCCTGGGTCCGAACGGGATGAACCTGTTGGTCGACGGCGCGAATGTCGCCAGCCGAACTGACGTGACGAGCGGCAGGGCGCAAAAGGGGTTCTGGAGGGTAGGCGGGGACACCCTGACCGGCTGGCCGTCGGCCCCGACGAGCGGCTATTTCAACGGCTCGATCGACGAGGTGTCGATCTACCCGACGGTACTGACGACAAGTCAGGTTCATGCGCAATATCTGGCCGCGACGACCGGCTCAGCGGCTGCGGCGGTGGCACCCGACGCCGCCGTAGCACCCGACGCCGCGCCAGATGCGGCGGCCACGCCCTGAAGCACGGCCATCACACCTGACGGCGCGGCTGCGGTGTCCACCGGGTCGGCGGCGACAGATTGTTCCGGCAACGATTCTAGGTAGGCGCAGTCCGCTGACCGGTCCGCGAACCGGGCCGGTCAGCGGCGCAAGCCCAGCCGCCAGGTGCGTCCTACCGCCTGGACATCCCGGGTCGCCGAAGTTCCGACCAGTACGCCCAGCGCGACGGCGAACAGCGAGATGGCGGTGGTGACGACGTCGGTCGCCCCCAATCCGACCGCCAACTGGGAAATCCCGCGCAGGCCGAGGGCGCCAGGTACCAGCAGCCAGAACGCGGGCAACAACATGACCGCAGCGGGCGGGCTCTTGCGGAACCGGGCCAACGCCTGGGTCAGCGGGACGATCACCAGTCCACCGACGAATCCGGACAGGGCCGCGCCGATCAGCAGCGCGCCCACCGTCTGGGCGGCGTAGGAGCCGAACAGCGCGATCCACAGGAACACCATTGCGCCGGGCGGCGCGCTGGAGAAGAACACGTAGCCGATCCCGACCAGCGCGACCCCCACCCAGGGTGCCCAGCCGCCGAGCTGCTGGACCTGTCCGTCCTGGCTGACGCCGACCACGCTCAGCCCGGCAAACACACCGAAGGCGAGCAACAGCAGCTGCGAAACGCCCCAGACAAGGCGGCTCGCGCCCGACACGATCTGGTCGCCGGCCAGCTCGATGGTCGCGATGGTCAGGGTCGCGCCCGGGAGGAAGACGACCAGGGGCGGGGCGAGCAATCGCAGCGCGTTCTCGTGGGTGACCGGCCCGACCAGCAACACCGACAGCACGGTGACAAGGAAGGCCGCCAGCACTGGAAGGGCGACGGACAGCGTGGCCCAGCGGTCCGCCACCAGTCTGAGCAGCCCGACGAACGCGCCGAGCGCGACGTACGCGGGTAGCGCCAGCGCATCGGGGTTGAGCAGCAGTCCGAACCCCAGGCTGAGGATCGTCAGACCGACGAGGGACAGCAGCGGGCCGAACCGGGGCGCCGAGGTCAGGATCGCTTCGAGCCTTCGAAGCCCTAAGCCGGGCGAGACCGCCGCCCGGCGCAACACCGCCACCAGGTCGTTGACCTGCGCGATCTGGTCCAACCGGAGATTTCGGGCCGGCACCGTCACCAGGTCGACCTCGTCGGAGCCGATCCGGAACAGGACGCCGGTCGGCATCACCATGGCCAACACGTCCACGTCATAGGCGGCGGCCACGTCCTGCAGGATCTCGGTGGTGGTCGCCGCCGAGTCCGCGCTGTTCAACAGCGCCACGCCCAGAGCCCGCAGCAGTTCGACGAGATCGGCCGGGACGGGCGGAGGTTCGCGGGTCAGCCGCGGCAGCGGTTGGGTGTCCTCCGAGCCCAGGGCACGAACACTGTCTCGGATCTGATCGCGCCATCGAGACGCCCAGCCGTCCGCCACGGTCCAAGCATGCCCTGCGGGTGACCGGGTCTCGCTGAGGGTAGTGGCCCGACAACCCACGCCACGGGTCAGCCGCTCACCCGTTCGGTCGCAGCCGACGGGCGGCGTCTGCATCAGCCCTCGGAGTCGACCACCATGTCGGCCCGCTGGATCGTCCGGTCGGCGGCAAAAGAAGCTTCCTCGGCGTCCTGCCACGCCGTCAGATACTTCCGGGACTGTTCGCAGTCACGTCACGTGCCAAGGCCCGCTCGAGCCGGGAGCGGCGGCCGGGCGTCTCACGCCAGACCAGCACGCTCGCCCACCACCCAACCGGGCCCTGCCGCAAGGAGACGCCCTCGACGATCAGCGCGGCGACCGGCGGCACCTCGAGCCATGCACCCGGACGAGGGACCCGGATGCCCAGTCGGTGACCCGGATCCGGCCCGGGACACGGCGCGCCAACCGCCGAGCACTCCGGTGTCGAACCTGGACCACCAGTCGAAGGCGTCGTCCCAGGTGGCCAGCACGTCGGAGGAAACTCCGGTGACGGGCACGGCCGCGGCGCGGATCTGCTCCTCCCACATCCGCGCGAACGTGCTCTTGCCCGAGCCGGACGGTCCGTCCACCACACCCTGGCGGGCGGTGCCCAGCCCCGGCCGTCGATCGAGCAGCAACCGTGCGGCCGTCACGGCAGCCGCCGCCGGGCCCAGGGGGCCCACACTCTCAGCTCAGGCGTCCACCGAGCGCCGCCCGGAGAAGGCACGACCCAGGGTCACCTCGTCGGCGTATTCGAGATCCCCACCCACGGGCAGGCCGCTGGCCAGCCGGGTGACGGACAAACCCGGGAACGTGCGCAGCAGCCGGGTCAGGTAGGTAGCCGTGGCTTCGCCTTCCAGGTTGGGGTCGGTGGCCAGGATGACCTCGCGAACCCCGGGCTCCGCGATGCGGGTGAGAAGCGGGGCGATGCGCAGCTGGTCGGGGCCGATGCCGTCGATCGGCGAGATCGCGCCGCCCAGCACGTGATATTTACCCCGAAACTCCCTGGTGCGTTCGATCGCCGCGACGTCCTTCGGCTCCTCGACGACGCAGATCACCGCGTCGTCGCGGCGTGGATCCGTGCAGTACCGACACCGAGCCTCCGCGGCGACATTCCCACACACTTCGCAGAACCGCACCTCCTCCTTTACCCGCTGCAACGCGCTCTGCAGCCGGGTGAGATCAACCGGGTCGGCGGTCAGCAGGTGAAAGGCAATGCGCTGCGCGGATTTCGGGCCGATACCCGGTAGCCGCCCGAGTTCGTCCATGAGGTCCTGAACCGGGCCTTCATACACGGAGGATCAGACCTCGCCGCGGTCGGCGGAGGAACCGATACCAGGCGGCAGCTGCTCCGGGCCGGGCTGAGCATCCGGGGCGTCTACGTCGACGACTTCGTCATCCTGATACTCGTCTTCGTCTTCGTCGTCGTCTTCGTCTTCGTCGTCGTCTTCGTCTTCGTCTTCGTCTTCGTCGGCCGCTGGTCCGCCGAACCCGGGGAACGCCATACCAGGCAGCCCGAGGGAGGAGAGGTCCAGGGAGCCGGCCAAGCCGCCGGCAACCGATCCCATCGTGGTGGTGGCCAACTCCTCGGCGGCTCGCCTGGCGTCGTGCACTGCCGCCACCACCAGGTCCTCGAGTGTTTCCACGTCGGCCGGATCGACGATCGAGGGGTCGATACGGATGCTGCGCAGCTCTCCCCCACCCGCCACTACTGCGGTCACCAGACCACTTCCGGCCGACCCGGTGACCTCGGCAACGGCTAGCGAGGCCTGGGCACGCTCCATCTCGGCCTGCATCTGCTGGGCCTTCAGAACGATCTGCGTGAGATCAGGCATACCGGGCATCATCAGACGACTTCCCCTCTACGAACTCGATCGGCGCAGGCGGCCTGCGCGCACCCCACGACGTCCGGCGACCGGCACGGTGGCCAGCCGACCGTCAGAACCAGGTGTGAACGGGCTACGAACGGGGCCCGCAAGGTCATCGCCAGCGTAGTGCGCGACCCCGTCAAGTCGATCCACACCGCAAACCTCCCTCATCAGAACCCACCGCGATGGCACAGTGAACACATGCGTGCCCGTTCGCCGTTCGTCACGGCTGCGTTTGTGGCCGCTCTGGCCTGCGTCATCGCGTCCTGCGCGGCACCAACCGACCAGGCTGCGCCGATGAGCACTCAGGTGAGCGAAACCACGACGTCGAGCAGCGCACCGCCATCCGGCCCGCTCATCACGGTGCCCGGCCTGTCCAGCGCCGAGCCGAGCCCATCGCCGGACACCACGTCGATGGTGTCGCCGTCCAGTTCCGAGCAACCGGTCGAACCCGAACCCGCTCCGGCACCGGACACTTCGCCCGCTGCAGAGGCCGAACCGGCGCCGGCGCCCGCACCGGAGCCCGCACCCGCGCCTGCGCAGGACCCGAACCCCGCCCCCGCGCCCGCACCCGCCCCCGCGCCTGCACCGGTGCAGAGCGGCACTGTGGTCGTCATCGACCCGGGTCACAACGGCGCGAACAACGAGCACCCGGAGATCATCGATCAGCTGGTGGAGGCTGGATTCGGCCAGACCAAGCCGTGCAACACCACCGGGACGTCAACCAACGACGGGTACCCCGAATACGAGTTCAACTGGAACGTCGCGAACTATCTGCGGCCCAAGCTCGAGGCAAACGGCATCACCGTCGTCATGACGCGGGACAGTGACGACGGCGTCGGGCCCTGCGTGAACAAGCGCGCGCAGATCGGCAACGACGCGAACGCCGACGTGGTGGTGTCCATCCACGGTGACGGTGAAGACCCCTCCGCCCGGGGTTATTACGTGATGACCGCCGAGCAGGATCCGGCCGGCGCCCAGATGGCCGCTCAGTCGCATGCTCTCGCGGTGAACGTCCGGGACGGGTTGAGCGGCATCGGCCTGTCGCCGTCCAATCGCCTCGGGTCCGCGGGCCTGTGGCCCCGCAACGACCTGGCCGGGCTGAACCTCTCGGTGCGCCCGACCGTGATGATCGAGGCTGGCAACATGCGCAACGCCGGCGACGCCGATCTGATGAGCTCACCGGCCGGTCAGCAGCAGGTCGCGCAGGGACTGGCGAACGGGGTGCTGACCTACCTCGGCAGCGGCTGAGTCTGAGGTCGCGCGGATCAACATCGCCAGCGCGGATGAAGCGGTTGACTCGAGTACCACCCGTCCCAAAGCCGCAAAGTTCATCCGCGCCGACGAACATGATCCGCGCGGTCTGCCGCGTCACACGACATCGGCGGTCACCTGCTGCGGCTGCAACGCTCCCGACGCGATCTCGGCGGCATAGTGGCAGGGGCCACCCGATGCCCCCCGCCGCAACTCCCGCGCACGACGCGATTCCGGAAGTCGGCCCCGAGCCGACTACGGTGGAGTCTCGGGCAAGGCGGGTGACGACCCGCGGACGAGCGCCCTACCGGGCGCTGATCGAGGGAGAAACCCGTCATGACGACTGACGTGGACGCTGTCACACCACCAGCCACACCGGCTAGGGCAGGGGAAAGGCCGGCGAGCGCAGCCGGCGACGCGGCCCCATGGCCCGGGTTGGAGGCACCGCTGGAGGTCGCCGACCCGGAGGTCGCCGAATACATCGCGAACGAACTGCGCCGCCAGCAGGACACCCTGGAGATGATCGCGTCGGAGAACTTCGCCTCCGTTGCGGCGATGCAGGCGCAGGGCAGCGTGCTGACGAACAAGTACGCGGAGGGTTACCCCGGCCGCCGTTACTACGGCGGCTGCGAGAACGTCGACGTCATCGAGACATTGGCGATCGATCGACTCAAAGCTCTCTTCAACGCCCCGTTTGCGAACGTCCAGCCGCATTCGGGCGCGCAGGCCAATGCCGCCGCGATGCAGGCGTTGATCAAGCCCGGCGACACCATCCTGGGACTCTCACTGGCCCACGGCGGCCACCTGACCCACGGCATGCGGATCAACTTCTCCGGCTTGCTGTATAACGTCGCCGCCTACGAGGTGTCCAAGGAGGACTATCGCATCGACATGGACGAGGTCGGCCGCCTCGCCCGGCAGTTCTCCCCGAAACTGATCATCGCAGGCTGGTCGGCCTACCCGCGGCACCTGGACTTCGAGCGGTTCCGGGAGATCGCCGACGAGGTCGACGCGTACCTGATGGTTGACATGGCGCACTTCGCCGGGCTGGTGGCCACCGGGCTGCACCCCTCCCCCATCCCGCACGCCCACGTCACGACCACCACCACGCACAAGACTCTCGGCGGACCGCGGGGCGGCGCGATCCTGTCCAACGACCCGGCGATCGCCAAGAAGATCAACTCGGCGGTGTTCCCCGGCCAGCAGGGCGGACCGCTGGAACACGTGATCGCGGCGAAGGCGGTCGCGTTCAAGATGGCCGCCGATCCCTCCTTCGTCGAACGCAACGAGCGGACCGTCCGCGGCGCGCGACTGCTCGCCGAGCGCTGGATCCAGTCCGACGTGGCCGATGCCGGGGTGAAGGTGCTGACCGGTGGCACCGACGTGCACCTGGTCCTGGTCGACCTTCGCGATTCGGACCTGGACGGCAAGGCCGCGGAAGACCGGTTACACCAGATCGGGATCACCGTGAACCGCAATGCGGTGCCGTTCGACCCGCGGCCGCCGATGGTCACATCCGGTCTGCGGATCGGCACCCCGGCCCTGGCCACCCGCGGCTTCACCGACCGCGACTTCGTCGACGTGGCGGACATCATCGCAGACGCCCTGGTCGCGCCGGTCGGTCTGCTGGCTCCCGAACTGGAGGAATCGCTGCGGTCCCGGGTGACCGCCCTGGCCAGACGGCATCCGCTGTACACCGGTCTGGGGGGCGCCGCGTGACGGTCCGCATCGACAAGCTGGGGACGTCGGGGAGGTTCAGCCTGGACGGCGGAACCTGGGACGTCGACAACATCGTCTGGTTGCTGGGCAACGACCGCGATGTGCTGGTCATCCACGCCGCACGCGATGCCGACGCCATCATGGGCGCCGTCGGCGACCGCCCGGTGATCGGGATCCTGTGCACCCACCGGCCACGACGACCACATCGATGCCGCACCCGCGCTGGCCGATCGCACCGGTGCGCCGATCCTGCTGCACCCCGCGGACGCGCCGCTCTGGGGAATGACCCTCCGCGACCGCCAGCCCGACGACGACCCCACCGACGGAGAAACGATGACCCTCGAAGGGGTGGTGGCCACCGTGCTGCACACTCCCGGCCACTCTCCGGGCTCGGTCTGCCTGTCGTCGGTTCCCGCGCCGGGGGCGGTCTCCACCGGTGACGCCTGTTCGCGGGCGGGCCGGGCGCAACCGGACGCTCGTTCCCGGGTTTCCCGACGATCATCGACTCGATCTCGCATCGGCTGCTGACCCTCCCACCGGGGACGGTCGTGCACACCGGTCACGGCGACGACGCGACCATCGGCGCAGTGGCGCCGCAGCTGGACGACTGGGTCGTCCGCGGGCACTGACGTGGGGCAGCGCATGCCGCTCACCGGCGACGAAAAGCAAAGCCTGCAGCCCAGTCTCGCTCGTCACCGCGATGTCGTGCGGTGGAAGCTCGACGGGCTGGACGACGGGCAGCTCCGCCGGCCGATGACCCCGTTCGGAACGAATCTGCTCGACCCGGTGGAGCACCTGGCCAGCGTCGAGTACGAATGGTGCGAGACATTGGGCCGCGAAACCGAGGTCCCTCCGTTCGACGAAGACGACCCGGACACAGACCTGCGGGTCGAGCCGCACGAGAGCACCGCCGACATTCCCGCGTTCTACGAGCGAGTTGCACCGCCGCCGACCGGGTGATTGGGAACCCGATGTCGATGCCCTCGGTACCGCCTGGTTCGGCGAGAGAGTTTCGCTGCGCTGGGTTCTCGTCCATGATCGAGGAGACCGCCCGGCACGCGGGCCACCTGGACATCCTGCGGGCGCTGATCGACGGTGCGACCGGCGATCACCCGCGGCCCTGACGCCGGCCGGCTGCACGAACACGTTGGGCCGCGCACTCATTGCCGGGCCCACGCCGATGAGTCTGGTGCATACCGACGGTCGTCCCTGGAACACAAACCCGAGGGCGGCGAGCAAGGGCCGTGCGGCTCGCTCGAGGACCGGTTTGGGGTTTCGTGGCAGGTGGGTGCCGATCATGCTCCCCGAGTTGCTCCAGGACCCCGAGTCGGGCCGGTGCAGCGCGCCGGCGAGGCCATGCTGGCCATGGGCAAGATCGACATCGCGGAGTTGCTGCTGGCCGCGGAAACCAGGTTTCGGCCTGACGACACACCTCGGACTTGGCCCTGTGGGCGGCCAGCACGCTGCAGCCGCCCCGGGCGTGCCCCACCCTTGCGCACGGAGCGTCAGTCGGCTTCGTCGTGACACCGCGACGCCTCCTGGCCTGGTGATGACCAGGGCGGATGGGCACAAACCAGCGGCCGGGTAGTAACCGATGATCCGGCGGCGGGCCTTCGCTGGGGTCTCAGTAACATGTGAGCGGCCCCGCACGCAGACCATGCGGTCGACCGGCTCTCAGCCGCTGCGACGGGATCGAGCACCAGCACCGCAGCTGAACCGCGCCCATCATCCATTTCGCTCGCTCCGAAAAGCGGTCCGGCCCGCCCGCAGTGCTCGGACGAGCACAAGGAGACCCGACCGCTGTTTCTGCACGCGAAGGGGCGTCACGATGAACGCAGGCGCGGCGCGGCTGACGGCATCGGCGCACGCTGGCGACCCGGCCGGCGCTTTCGGTTTCCGTCCGATTCCAGATCGGGCCACGCCGGCCGCACGTCGCCTGGCGATCTGGATCATCAGCGTGGCCGCATTCGTCTTCTACACCGTCGAATCGGTGTTGCGGCAACAGCAGTTCAAGACATCGCTGGACATCACGATCTTCCAGCAGGCCATCGCCAATTACGCCCAGGGCCGCGCACCCGACGTGCTCGTCAAGTCGCAGGCTCCGTTCAACATCCTCGGTGATCATTTCAGCCCGATCATCGCCGTCGTCGCGCCGTTCTATCGGATCTGGCCCAGCGTGCTCACCCTGCTCGTCGCCCAGGCGCTGTTCCTCGCGGTCGGCGTGCACGTGGTGACTCGGGTCGCGGTACGGCGGCTGGGCGGACTCGGCTACTACCTCGGCATCGCGTTCGCCCTGTCCTGGGGCATGCTCAAGGTAATCGACTTCGACTTCCACGAGGCGTGTTTCGCCGTTGCCTTTCTGGCGCTGGCACTGGAGGCACTGATCGACGAGCGGCTCGGTTGGATGCTGACCTGGTGCGCAGCGCTGCTGCTGGTCAAAGAGGACACACCGCTGTTCATCGCCGGCATCGCACTGGTCTTCGCGGCACGCAGACTATGGCGCTGGGCACTGGGTCTGTTGTCCACCAGCGTCGTCGCATTCGGGCTGCTCACCCTGGTCGTCATTCCCTTCTTCAGCTACTACGGCCAGTACACCTACTTCGACGCCTCCAGCGCCGACGATGCCGGTGGGTCCTTCCTGTCGGGGCTCATCGGCTCCGCGGTGGCAAACATCCACAGCCTCGACGGACTCGCCCTGCTCGGCGCCCTCGCGGTGACGGCTGCGCTGGGCCTGCGATCACCGTTGATCCTGGTGATGGTGCCCACCCTGCTCGCCCGGTTCGCCTCCGACCGCGCGGTGTATCTGCAGATGAAGTTCTACTACGACGCCCCACTCATGGTGGTCTGCTTCATGGCGTTGATCCTGGCCGTACAGCAGCGGCGCCTGAGGTTGGGCATCACCGTCGACCGGATCCGCATGTGGTGGTCCAGCGCCCCCGGACTGGCCGCGGTGTTCGGCCTGGCGATGTTCCTGGACTTCAACGTGCAGGACAGCCAGACGCCGGAGACCTTTGCCGCCGCCGGGCTGCCGTGCCCATGGTGTGACGACGCCGGCCACCTCATCGACGAAATCCCGCCCGGTGCCACGGTGATTTCCGATGTCGGCCTGTTGGGCAACGTGGCCGACCGCAACCCCGCACTGATGGCGACACCACAGTGGGAGGACTCGACATACCTACCACTGCAGGCCGACTGGGTGATCCTCTACCTGGAATCGGACACTTTCGGTTCGAACCGGAACTGGATCCACCAGCGCAGGCACGAACTCCTGACGCAGGGTTATCAGCAGGTCGACCAGGCAGGCACGCTGGTCCTGCTCGGCCGGGGAACCGCGATCGGACACTGACGGCCTTGTCGCCGTCCGGTGGTGGCATGAGGCGAACCTTCCTCGGCCACGAGTCGAAACCCGCGGATCCGGGGTCAGTGGCGGAGGTACGGAAACGCGCTGTACCGGACCCTCGGATAAGCAGCGTGACTGGCTCCGGGGTGCTGGGTCGGTGTAGCTGGCTACACAGCCAATGGAGCCGGCGCCTACACCACAACTTGTTACCATTCGCCTTACATCTGGCGCCTATGGGTTCATTTCAACGGCATGTTTGCCGAATGCGCGATAACGCAGAACCGCCACGTCGTCATGGCGTCGC
>JADGOY010000236.1 GCA_017882715.1 Nakamurella sp. | reverse complement strand
GACACCCTCACCGACGACTACCGACGCTGGTACCCCGGCTTCACCCACACCGCCCGGCAGGACCAGGCCGCGTAGCCTCCCACGGTTTGTCCCGCTCTCGCTGCGAACCGGCGGACGTGAGCGATCGCATCGGGCTGTCCAGCGCGGTGGCGGCGGCCGTGGAACCGGCGACCGACGCCGTGCTCCGTCTGCTGTCCGAACAGTCGGAACTGCCGGCCACCGCCGGCGGACGGTGACCCATGTGCCTGGGAATCCCCGCACGGGTGGTCGAGATGGTCGACGGGTACGCCGATCAGATCGCACTGGTCGACGTGGTCGGCAAGGTAGGCAGATAATGTCGGCATGCTGGAGGAACCCGTCGTCCCCGGCGACTGGGTGATCATTCACCTGGGATTCGCCGTTGAGGTCGTCGACCAGGAGGTCGCCGAACGGGCGCTGTCCGGCCTGGAAATGATGGGCCGGGCGAGGGACGAGCACGGAGTTCCCGGCCCATGAGCACCGCGGTGCGGAGGTCCACAGCGGAACGCAGGCCGGGGATTGCCGGCGGTGTGGAGCGCAGCAGACTGCGGATCGCGGTGCGCGGACTGGTGCAGGGCGTCGGCTTTCGGCCGTTCGTGCACGCTGCAGCCACCGCGCTGGGGCTCGCGGGCACGGTCGTCAACGACAGCAACGGAGTGCTGATCGAGGTCGAGGGAGACCCGGCAGTGCTGGACGAATTTCAACGAATTCTGCTGGCCGATCCGCCGCCGCTGGCCATCGTCGAGCAGGTCACCGTCACCGGCCTGGCACCAGAGGGACGGACCGGATTCAGCATCGGCGACAGCGCCTGCTCGGGCACCGGCCGCACCCTGGCCTCGCCCGACGTAGCGACCTGCGCGCAATGCCTGGCCGACCTGATTGATCCGACGAACCGCAGGTACCGGCATCCCTTCGTCAGTTGCACCAACTGCGGGCCCCGATTCACCATCATCACCGCCCTGCCCTACGACCGGGTTTGCACAACGATGGCGGGCTTCCCGATGTGCCCGACCTGCGCGAAGGAGTACCGGGATCCCACCGACCGGCGGTTCCACGCCCAACCGATCGCCTGCCCCGAGTGCGGTCCGCGGTTGGAGTTCCATGACGGCAGCGGCGGGGCCGGCCCGACCGGACACGCCGTGCACGGTGATGACGCCGCGATGGCGCACGCCCGCCGCCGGCGACGTCCTGGCCGTCAAGGGTCTGGGCGGGTACCACCTGGTCTGCGACGCCCGTAACGAGGCGGCAGTCGCCCGGCTGCGGATGCGAAAGCGCCGAGGGGACAAGCCGTTCGCGGTGATGGTCGGCAGCCTGGCAGCGGCCCGCCGGCACGCCGAGGTGAGCCGCGCGGAGGCCGACCTACTCAGCGACCCGGCCCGGCCGATAGTGCTGCTGCGCCGCCGGGCCGGTTCCGGTCTCAGTCCGTTGGTAGCCCCCTGCAACCCTGATGTTGGTCTGCTGCTGCCGTACACGCCGCTGCACACGCTGCTGTTCGGCCTGTCTGACGATGAGCCGGGACCCGACGCGCTGGTGATGACGTCCGGGAACCTCTCCGGTGAGCCGATCGTCACCGACGATGCCGCGGCGATCGAGAACCTGGCGCCGCTGGTCGACGGCTGGCTCCGGCACGACCGGGATATTCATGTGCCCTGCGACGATTCTGTGTGCCGAGTGGTGGACGGCGAGGTGCTGCCGATCCGCCGCTCCCGAGGCTACGTGCCGTTGCCCCTCCCGCTGCCGCGGCCTGTGCCCGCCACCCTGGCGGTTGGCGCGGACCTGAAGAACACCTCGTGCGTCGCGGAGAACGGGTACGCGTGGATGAGTCAGCACGTCGGTGACCTGGACGACCTCCGATCGCTGGACACCATGGGGCGCAACGCTGTCCGGCTGGGAACGCTCACCGGTGTCGAGCCGGAGCTGCTGATCTCCGATCGCCATCCCGGCTACCGGTCGGTGCGCTGGGCGCGTGATCATCGCGCCGGCCGGCGGCTGCGCACCGTGCAGCACCACCACGCCCACATCTGCTCGGTGATGGCCGAGAACGGCGTCGACGGCGCCATTCCGGTGATCGGCATCGCGTTCGACGGCACCGGCTACGGAGCGGACGGAGCGGTCTGGGGCGGCGAGGTACTGCTGGCCGACTACGCCGGCTTCCGCCGCTTCGCACACCTGGCCTACGTGCCGTTGCCGGGCGGTGACGCCGCCGTGGAGCGCCCCTACCGGATGGCACTGGCGCACCTGTGGGCCGCCGGCCTGCCATGGGACGAGGACCTACCGCCGGTGGCTGCCTGCCCGGCCGGCGAACTCGCGGTGCTGCGCCGGCAACTGCTGACCGGATTCGGCTGCGTCCGGACCTCCAGCATGGGAAGGCTTTTCGACGCCGTCAGCGCACTGGCCGGGGTCCGGCAGCACGCCGACTACGAGGCGCAGGCTGCCATCGAACTGGAGGGCGTGTCCCGAGGCGAGTCCGGCGCGCCGCATTACCGGTTCCAACTGCGGCCATCCACCGACGCAGTCGACGCCACCGGCACCGCCGATGCCGGGCGGCTGGCCGACCCAGGGCCGGTGATCCGGGACGTCGTTCGTGACCTCCGGTCCGGGGCGGCCACCGGGCTGATCGGCGCCCGGTTCCATGCCGCGGTGGTGGACCTGGCCGTGCAGTGCGCCGAGCGGGCGCACCAAGAGACGGGGCTGACCGTCGTGGCGCTGACCGGCGGCGTCTTCCAGAACGCGCTGCTGCTCGGCGAGCTGTGCGTCGCGTTGCGGCGGAGCGGCTTCACGGTACTCCGGCACCGACGGGTACCGCCGAACGACGGCGGTCTGGCGCTCGGGCAAGTGCTGGCGGGGACGAGTCGGGCTGATTCTCCGGATGAGCAGTTGACTGAGTTGACTGAGAGGACTGTGCCATGTGCCTTGCCGTACCGGGCCGGGTTCTGCGGCTGTTCGAGGCCGACGACACCCTGATGTCCGAAGTGGACTTCGGTGGTGTGGTGAAACAGGTGTGCCTGCAGTACGTCCCGGACACCGCCGTCGGCGACTACGTCATCGTGCACGTCGGGTTCGCATTGCAGAAACTCGACGAGGAATCGGCGCTCGCGACGTTGGCGAACTTCGAGAACATGGGCTTGCTGCACGAGGAATTCGGCGACGGATTCGCGCTGGCCGCCAAACAGGCCGGCGAGCCCATCCCGGACGGCGTCGTCGCGAACACGTTCAGCCACAACGGAAAAACTCGGAACGGAGCCGCGCGATGAAATACCTCGACGAGTTCAGCAACCCCGACCTCGCGGCCACGCTGTTCGATCGGATCAGGGCAACCTGCACCCGGCGCTGGGCCATCATGGAGGTCTGCGGCGGTCAGACCCACTCGATCATCAGGCACGGCATCGACCAGCTGCTGCCCGATGAGATCGAGATGATCCACGGTCCTGGCTGTCCGGTGTGCGTGACGCCGTTGGAGATCATCGACCGTGCGCTGGCCATCGCGGCGCAGCCCGACGTGATCTTCTGCTCCTTCGGGGACATGCTGCGGGTGCCGGGCAGCAGTCAGGACCTGTTCCGGATCAAGGGAAACGGCGGCGATGTTCGCGTCGTGTACTCGCCGCTGGATGCGTTGAAGATCGCCAAGGAAAACCCTGACTGCCAGGTGGTTTTCTTCGGGATCGGCTTCGAGACCACCGCCCCGGCCAACGCGATGACGGTGTATCAGGCGAAGCGCCTTGGTATCGAGAATTTCTCGCTGCTGGTGTCCCACGTCCTGGTGCCGCCGGCCATCGCGGCAATCATGGAGTCCGCAACCTGCCGCGTGCAAGCGTTTCTCGCTGCGGGGCATGTCTGCAGCGTAATGGGCACGACCGAATACCCGCCGCTGGCCGCGAAGTACCGGGTGCCGATCGTCGTCACCGGCTTCGAGCCGCTGGACATCCTGGAGGGGATCCGGCGAACCGTGCTGCAGCTGGAGTCGGGCCGTCACGAAGTGGAGAACGCCTATCAGCGGGCGGTGAGCACCGACGGCAATCCCGCGGCAAAGGCCATGCTGACCGACGTGTTCGAGCGCACCGACCGCACCTGGCGTGGCATCGGCATGATCCCCGGCAGCGGATGGCGGCTGTCGGCGAAGTACGCCGCATTCGATGCCGAGAACCGTTTCGACGTCAGGGGTATCCGTACCAACGAATCGACGCTGTGCCGGTCCGGGGAAGTGCTGCAGGGCTTGATCAAGCCACATGAGTGCGCGGCCTTCGGGAAGGAATGCACACCGCGGAACCCGCTAGGCGCCACCATGGTGTCCTCCGAGGGGGCCTGCGCGGCCTACTACCTGTACCGCCGGTTGGAACTCACCCCGGTGGGTGGACATGCCTGAACTCGTCGAGGATGCCGTGATGTCGACCGGGGAAGCCACGCCCAATTTCGACGGCTGGGCCTGCCCGGTCCCGCTGCGGGATTCGCCCACCATCGTGATGGGTCACGGTGGCGGCGGGGCGATGTCCGCCGAACTGATCGAGCACCTGTTCCTGCCGGCGTTCGGCGCTGCGGCGGACGCCGAACTCGGTGACTCGGCGGTGCTCGCCGCCACTGCGGGCCGGTTGGCGTTCTCCACCGATTCCTACGTGGTCAAACCGATGTTCTTCCCCGGTGGCACTATCGGCGACCTGGCGGTCAATGGCACCGTCAACGACCTGGCCATGTCCGGTGCCCGCCCGCTGTACCTGTCGACCGGCTTCATCCTGGAGGAGGGCACGGCACTGGCCGACATCAACCGCATCGCCACCGCGATGGGCAAGGCCGCAACCGCTGCCGGTGTTCGGCTCGTCACCGGCGATACCAAGGTCGTCGACGCCGGACACGGCGACGGGGTGTTCATCAACACCGCGGGCATCGGGGTGATCTCCGACGGCGTCGACATCCGACCCGGGCGTGCCGCCGTCGGCGATGTGGTGATCGTCAGCGGCCCGATCGGCCTGCACGGGGTGGCGATCATGAGCTGCCGGGAGGGCCTGGAGTTCGGCACCACCGTGGAAACCGACAGCGCACCGCTGTCCGGTCTGGTGCAGGCGATGATCGCGACCGGCGCCGACATCCACGCGCTCCGCGACCCCACCCGCGGCGGCGTCGCGGCGGCGCTCAACGAGATCGCCAAGGCGGCGGGCGTCGGGGTGGCGCTGGTGGAACGCGACCTGCCGATCCCGGAAGTGGTGGGGAACGCCTGCAGCCTGCTCGGCCTCGATCCCTTGCAGGTCGCCAACGAGGGCAAACTGATCGCCATGGTCGCGCAGCGGGACGCGGACATGGTGCTCGCCGCCATGCGGAATCACGAGCACGGCAGGCAATCCGCCGTCATCGGGCGGTGTGTCGCGGACCATCCCGGAATGGTGGTGGGCAAGACCGGGCTGGGCGGCACCAGAGTGGTGGACCTGCCGATCGGCGAACAATTGCCCAGGATCTGCTGAG
>JADGOY010000235.1 GCA_017882715.1 Nakamurella sp. | reverse complement strand
GTCACCCGGACGTCGGTTCACCGGTCGGACCTGGCCGAGCGCGGCTCCCAGCGCCTGTCGGGTCCGGGGCCATTCGGCGATGCCGACGGCGTCGGCGAGGACCGCATTCGCCACGCCCTGTCCGATCAGCGGTCGGTAGTGCATCACCGGCAGACCCGCCGCCGTGGCCTCGGCCAGCGACAGGCCGCCGGAGTTCAAGATCGCGACATCGCAGGCGTGCATCAGACCGGCCACGTCGGAGACCCAGGCCAGCGGTACGACTCCGGGAATGCCGGTCATCCGGTGACGGAGCCGATCGGTGCGCCCGCAGACCACCACCGGTGACGGCCCTGCCAGGGCCAGCAGATCGGTGACGGTGGCCGCGACGTTGCCTACCGCCCACGACCCTGACATCACCAGAGCCAACGGTCCCGGCGGGAGCCGGAACTCGCGGCGGATGCGACTGACCGTGCCGGGATCGGCTGGCAGGTGAAACTCGGCGCGCACGATTGGCACAATGATCCGGACAGGCGCGGGACCGTGCCGCCACAGCTGCTCGGCGGTGCTCGCCCATCCGGCCAGGTACAGATCGGTATCCGGCACCACCCAACTCCCGTGCGCGGCCGGATCGGTGACATAACTGATCAGCGGAATCCGCAGTCGATCGCGCTGGCGAACCGCCGCTACCGCATGCCCGCCCAGCGGGTAGGTCGAGACCACTGCCGCGGCCCGAGGGCCGGGTCCTCCCGCGATGATGCTGTGCAGCCGTCGCACCACCAGTCGCACCAGCGCGGCCAGGGCGCCCGAGCCGCCGGCCCGGGCGCCCGAACGGCCACGGTCCGTCGCGTCGTACAGCCGACCCCAACTGCGGGGCGCCCACGCCAGTTCCGCCCGAAAAGCCTCCCGCAGCAACCTGCCGGCGCCGCCAGGCGCCAGTTCGACGAGGTCCACCAGGTGGGCCTGATGGCCGGCCGCAATCAGCCGCGCGGCGATTTCCTTGGCCGGCCCGTCATGCCCGGCACCGACGGATGCGGTCAGCACGACCACCCGCACGGGTGATCCGCCTCCGTTCGCCGTGACGGTGGGCGGTTCCAGGTTCGCGCCGAGGTGGTTCATCGCAGCGACAGCCAGAGCCGGGCGGCGTCGGCTGCCAAGATCATCGGGGGGGCAAGCAGCAACGAGAACGGCGCCGTGTGCCGATGCGGCAACCGCTGCGCCCACCCGGTGACCATCGCCACCCCCGTTCGGCTGAACCCGGTGACAAGGCCAGGACCTGCGACGCCAGGACCAGTACACCACGGGTTCATCGGCAATCCCGCGGTCCTGTGGTCCGATCGTGGGTCATCCGCTTCCGTTCCCTCGATTCCTCGACTACCTCGATGCCCGCGTTGGGGTCAGGTCGGTCCCCGCTGGGTGGTGCCGCAGGCTCGGCTCGTGCGCACAGGCCCCGCACAGCGGGGGTTTGGTCGCCGCATATCACCGGTCCGCAGGCTGTTGGGATGACGAGCATCGGCCCCTGCCGCCCTGGTCCGGTTCTCAGGGGAGCTCAGCGGCTGGACTCCGCGGATCCACCCGTCCCAGGGCGCCGTTGATGTCGGCGGAGCAGCGACCTGAGGCGACCGCGGACGTGTCCGGACGGCGATGGTTCCGCCGCCCGCGGACGCTGCGGGCCAGGCTGGTCGTCGGCATTGTCCTTTTCATCGCAGCGGTGTGCACGGTGATCGGAGTGGCCACCGAAATCTCCCTCGGTGGCTACCTCGTCGGGCAGTTGGACGGGCAGCTCACCCAGATCCACCAGTCCGTCGCCGGCCCGGATCAGTCAGGTAGACCAGGCGAGCCCATCAACACCGGTTGGGCCTGCACCGACGCCGGGACGTCGGGAGGTCCTGGTGCGCCCCGAGGCTTCGGGTTCGGACAACCCGTCGGCGCGCTGGTTGCAGCCGTGGCGAGCGGCCAGGTCGTGTCGTCGGGGATCGTGACCGCTCCGAGCGCCGGTGGGTGCACGGCCGTGCCGGCGGCTGCCGATGCTGCTCTGGTCGCGCTGCCGGCCGACGGCCGGATTTCGACGGTCACGATCCCCGGGGTGGGTGACTACCGGGTGGTCGCCGACACCCACGACGGCACGACGGTGATCAGCGGACTGCCGTTGAGCACGGTGCGAGATTCCCTGGTGCAACTGGCTGTGATCATGGTCCTCGTCACCGGGATCGCATTGTCGGCCGGGGTAGCGGCGGTGGTCTGGATCGTCCGGCGCTCCTTGGCGCCCTTGGATCGGGTCGCCGCGACCGCGCGGCAGGTCAGCACGCTGCCGCTGGACCGCGGCGAGGTCAGGCTGGGTGTCCGGGTGCCCGCCCGGGACACCGACCCGCGGACCGAGGTCGGCCAGGTTGGTGCCGCGCTGAACCAGATGCTGGGCCACGTCTCGGGTGCCCTGGCGGCCCGGCACGCATCCGAGACCCGGGTCCGGCAATTCGTCGCCGACGCCTCCCACGAATTGCGGACCCCGCTGGCCGCGATCCGCGGATACGCCGAACTCGCCCGGCGCGACGTGAGCGACCCCCATGGCGTCGCCCACGCGCTGCGCCGGGTGGAGTCCGAGTCGGCCCGGATGACCACCCTGGTCGACGACCTGCTGCTGTTGGCCCGGCTGGATTCCGGACGCCCGCTGTCCACCGACCAGGTCGATCTGACCATGCTGGTCATCGACGCCGTGTCCGACGCCCAGGTCGCCGGGCCGGATCACCGCTGGCAGTTGGACCTGCCTGACGAACCGGTGGCGACCATCGGCGACCAGGCCCGGTTACACCAGGTGCTGGCCAACCTGCTGGCGAACGCCCGCACCCACACCGCACCCGGAACGCTCGTCATGTGCCGGTTGCGCGCACCGGGCGATAACGTTGTCCTCACCGTCACCGACAACGGATCCGGCATTCCGTCCCACCTGCAACCGGAGATCTTCCACCGGTTCGTCCGTGGCGATTCCTCCCGGTCCCGGGCCGGCGGCTCGACCGGCCTCGGCCTGGCCATCGTGGCCGCCGTCATCGCCGCCCACGAGGGCGCCGTGACGGTCGAGAGCCGGCCAGGACGAACCAGTTTCACTGTCCGCCTCCCCCGGCGGACGGACGCGGGCACGGCCTTGGCCGCACCGGTCGGCACCGACCGCGGCTGTCTGACGACTCGCGTGCGACCCTGACAGCCGACCACGCCGCCCCGAATCGAGAACGGCGTGACGGGTCGGCGCGTCAGGACTTGGGCTGGGTGCGGTAGAAATCCCGCCAGATCAGCCGGTGGATGGGGATCCATCGCGGGATGGACCGCAGCCCGGGGATGAAGGGCAGCAATAGCAGCACGAGGGACAGCACGGCCATGATGTAGAAAATGATCGCGTCCGCGTGGCTGGTCAGGTAATCGTCGGGGTTGTCCGAGTTGAATTGCGGGATCTGGTACCAGAACGAGTACAGCCACAGCCAGGCCTGGCCGGGGTAGCTGCCGGTCTCGTTCATCATTCCCCAGGTGTTGCCCTGCAGGTGCGCCGCGGTGGCAGCATCGTCCAAGTAGGAACCGTCGCCGAGGAACAGGATCTGCTTGGTGAAGTCGGTCTGGTAGAACACGCCCTGCGACATCAGGATGCCGTCCAGCGCACCCGCGGAGGCCATGTCCGTCAGCCCCTGGGCCAGCACCGGCACCGGCCCGTAATCGCCGTCCGCGACCTTGGTGGCGTCGCCGTCGGCGTCGGTCAGCGCGGTGTCGTAGTCGGTCGCCCACGCCGTCTGCTGGTCCGAGCTCGCCGAATCCCACGTCGCCAGCGCATCGGTCACATCGGCCGACTGCAGCTGGCTGCGCAACGGGGTGATCACGAAGTCGTTGGCCGCGTCGACCGGGTGGGTCACGCCGAACCGCTGTTGCGGCGCAAGGGGTCCGACGGAGATCCCGTCGGCGGCGGTGTTGTACGGCGGCCCGTAGCCGGCGGATGTGCTGGTGCCGGCCAATTCCTGGACGGCGGTGGCGTAGAAGTTGTCCGGCGCGCTGGTCGCCCAGCCCTGGAACGTCAATGGGGGTTCGTCGGGGGAGCTGAACAGCCCGGCCAGCAGGACGGTCAGGATGCTGACGACAACGAGGGCGATGACGCCTTCCTTGACGATGTCGTAGCGGCGCCAAGGACCCTTCCACTCCCGGCTGGCGATGTCGGCGCGCTTCGCGGCCGGCGCTCGATCGGCGGTCCGGGTGGTCATGGCCGCACCTCCGTCGCCGACGCGCCATCGGCCGGGGTAACCGAAAACTCCGTGTCCACAGTGTCTATCGGCGGGACCACCCCGCGACTCCGGACCAGCAGCACGTGCCACACCGCGATGACCCCGACGACCAAAGGCAGCAGGCAGGCATGCAGCAGCAGCATCTGCCCGAGGTTCGCGACGTTGAAGAAGGCGCCGATGCCGACGGCATTGAGGCCGTCCTTGGCCTCGAAGGAAATCCACTGCGAATCGAAATTCGTCTGCACCAGGTAGCCGGTGAACGCGGTCCCGATCGAGGCCAGGAACGCGACGACACCGGTGATCCAGGTCATCGCCCGGCGTCCCCGCCACGCGGCCATCCAGAACTTCCCCCACAGGTGGACGACCATGAACACGAAGAACAGCTGGACGCTCCAGAAGTGCAGGCTGTTGGTGAACAGGCCCGGTGAAGAGGTGTGATACCAGGCCGGTCCGGCGAACGCGAGGACGAGGCCCGTCACCAGGATCACCAGGAACGCCGCGAGCGTGAGCACCCCGAAGACGTAGATCCACGACGCGACGTACGCGGGCTGACGGTCGGGCAGCAGTTCGTCCGGTGGGAGCTTGGACATCCACGCCCGACGCAGCCGTGAGGTCCACATGCTCGAACTGGGGTCGATGCCGGGATCGGGGTCGACCGTCGGGTCCAAGCCGACGCTCGACCCGGTGTCGACGTCCGCAGGGCTATCCACGACTGCCTGCACGTTGTCCGGCTCGACCGCAGGATTCGGGCTGTCGGCCGTCATGACCGGTCCCGGCCCTTCGGGAACGGAAGCAGGATGGCCAGCGCGAACAGCACGATCATGATCAGGATCACGATCAGGTTGGGGACGGAGATGGAGAGCCACCCCCAGTTGATGTACGTAGCGGGATCGTTGACGCCAGCCAGATAGATCGGGTCCATGGGGGACTCCTCGGTGCGGCGAGCACTGGAGTGCCCTGCCTCACCAGCACTATCCATCCGGCTTCACCTGCCGCATAAGGGGTCTCCGGGCCCTCTCGGACAGGACTTTGGTCCCGAAATCCATCTCCTCCGCCGGAAATCGGTCGCTGCCTGCACTGTGTCGTCACGAAACGCACAGCACCGGCACAGGCTGACCGTGGAAAGTCGAGGGATCGCGTTCTGACAATTGGGAGAGGTGGCTGTCGTCATGGCTGTGGGTGACCCGGTCAATTCCGGAGCTGCGCTGCGGCGCAGGGTCCGCCGGGCCACAGTTGC
>JADGOY010000234.1 GCA_017882715.1 Nakamurella sp. | reverse complement strand
GCTCGGCGAGATCGAGGTAGAAGGCGAGGGGCAGCAGCGCGCTCTCCCGATCGAGCAGCCGAAGTAACTCCGCCACGTCCGCGGCGCCGGTCGGCAGCCGTCCGACCGGCAACTCGAGCAGCTCGAGGCCGGCTCGGTCGGCGGCGGCGGCGGCGAGCTGTCGGCGGGTGCGTGGATCCGCTCCGACCAGCTCGACAATTGGTAACCGGCCATCGGCGGGCGACTCCCGCCAGGCAGACAGGACCTGAGTCACCGCTTGCTCGTGTGTGGCGGTCAGGGCCTGGCCGAGCCGGTGCGGCAAGCGCCGGGTGACGTGGCCGAGCCGTTCATCGAGACCGTTCAGACCCTTGATGAAGTTGACGATCCGCTCGTCCGCCCGCAACGGAGCCTGGGTCAGCGGCAGGCCCTGGCCGGCGGCGACCTCGATCAGCCGCCAGAACCGCAGCGGGCGATGCGGTGATACCACGTCCCACGATGCATCGGGCAGGACCCGCAGGGCGAGCGCGAAGGTGGGCGCGGTCGCCAGCGTGTCTCCACTGGCTCGGGCGCAGCGCGCGGCGGTCGCCGGATCGAGTTCCATTGCTGCGCAAAGCAGCAGCAGCAGGGATTCGAAGCGAGAGAGCTCGAATCGGTCGATGAGCATCTCCAAGGCAGGCGTCGTCCCGTCGTCGGGCCCTTCCCACCACGGTGTTTCGGCTGGCGAAGCGACGGCCTCCGACTCCGTCGAATCAGAGGTAGGCGTCTCGGCCGCTGCTGTGAGTAAATCGCGCAGCCAGTCCAGTCCGGCGCCCAGGTAGGCGGCGTTCGCCTGCTCCCAGGTTCGGACCGGCATCAGGTCACCTCCAGCATGTGGAAGGTGGGTGGCTGTCCGTCATGCAGCAGCAGGCTGTCCTGGAGGTCTACCCGTAGGCGAATGGGGTGGCGCCCCCGCGCAATGCCGGGAATGGTGAAGTCGAAGGCCGCGGCGGGTGGCGTGGTCGAGGGCGGCACCGACATCGAGCCGACCATCAGCGCCACATCTTGGCCGGCCACCACTGGCGGGTCACAGTGCACGGTGAGCGGGACCGAACCGTTCTCCTGGCCCGCGGGGATCGTCGCCGAGAACGGGGAGGGATCGGTGATGGTGGGTGCGACGGCGAAGGGCAGCTCCGCGCTGACCTGGTCGGCTGGCCCGGGTCCGATGGCGGCGCTGACCGCGTGGGAACCGGCGGCCACGGTCTTGGGCACGACAAACGTGAGTCCAGCCGGGGACACGGTGAGAGCGGGCGCCGTAATCGTTACCGGCCGGGGCGAGCGCAGCCCGGTGATACGGACCTCGGTGACCGCACCGAGGCTTTGGCCGCTCACGGTCAGCAGATCGCCGGTCACCGCCACTGGGTGTCCGGGTGGCCAGTCGATCCTGCTCAGCAGCGGGGGCAGGCCAGGCAGGTCGGGTGGCAGGGACGGCAGGGCCGTGGGACCGGTGTCACCCCGGCCCACGGCCAGCACAGGAAGGGCGGTGGTCGGGGGCGGAAGGCTGTCCAGGAGGACCACCGCCGCGTCGTAGGTCACGGAGATCCGGTAGCCGGTCTGGAAGGTCGACCACATCCGGGAGAGTTCGTCCTGCGGCACCGGGTGCGCGACGACACGCACCCGTTCGGGCTGAGTGTCCAAACCACTGCCCGGCAGAGCTGTCCGCAACAGCGACCTGGAGAGCACCGGCTGGTCGTTGAGCGCCACCATGGCCAGACCGAGCAACCGGTGCGACAGAATCTCGTCGTCGTTCTCGCCGTAGGCCGTGATGACGTACGACAAGATCAGTGGAAGCGCGGGCTGGGCGATCTCTCCAGGCCGGACCGTGGGTGGGTCCTGGTTCCGCCAGGCGGCATCGATGGCCGTTCGATACATGAAGACGTTCACCTGGTTACCTGCCCCAGCTGATCGCGCGAGATCTGGCGGCCGCGCCGTGACCTGGCCGCTGCCGACAACGCTGTCCGCCGAGATCCGGGTCTGAATGAGGACCCGCAGAGCATTGGTGACGGCTGCGATCGCCTGCGAGCCGCTCATCCGACCCGCCCGCTGATCCTGGCCTGCAGGTAGTCCTCCAGCGAGGTGGTCGCCCTCGGTTCGGTGGCCGGGGAACGCGGCGGGAGCGCCGCGGCAATCGGGCGTACCTCCACCCGGCCAATCCGCACAGTCACCTCGAGCGGGCTTCCGCTGCTCTCCGTCGGGGGCTGCCGTGCGTACGGCGAGCCGGCCGGCGGTCGCGGTGGCATATCCGCCGCGGGTCTCACAGCATCGGTCGGCTCCCTGCGCTGGGCAGGCTCGCGGGTTGACGAGGTAGCTGCGTGCACGGCGGTGAGGGTCCGCCTCCAGCTCGGATCGGTCCCGTCGGTCGGCCGCTGCGGAACGGCGGCAGCAGCGACGGTCGAGGCGGGCTGCCCGGGGCCGGTCGATACTGCCGCTCGGGGGGCCGAGGCCTGGCCCAGGCGCGCGGCGTTCCCGACGTCACCTTCGGAGGTGGACGGCGCACCGGCTGTCTGCCGTCCGGTCCGACTGGTCGGCCGGAGCGCCTCTGCCGGTAGGTGCGGACGGCCCTGGCCGTCTTGCCGATCGTCTGTCTCCGACTCGAGAAACGCCGACTCACGCAGCGCCGCTACTGACCCACCCGGCTGCTCGACACTGCTGTCCTCCCGAACCTGCGCATCCGCACTGGTCGCCGGACTCTCTCCCGAGTTCCGAACCGCATTGAAACCCGGGGGGTCGCCGTCTCTTCGAACCTCCGCGAGCCGGGAGCCCGCCCAGGACACCGCGGGCTCGATGACTCGTCGGAGGCCGTCCAGTACGTTCTGATTCTGTTCCGCCCGGTTCGCGACGGCGTTGCCGAGGCTTGGATTCGTACCGGAGCCGGTCCCGGTGCTGGTCGCGATCGGGCCATCCACTGTCGTGCCGCCCGGCTCGGCATTGTCGTCTGTGCTCTGCGAGCCGGGTCGGTCAAACACGTGCCCGGTGTCCGGCCTGTCGGTGACAACCGGCCGGAGCGGGGCAGTCGTCCTGAAGTCCGCCCCCGCGTCGGTCATCTCGCCGGTGTCGAATGCTTCGATCTCGATGCCCTCGAAGTCGAAACCTGCGCCGGCTGACCCCGGGGTGTCGAGCGTCCTGCGGTCAAACCCTGTGACGTCGACGGCCGCTGCCCCACCGGCGCCGGATCGCGGCTCGAAACGGGATCGCTGGCGCGGTGTGATGTTGGGATGGGTCATCGCAAGCAATCGTGACCGGTATGCGGTCACCATCCGAGAGCCTGCAAATACCAGGCGCGTCGCCACGGGCTCAGATCGAGAATGTCGCGCTCGGACCACCGGTATGCGATGGCCAAGTGGTGAACATCCTGTAGGAGCTCGCCGACCCATGCGCCGAGCTCGGTCCACAGCACGGTTCGAACGTCCAGCTGATCGGTCCACGTTGCACCGCACGGACAACCGATGTTCAGCAGCACGTGCGACGCGGGATCGGCCTCGGCCATCGCCTCGACCACTGCCAAGGCGACGTCGTCGGGCAGCTCATGCGCCGTAATAGGCGAGCCGTCGTCGCTCCTTGCTTCGATCAAGCAGCGTCCGACGATGTCCTGCAGGGCAACGTCCGCACCAAGCCGGCTCAGTGCACTCAGGTCCGCGTTGCGGGGAAGCCGGCAGCTGATTCGATATCCGCCGGTTCGAACCTGTATCTCGCCGGGTGGGTCAGCGATAGGTGGTTGCAGAGCCGCAAGGTCGAGCTGCAGGCTCACCTGGTCGGCGCAGTTGGGGCAGCGCGCCACCGCGTCCAGGACGTCGCCGAACAGCCCACGCCGAAATTCGAAGAGCAGAGCGTCGCATTGACCGACCGGCATCGCCCCGACATCGCAGGTCGGGTCGAGTTCGCCCAGCAACGAGGCTGCCCGATCCGGAGCAGCCAGCGACGCCCCGCGTTCCCAGGCGTTCGCCAATGTTGGCGCAGGGATCATCGTCGCGCTGCCCTCGGCGGCCTAGCCGAAGCTGGGCTCTTGAGGCTCGACAACGGTAAGGTCGCGGATCCAACCCTCGTTCTCGAGCTTGATGTGCTGGATCGCAATGGTGTTCGCATTCGCGTCCAGCTCGGGCAGCGGTTGGTACTCCGAGACCCAGCAACGAAAAATCTGATAGGACAACACCTTCTGCCCGGCCTCGTTGAAGACATCGAGAATGATGTCTTTTCGGAAGTCTTTGAGTGAGACCTCCTTTTCCGACATCTGGGCCTGAGCGTCCGTGTAATTCCAGACTTTGTTGGCCCATTGCTCAAACGTCGTGTCATGGGTGACGCCACGTTCGAGCGTGATCGCCTCGTATTCGGTCCTGCCCGGACTCTTGCGGCTCGTGCTCTCGTCGCCACCATCACGGAATTTGACCACTTCGGTCGTCCGCTTGAGCGCGCTGGCCTTGCTCATCCCCGCGATGTAGACGCCGTCCCATTTCAACCGGAAGCGGAAGCCCTTATACGGGTCCAGACGAGTCGCATTGACGCTGAACGGAGCGGTTGCAGCCATCGGTCACCACCTCATACCTGGAGCTGGCCGGCCAGCTGCTGAATACTGACAACCACGAACTCGGCCGGTTTCAACGGTGCGAAGCCGACCACGACATTGACTATGCCCAGATCGATCTGGTTCTGCGGGTTAACGTCCTTATCGCATTTGACGAAGTATGCGTCCGCCGCCGCGGTTCCCTGGAAAGCGCCCTGACGCCACAGCCCGTTCATGAATGCGCCAACGTTGAGCCGGATCGAAGCCCACAGTGGCTCGTCGTTGGGCTCGAACACCACCCATCGCAGCGCCCGAAACAACGATTCCTCGATGAACAGAGCAGTTCGTCGGACCGGAACGTATTTCCATTGGTTGGGCAGATCGTCGGAACCGACCATCGTGCGCGCACCCCACACGACAGGCCCGACGAGCGGCAGGCTGCGCAAGGCATTGACGGCGATGGGATTGAGGATGCCGCTCTCGGTGTCGTCGACATGGGTCGACAGGTCGGCCACCCCTATCAGCGAAGCGCTCAAGCCCGCGGGTGCCTTCCAGACACCCCGAGTCGCGTCGGTGGCCGCCCAAACGCCGGCGACGGCGCCGCTCGGACCGACCGGGAACGTCTGCCCGTCAGAACCTGTGAGGACCAAGTTCGGATAGTAGACGGCCGCATTCGGCAAAGCAGAACTCACCGCTGCATTCGAGTTCACCGTATCGAACTGGACCGCATTCGCTCCGGTCGTCCATGTCGTCGGCGGATCCACGATCAGCATTGCTCGGTGATCGGCGCAGAAACTGACGGCCTTGGCGAGATCGGCGGCGCCCCACGTACTGCTAGGGGCCGTGGGCAGGCAGAGGATATTGAAGATATTCACCTTCGAAAGAGCTTGCATGCCAGTTCGTTGCGCTTCGTCACCGAGGATGTCGTCGATAACGACGCTCGGGTCCGCAGCGGCGGG
>JADGOY010000087.1 GCA_017882715.1 Nakamurella sp. | reverse complement strand
GACCTCACACGAACAACCGGACTCGCCGCGTGAACCCGACCCCACCATCCAAAACACGACTCAAAAATCACGGCTCCGCCGCTTCAGCCCTCTAGCGGCCGCGTTTGCCGGTGGGGCGGCCCTTGCCGCCGGACCGCTGGCCGTCACCGGATCCGGCCTTGCCGCCGGCCGACCCGGCAGTCGGCCCCCTGGCGGGACCGCCGCGGGGACGCACGGGTTTCGCACCGGGTTTGGGCGCGGCGCCGGGGGTGAGCGTCGAGCCGGCCGACGGAGATCCGGATGGTCCCGTTGACGTCGGGGTAGCCGCGATACCGGCCGCCACCGCCACGGACCCAGCGCGGGAGCCGCGCTGCCGCTTGCCGGGCGGCGAGACCCCGGGCACCCGGCCGATCGGGTCGCCGTCGGCGTCCACCAGCAGCCCCTCGGCCTTGCGCTTGGCCAGCACCCGCGCGGTGTGCGCCTTGATCAGCGGGTCGCGCAGCTTCAGATCGACGGCGACCGGAACGGCGAGAAACACCGACGAGTAGGCGCCGATGATCATCCCGATCAGCATGACCAGCGACAGGTCCTTCAGGGTCCCGGACCCCAGGATGACGACTCCCGCGACCAGCAACCCGGCCACCGGGAGCAGCGCGATCAGCGAGGTGTTGATCGAGCGCATCAGGGTCTGGTTGATCGCGAGGTTCGCGGCCTCCGGATACGTCCGGCGGGTCAGCGACGTCAGACCCTTGGTGTTCTCCTGGACCTTGTCGTAGACGACGACCGTGTCGTACAGCGAGAACCCGAGGATGGTCAGCAGCCCGATCACCGTCGACGGGGTCACCTCGAAGCCGACCAGCGAGTACACACCCGCGGTGACGATGACGTCGTGCAGCACGGACACGACGGCACCGACGGCGACGCGTTTCTCGTAGCGGATCCACAGGAAGACTGCGACCGCGATGAGGAAGACAATCACCGCGATCAGCGCGCGCTGCGATATCTCCGAGCCCCACGTCTCCGAGACCGCCGAATCGGAAACGCCGCCCGAGGGCGCGTATGTCGAGTTGATCGCGCCCTTGGCGGCGACGACCTGGTCCACCGTCAAAGTCGCCGAACTCACCTGGATTTGGGTGCCGACGGTCTGCACCGAGTCCGGCTCCACCCCGGTGGCCGAGGTCACCACCTGGGCGACCTCGGTGGTGGAAATGTCCTGGCCCGCATTGGGCTGGAATTGCAGCGTCGTCCCGCCGGCGAAGTCGATACCGAAGTGGAATCCACGGAACAGGATCAACAGCAGCGAGGCGACGACCAGCGTGGTCGAGACGATGTAGTACACCTTGCGGTGACCGAGAATGTTGAACGCACCCGTGCCCGTCGACAGCCGGCTGAGAAACCCTGCCCGACGGCCGTACAGCTTGTCCGATGATGGCTTGTGTGCCGTCGAAACGATCTGGTCGGTCTGGTCGGCGGTGCCGGGGAGTTCGCTGCCGTTGTCCGTCATACCGACACCTCCTTGGCGCCCAGTCGGGCGTTGGCCTCCCGCTGACGAGCACCGGCCTTGGCCACACCGCCGAGTCCGGACCAACGAGTAGACGCGAAGAGCGGCGACCCGGCGGCAAGATGAACCAACGGGTGGGTCATCAGAAACACGACCACCAGGTCGAGAACCGTGGACAAGCCCAAGGTGAAGGCGAATCCCTTGACCTCACCGACGGCCAGCAGGTACAAAATCGCGGCCGACAGGAACGAGACCGCATCGGCGGACAGAATGGTCCGCTTGGCTCGCGCCCAGCCGCGCGGCACCGCGGACCGGAATGTGCGGCCCTCCCGGACCTCGTCCTTGATCCGTTCGAAGTAGATGACGAAGGAGTCGGCGGTGATGCCGATGGCAACGATCAAACCGGCCACGCCCGCCATGTCCAGGCTGAGGCCGATCCACCGACCGAGCAGCACCAGGATCGCGTACACCAGCCCGAACGACAGCACCAGCGACAGGATCGTGATCACGCCGAGCAGCCGGTAGTAGATCAGGCAGTAGACGATCACCAGCAGCAACCCGATGCCGCCCGCGATCAGACCGGCCTTCAGGTACTCCAGGCCGAGCTGGGCGCTGACGTTGACCGACTCGGCCCGCTCGAAGGCCAGCGGCAGCGAGCCGAACTTCAGCGAGTTGGCCAGTGCCGCTGCCGACGCCTGGGTGAACGAGCCGGAGATCTCCGTGGTGGTGGTGGTGATCGGCCCGGAGATCCGCGGGGCGGAGATGACCTGGCCATCCAGCGTCATGGCGGTCAGCGTGCCGGTGTGCGAAGCGGTGTACGACGCCCAGGTGGAATAGCCGTCGGACTTGAACGACAGGTTGACCACCCATCCGGCGCCCTGTGAGCTCTGGCCGGACGTGGCGGTGTTGATCTGGGTGCCGGCGATGAGGGTGGAGTCCAGCAGGTAGATGGCATCACCTTTGTCGCTGCAGGCGATCAACGGCTTGCTGGGGTCGTCCAGACCACGGTAGGGCTCCAGATCCGCGCAGCTGAGCGTCGGCAGGGCCGTGGTGGCCGCGGCCTCCCAGGTTGTCCACGCCGTCTTGTCGGTGCCGGCCGGTTGGGTCGGATTGTTGGGATCGCTGCCGGCCGGCCAGGCGGGCGCAGTGCTGGTGGCAGCGGCCGTGCCGGTGGCAGCAGCCGTGCCGGTGGCAGCGGCCGTGCCGGTGGCGGTGACGGTATCGGTGGCGGCAGGCTCCCCGGTGGCGGGGGCGCTCGCCGCAGCGGTGTCACCGGCGGGAGTGCTGGCGGCCGCGCTGTCGGTGCCGGGTGCGGTGGTTGCCGCCTCTGGCGTCGTGCTGTCCGGGGCGGCGGCCAGAGCCGCATTCGGTGCGCGCAGCCCGGCCGCCGACGGCGGGGTCGCCGTCTCGGTTCCTGGAGCGGCCGTCTGGCCCGCGGTCGCCGTGTCCCCGATCGCCGGCCCAGTCGTGGGTGCGCCAGCGGTGGCGGTCGGGGTGTCGCCGATCGCGGGGATGGTCGAGATCGCGGTGTCGCCGCTGGGCGCCGTCTCACCGGAGGCCGGCGTGCTGCTCGCGGTCGCGCTGGTGGTCGGCGGAACGTAGCCGGCGGGGTAGCTGATCACCGGGTTGCTACTGGAGTCGGTCAGCACCGGGCGGATGTTGAGCTGGGCGCTGCGGGTCAGCCCGGACAGGTCCTCGTTGCCGGGAACCGTGATCACCAGCTGCCGGGCACCGTCGATCTGCACCTCGGCGCCCACGACACCGGAGCCGTTGACCCGGGTCTCCATGATCGTTCGGGCCTGCTGCATCTGCGTCCGGTCCGGATCGCCGCCGTCCTGTGTCTTGGCGGTCAGGGTGATCCGGGTGCCGCCCTGCAGATCGATGCCGAGCTTGGGGGTGTTCGAGCCCGGGGTGAAAAACACCAGTCCGTACAGCACGGCCGTGATGCCGATGAACGTCCAGATCAATCGCCAGGGCCGGAACTGCCCAGCTGGTGTCGCCACGTCGCGCCAATCCCCTCGAAACACCCTGCGGCGGTGGACGCTGTCCACTCGCGCCGGGCGTATTGATCAAACGGGCGGTCGTCACGCCCACATGATGATGCCCCGGCCCATGGCGGGCCGGGGCAACCACACAGCCTAGTTCAAGTCGTTCGACTTGCGATCCTTGCTGAAGTCGATCACGCCCCTGGTGTCGTCCAGCTGCTCCCCGACACCGTCGATGATGTCCGAGTCATCGAGCTCGGTCGGCATCGGCACGACCACCTCACGGACCGCTGCTCGCACCCAGGTGGTGCGCAGTCCCGGTGCGATCTCCAGCTCGATGGTGTCGTCCGCAATCGCAGTGATCGTCGCGTGCAGCCCCGAGGTCGTCATCACCCGGGCGCCAGGCACCAGCGAATCCTGCATTTCCCGGGTCGTGGCGGCCTGACGCTTTTGCTTGCGCATGCCGTAATACATCATGAGGCCGAGCGCCCCGAACATCAGGATCGGCAGCAGCAGCTGTTGCATGGTTCTCCTCGGTGTGACGGCTTACGGCGCCCACTCATCGTCGTTTCGCGTCCGCGTGGACGGGGCGGGCGCGTCGTCATCCTTGTCCGCGCACCTGACGAGGCACGGGCGCCGCTGGCTCCCGCGCAGTCACACTGCGGGTCCATCGGTAACGGTCAGGCTACCGGAACCGCGCCTGATCGTCGGCTCCCTCGGCGGGAACACGGACGAATGGGGAAAACGCTCGCACGCCCGGACCGCCCGCGATCGCGCCGCTGCACGCAGCGACCCGCCGTGCTACGTGCCTGATGACAACCCGTCGAACAGCGTGGCTTCGGCAGCCCCTGCGCTGCCCCCGCCGGCCGCCAGGCCCAGGTGAGACCACGCGGCCGGGGTGGCGACCCGGCCCTGTCGGGTGCGCGCGAGCATGCCGACCCGGACCAGGAACGGCTCGCACACCTCCTCGACGGTGGTGGGCTCCTCGCCCACCGCGACTGCCAGCGTCGTCAGGCCCACGGGTCCCCCGCCGAACGACCGGCACAGCGCACTCAGGACCGAACGGTCCAGCCGGTCCAGCCCCAACTCGTCGACGTCGTACACGGCCAATGCCGCACGGGCGATGTCATGCGTGATCGACCCGTCGGCGCGCACCTGCGTGTAGTCACGCACCCGGCGGAGCAGCCGGTTGGCGATGCGTGGAGTGCCGCGGGATCGGCGGGCGATCTCATCGGCGCCGTCCGGTCGCAGATCGATGTCGAGGATGGCGGCGCTGCGAGTGATCACTCTGGTCAGTTCGCCGGGCGAGTAGAACTCCATGTGCGCGGTGAACCCGAACCGGTCGCGTAGCGGACTGGTCAACTGGCCGGACCGGGTGGTGGCGCCGACCAGCGTGAACGGCGCGACCTCCAACGGGATCGAGGTCGCGCCGGGCCCCTTGCCGACCATCACGTCGACGCGGAAGTCCTCCATCGCCAGGTACAACATCTCTTCGGCCGGGCGGGCGATCCGATGAATCTCGTCGATGAACAGCACGTCACCCTCGACCAGGTTCGACAGCATCGCGGCCAGGTCGCCGGCGCGTTCCAGCGCCGGGCCCGAGGTCAGCCGGATCGCCGCGCCCAGCTCCGCGGCGATGATCATCGCGAGCGAGGTCTTGCCCAGCCCGGGGGGTCCGGCGAGCAACACGTGATCGGGTGGGGTGCCGCGCAGCTTGGCGCCCGTGAGCACCAGTTCGAGCTGCTCGCGGACGCGCACCTGACCGACGAACTCGCCCAGCGACCGCGGCCGGATCGACGCCTCGACGGCGGCGTCGCCCGGTATTTGCCCGGGGTTGGTGGTGTCCTCGGGCTCGTCACCGACGTGACCGACATCACCGACCGCGCGCGGATCGGGGCCGGCCGGAGATGCCGTCATCGGTTCCGCCCGAGCAAGCCCAGCGCGCGACGCAGCAACACGCCGACGTCTCCCTCGGCCACCGCCGGATCCTCCGCGTCGGCGGCCACCGCGGCCGTCGCGTCGTCGGCCTGCTTGGTGGTGAAGCCCAGCCCGACCAACGCCTCGGCGATCTGCGAGCGCCACGCCAGACCGCTGGGCGCGCCCACCCCGGCGGGGGTCGCCGCCGACGCAACGCCCCCTGCGCCGACTGAGCCCACCTTGTCCCGCAACTCCAGCACCAGCCGCTCGGCACCCTTCTTCCCGATCCCGGGAGCGCGGGTGAGCGTCACGGTGTCGCCCGCTGACAGGGCCCGCCGCAGCTGGTCGGGGTCGAGCACCGCCAGCAGCGCCAGCGCGATCTTCGGACCAACCCCGGGCACCGATTGGACCAGCTCGAACAGCTCCTTGGCCTCGTCGGATGCGAACCCGAACAGGGTCAGCGAGTCCTCGCGGACCACCAGGGTGGTGGCCAACCGGGCCTGTTCCCCGCGGCGCAGGCCGGCCAGCGTCGCCGGCGTGGTCCGAACGGCCAAGCCCACCCCGCCCACTTCGATGACGGCGTGATCCAGACTCACGGACAGCACCTGCCCGCGCACGGAGCTGATCATCGTCTGATCATCGGCGCGTCACCGCTCTTCCCGGCTGGGCGGAACTCGCGGCGACGGCGAGCCGGCTCTGCAGGGGAGAGCGCCACAGGTGGCACAACGCCAGCGCCAAAGCGTCGGCCGCGTCCGCCGGCCTTGGCTTCTCCGGGAGCCTGAGCAGCCGGGTGATCATGGCCGTGACCTGCGCCTTGTCCGCGTTTCCGTTGCCGGACACCGCCGCCTTGACCTCACTGGGGGTGTGCCAGGCAACGGGAATCCCGCGGCGCGCGGCGGCCAGTGCGACCACCCCGGCGGCCTGCGCAGTACCCATCACGGTGCGCACATTGAGCTGGCTGAAGACCCGCTCGATGGCCACGGTGTCGGGTTGGTGCCGGTCCATCAGCTCCTCGACGCGGATCGCGACCTCCAGCAGGCGAAGCGAGATGTCGGTGTTCGGCGGCGTCCGCACCACGACCACCTCGACCATTCGCGGCGGAATACCGGGACCGCCGTCGAGCACACCGATGCCGCACCTGGTCAGACCAGGGTCGACGCCCAACACCCGCACGAGTCATCACCTCCCACCGGCACCGCGCGCAGCGACGGAACTTCAGCGACCGAACGGGCACGGTCCGACCGTGACGGCCACTGCCACGGCCCGCCGCGACCCGAACACCTGTACGCGATCAGACGCTACCCGGCGGGCCCGACAACGCCCCCGGTGCCACGCCGGGCATCCAGCCGACCCAGTGGCGCGTCGCTGCACACCCGGTCCTGCCTACCCGGTGCCGTCTACCCGTCGCCCGGCTACCCGGTTCCTGCTCACCCGTCGCCGGCTGCCCACTCCGGCCTGCCGCGTACCCGTCGCCGGCTACTCGGTCCGGCCTACCGGGTACCCGTCGCCGGCTACTCGTTGTCGAGCTGCTCGGCGATCTCGTCGGCGATGTCGGCGTTCGTGTAGACGTTCTGCACGTCGTCCAGGTCCTCGATGGCGTCGATCAGCTTGATGACCTTGCGCGCGCCGTCGACGTCCAGCGGGACATTGACCGACGCGATGAACGTCGGATCGGCCGAGTCGTACTCGATCCCCGCGTCGGTGACGGCGGTGCGCACCGCGACCAGGTCGGACGCCTCGGAGACCACCTCGAACGTGTCACCGAGGTCGTTGACCTCCTCGGCGCCGGCGTCCAGCACCGCGAGCATCAGGTCATCCTCGATGACCGTCGAGCCGTTGGCCTGGCGCGGCACCACCACCACGCCCTTGCGGCTGAACAGGTAGGCGACACTGCCCGGGTCGGCCATGGACCCGCCGTTGCGAGTGACCGCGACCCGCACGTCCGACGCCGCACGGTTCCGGTTGTCCGTCAGGCACTCGATCATCACCGCGACGCCGTTCGGGCCGTATCCCTCGTAGGTGATGGACTGGTAGTCCACCCCGCCGGCTTCGGCGCCGGACCCGCGTTTGACCGCGCGGTCGATGTTCTCGTTCGGGACCGAAGACTTCTTTGCCTTCTGGATGGCGTCGAACAGCGTGGGGTTGCCGTCGGGATCCCCGCCGCCGGTGCGGGCAGCGACCTCGATGTTCTTGATCAACTTCGCGAAGAGCTTGCCCCGCTTGGCGTCCTTGGCCGCTT
Organism: Nakamurella sp.; assembly: GCA_017882715.1. Lineage (GTDB taxonomy): Bacteria > Actinomycetota > Actinomycetes > Mycobacteriales > Nakamurellaceae > Nakamurella. The sequence goes on along the minus strand of JADGOY010000087.1, from coordinate 9,317 downwards.
TCTGGTGTTTGGTCGTCGCCCATTTGGAGTGGCCGCTCATGTCTCGCCAAACCCCTCTACCTCGATGGTGGTGGTGCGTCGCTCGTGGTTGGGCCGGGTCCGGGCCGCCGCGCCGTGCGCGCAGTGCCCCGCGGCTCGACAGGCGATCCTACGTCCAGCACGGCCTCGCCCGGACGTCACGAGGACGCGATGACGCTCAGGAACAACGCGTGGAGGCGGTCGTCACCTGCCACTTCCGGATGAAAGGAGGTGGCGAGCACCGACTCCTGCCGGACCGCCACCGGATGCTCCCCGACCCGGGCCAGCACCTGCACGGCCGGACCGACACGCTCCACCCAGGGCGCCCGGATGAACACCGCCCGGATGGGACCGCCGGCCACCCCCTCGAGGTCCAGGTCGGTCTCGAACGAATCGATCTGACGGCCGAAAGCGTTGCGCCGCACCACGATGTCGATGGCCCGCAGCGGCAGCTGATCGGCCCGGCCGTCCAGGATCTCGCGGGCCAGGACGATCATTCCGGCGCACGACCCGAACGCCGGCAAGCCATCTGCCAGCCTCGCTGCCAGCGGCGCGCGCAGCTCGAAGACGTCCAGCAGCCGGCATATCGTCGTCGACTCGCCGCCGGGGATCACGATGCCGTCCAGGGCATTCAGCTCGCTCGCCCGGCGCACCGGGCGAGCGGTCACGCCCAATCCGGCCAGCGCGAGCAGATGCTCCCGCACGTCACCCTGCAGCGCGAGCACCCCGACCACGGGATCGGTGCGGGTCACCGCCGCCACCGCGGTGGAGTCGACCGTGTCAATTGTTCAGCGAGCTGAACAACCGTCGTCATGACGAACCGGGGTGCCATGCCATCAGCACGGTGACCACCACGAGCAGCAGGGTCACCACACCGGACCCGATGGCGATCCGCCGGTAGTCGGGTCGCTGCAATTCCTGGGTCGCCGGGTCGACCAGGTGCTCGGCGGCGCTGCGCAGCGCCGGGACAACCGCGAAGATGTTCAGGGCCACCGCGACGACGTACAGGATGATCGAGATCAGCACCCACGGTGTGGTGACGGTGGTGCCCTCCTCGTTCAGTCCGATGACGCCGAACCCCAAGATCGCCACCAGCAGCGACAACCAGGAGAACACGAATGTCGACTGGGCGAGCACCGACACCTGGGCGCCCTGCCCGGACCGCACGGCGCGCATCGCGGTCATCGGCAGGATCCCCATCGGCCCGACGATGAACACGGCCGCCACGACATGCAGCGCAAAGACGACGGTTTCCATGGCTGTGACACTAATCCGAGGCGCGGTGCCGGCAGAGCACGGTCGGGGCGGACAGCATGTCGTTCAGGAGTGCAGCAGTTGGTCATAGACGGCCTGGGTCGACGCGCACGGAGAAATCCCCAGCTCGTTTCGCAGCAACTCCCGCAGATCGGAATAGACGCTCAGGGCTTCCGCGACATTGCCCTGCGCCGCGAGCGCCCGCATCAGCAGCTGATAACCGCTCTCCCGCAGCGGAACAAGGCGGACGAGTCGGCGACCGGCCCGCACCGCCGCCGGGAGTTCGGTGCCGCCCGTTCCGAACGCAGCGGCCGCGTAGGCCTCCAACGCCCGCACCCGGATTTCGGCCAGCTGAGTTCGTTCTTGGGCGATCCATGATCCGTCCTCTCCTGGCAGGAACTCCCGCTCGGCGACGAACAAGGCGACAAGCGACGGACCCCAGGCACGGGTGAATTCCCCGAGGGCGACCTGCGACTCGGCTCGGTGCACGGCCTGGGTGGCTGCTTCGACGTCGACCTGGGCGTCTGCCGCCAGCCGGAGGCGCAAACTCGAGCGGCCCTCGATCGCCGCCGCCCCCAGCATCTTGCGTAGCTTGGAGATCAGCGGATTGAGGCCGGTGTCCATGGTGGACGAGGATTGTCCGGGCCAGATTGCCTCGACGAGTTCGTCGCGGCCGACCGGCCGATGACGGTGCAGGACGAGATAGGCGAACAGCAGGCGACCCTGACGACCCGGCAGGCGTCGTTCGAGGCGTTCGCCGTCCCATTCGATGACGGTCGGCCCGCAGAGCTGGATCCGTGTCGGCAGCCCTGGCGCCAAGGTCATGCCAACATTCTGTCAACAGTGCCCGGATACAACTGTCCAGGAGGACAAGATGGCCAGAATCATTCGATGCGAATGCGGTTATGTGGCTCGCGGCGAAACCGATGACGACGCGATCGAAGCGATCCGCGCGCACATGACGACCGACCATCCCGCCCTCCTGGAGACGGTCGGGCGGCAGGACCTGCTCGGCTGGATCCAGGTCGAGTAGCCCACACAGCCAGGAGGTCGGCAATGGCGTCACCATCAACAGCACCCACCCGGGACCACGCGGCCAGCAACGGCGTTCTGGTGGAACCCGAATGGCTCCAGCAACACCTCGATGATCCAGCGGTACGCATTGTCGAGGTCGACGTCAGCCCCGCCTCCTACCGGCAGGGGCACATCCGGGGCGCCGTGCTGTGGAACATCTACCAGGACATCAAGGACGCGAATTATCAACTCGTCGACACTGCCGCGATCGAAAGCCTTGTCACCCGTTCGGGTATCACCCCGGACGCGACGGTGGTGTTCTACGGCTACGCGCCGGCAATGGGCTTCTGGCTGATGAAGCTGTTCGGACACCACGATGTTCGCATCCTCGACGCCGGACGGGGAACGTGGCGGGACGCCCGCCGGCCATGGACGACGGATGTACCGAACCCGGCGATCACCGATTACCCACTCTCGCATCAGGACGACCGGATCCGCGCCGACCACCAGCAGGTGGCGGACGCGATTGCCCACCCGACACGGAAGATCCTCGATGTTCGCGCCGACCTGGAATTCAGCGGCGAGCGGTTCTGGCCCTCGGGTGGCATGGAAGAAGGCGGTCGGGCCGGTCACGTTCCCACCGCGGTGAATCTCAGTATCGAAGGAGTACTCGACGAGCACGGACGCTACCGCGGCGCTGACGAACTTCGCAGACTGTTCGGCTCGATCGAGATGTCCGACGACGGCGAGCTGATCACCTATTGCACGATCGGCGGCCGGGCGTGCACGGCGTGGTTTGCCCTCACATACCTGCTCGGCCACGAACACGTCCGCGTCTACGACGGTTCGTGGGCGGAATGGGGAAGGATGGCGGCGACGCCGGTAGCCCACTGAGCAATGACCACTGACGCACTGAACGCCCGAGCCGAGCCGTACGATCGGTGCCCATCAGCGATCACGTGACGCGGAACGGCGCCGAGATCGGGTCGGCCGTGCGTGACGATCGCCGAACCCTCCCTGAGGCAGTGGGTGCCAGGAGCTGATCCGGCCGTTCGCGAGGCTTGGCTATCATCGTGCGGACCATGCGGTTATCGGCTGTGCACAGCGCGTCTGGCAGTGACCTACCCGGTGGGCAGACCGTGAGAAGGGATGGCCCCGCTCGCTCCGATGATCAAGCGCGGGTTCGGCCGGCTACGCCGAACGGAGTGGTCCTTCCTCGTCGTACTCGTGGTCTTCGGAGCCTGTTTCGTCGCCCTGATTCCTCCGGGATGGAACAGCGATGAGCCGAATCACCTGTTCCGCGCAGAGCAGATGTCCCAAGGTCAGTTGTTCCCTGAGGTCTGGCCGGGCGCCGACGGCTCGATCCAATCCGGCGGTGAGGTGCCCACCGAGTAGGCGGACACGCCGGGTTTCGGGCCGTGGGTCGCCCTGGGTTGACACCGAATGAGATTGCCACCGTGCCGGGTCGAGCCGGTAGTGGCGATGCTCGAAACACACCGAAACCCTTGCCTGAGAGGGACCCTCGGGTCCGTCGTGTGGATGATGCCGCAAACAGGCCGCCCAGCTGAGGCTGCATCGTGACGATATCGTTGTGGTCAGTCACGGGCGTCACCGTCGAGGACACCTCGTGAACAATGGCGAACACCCACACGCCATCGAGTCCTACCTGAATTCACTGGAAACGGGCTCCGCACTCGGAGCGATCATGCGCTGAGCAGGCCCGAACACGGGACCAACGGGACCAAACAGTCACAGGACGTCACAGGACTGCTCGCGGCCTTGCCGGCCGCCGTCATCCTCCGGGCCTCGGCGTCGATCCTGGGCTACACCAACCTGAAGGTGCCGGCGGCCGAGCGCGCGGCGGCGTACGCGACGATGGCCGGTCACGCGGCGGCCGGACGGCTGACAGTCGACGTCGAGCACCTGCGCGCGAGGTCCAGACGGCCTGGGCTCTGCAGAGCGCGGTCGCGCACCGCAAGCTGGTTCTCGTTCCATGACCCGCCGACCGGCGCCTGCACCGGGTGCTGGAGGCTGATCAGCACCAACCCGGCGCGGGAAAGAGGTCGGACGTGGAATCCACTCCGTGAGCGGCTTTGGGTTGGTCCGATCGAACCGGCCGATGAGATTGCTGGTGATCTCCCGAGCCATCTCTTTCGTCGGGTCCTCGATGGGGCTGGTGGCGCTGCTGCTGCATCTGGCGTCCACCACCGTCGGGGTCGCGGCCGTGACGTTGCTGCTGCTGTGCGGTGACCTGCTGCCCGCGCTGCTGGCACCGATGACCGGCGTGCTCGCCGACCGGATCGAATTGCGCAGGCTGATGGTGATCTGCGAGGTGGGCCAGGCGGCGGCCACCGCCCTGATCGCCGTGTGGTTGCCCGCGGTGGCGATCCTGTTGGGCCTGTTCACCGTGCGCGCCGTGCTGGGACAGATCTTCCAGCCCGCTTCCCGGGCGGCCGTGCCGACAATCGTGCCGGACGAACAACTTCCGGCGGCCAACGCAGCGCTGGGATTCGGCGAGCACGGCGTGGCGGTGCTGGGGCCGGTGCTCGCCGCGGTGCTGGTGCCGGCGGTCGGCATCCAGGGCCTGTTGTTGATCGACGCGGGTTCCTTCCTGGTGTCCGCGACCCTGCTGGTCGGGTTGCCCAGCATGCCGGCCACCGCGCTCGAATTGGGCGAGGAGGGCTCCTTCCTGCGTCACGCCGGGCGTGGGCTGCGGGAGGTGTGGCGGGCTGTCGGGCTTCGGGTGGTGATCATCAGCTTCGCCGCCGTCGTCGCGTTCAACGGCGTCGACGACGTTGCGTTGGTGTTCCTGGCGACCGGCCCGCTGGGCGGCAGCCAGTCAGCGGCAAGCCTGCTGTACGCGGGTGCCGCGCTCGGCCTCATCGTCGGATATGCGCTGGTCAGCCGCATCGCCGCGGCATGGTCGACGGCCGCGATGCTGGTCGTCGGGTATGCGGTGACGAGCCTGGGCAACCTGCTCACGGGGCTCGCCGGGGCGGTGATCGTGGCGCTGGCGCTGCAGACCATCCGCGGGCTCGGCATCGCCGCCCAGGACGTGGCGGCATCCACGTTCATCCAGCGCGGAGTGCCACGGGCGTTGCAGGGCCGCACCTTTTCCACGTTCTACGGCGCCATCGGGCTCGCGGCCGGCCTGTCGTACGTGCTCGGCGGCCTGCTGCTGAATGCGACCGGACCGCGGGTCACCTTCGTCATCGCCGGCGCCGGCGGGCTGGTCACCGCTGCGATCACCGGAGTGGTCCTGGCCGCACAATCCCGGCGACGCGGCGTCGCACCACCCGAGTAAGCCGGCGCGCGAGTGAGCCTGCGCCCGAGCGATGGCCGATTCTCTCCGGCGGGACCCTGCACGGGCGAGGCATTCCTCGGTTCGACAACTCAAGCCGCAACCAATAAGCCGGCGTGGCGGCAGATTGCTGGTCCACGATGTGGAGACATCCACCACGCCGGGGTCGGCGACGGCTGCGACCAGCCGATGTTCGAAGGCCAGCGCGCGCGGCAGCCGGTACCCGGCCTGACTGATCCCGTACCCGGCGACCGCGGTGGCATCGACATCCGATCGAGCAACGAGCACATCGATCACCGGAGTGAGCACGGCCTCCCTGTCGAACCCGAAGGGCAACCCGCGCTCGAACAGCATCGACTGCTGACCTGGACCGTCGTGGACGAAGGCGTTCCAGCCGCGGGTCAACGCCTCGGCCGCGCCGTTGCCGATCATCCCGGACAGCGACCCGTCGCTCCCGTTGGTCGTCAGCAGGGTCGGTCGGGCGGCGCCGCTGTCGTCGGGCCGCAACAGACAACCGGGCAGAGTCGTTCCCTGGTAAGGAATCTCGACACGGACGAAGCGGCCCCGGGAACAGTCGATCACACCCTCCCAACAGCGCCGGTGCTCGATGAAGGTCGGCAGCAGAAAGACCGATCGGCCAGCCCGTCGACCGCGCTCAACGCCTTGGCGAAGTACTCGGCGGCCGCCAGGTAGGCCCAGCCAGCGCTCCGGTGATGGCCGGCGGCGACCGCCGCGTCACCCTGGTCGGCGAGGGTGTGTGCCGTGCCGGACCATGCGTCGAACCAGCCCTGCGGATCTCCGTCTGTGACCGGGTCGAGCGTGGCCAGCACCAGACCCGCATCGCCGACCCCCGCGGCGCCGCCCCGAGCGCGATCCTCGCTTCGAAATCGAAGCCGGCGTCCTTGAAGAATCCGCCCGGCGGAATCATCTTGCTCCCATTCACGGCTGTGCCCCTTTCCGATCGTCTTCGAGGCGGTCGACGGTTCTCGTCCGGCCTTCCCCGTTGATCTTCGACGACTGTGCCGTCCGAAACATCGGCAACATGGCGGAGGTTCAGTCCGTGGATCGGCGCCCGCCGAGCGTCAGCCGGGGGACGATCTGCGCGCAGGCGCCTCGCATCAGCGACCCTCGCCGTCCGCCCAGATCTGGTCCGGGTCGGCCGGTGCGGGATCATCGAGCTGGGCGGCCAACTCGGGCGATCGGTGGACGCCGACCGCTGGTACGGCCACGGCTGCACCGGCGATGACGTTCTCGGGCACCCGCTCCTGGGTGACCCGTTGCACCGCAGCGGATTTCACCGTCAGCCGGGGCAACAACAGGTGCAGCAGCGGGCCGACGGACAGTGCGTAGAGCACCGTGCCGACCCCGACCACTCCGCCGAGCGCCCAACCGATGGCCAGCACCGTCAGCTCGATCGTCGTGCGCACCACCCGGATCGACCCGACACCACGGGCCACCAGACCGGTCATCAGCCCGTCGCGGGGCCCCGGTCCGAGCCCGGCACCGATGTAGAGCGCCCCGGCGACCGCATTGCCGACGACCGCGGCCGTCATCAGCGCGATCCGCGCCGGCAGGTTGGTGAGCTCGGGCAGCACCGCGAGAGTGGCATCGGTGGTGAATCCGATGATCGCAGCATTGGCGATGGTGCCGATGCCCGGACGTTGGCGCAACGGGATCCACAGCAGCAGCACCACGACCGAGACGAGGGTGATCACCGCGCCGTAGGACAGCGGGATCCACTGGTCGAACCACGCCGTGACGCCCTGATGGAAGACGTCCCACGGATCCAGGCCGAGCACGGCGCGGACCATCATGCCCATGGTCGCGCCATACAGCAGCAACCCGGCCAGCAGTTGTACGAACCGGCGGGGTCGACGATCGACTGGTATCGCGGCGAGCAGGCGCATGTGCCCACTATGCGGCTCAGTGGTCTGGACTTCCAGTACCAGTTGCGAGAAAGTGGTCTGTATGAGCGAGACCACTCGGATATCCGCGGCAACTCTCGCGAAGCGGCTCGGCCCGCCGCCCGCGAATCGAGGTCAGCCCACCTACCGGGTGCTGGCCGACCGAATCCGCTCGGCGGTGCTGGACGGCCGGCTGGCGGTGGCTACCGGCCTGCCCAGCGAGCGCGACCTCGCCGCCGGGCTGTCACTGTCCCGGACGACCGTCGGGGCGGCCTACGCGCTGCTGCGCGACCAGGGCTGGCTGGATTCGCGTCGCGGCTCCGGCAGCCGGCTGCGACTGCCCACCGCAGACGGCCGGTCGCCCGCCCGAACCGGAACCGCCCCCGCCCGACAGACAACTACCTCGTTCGGCGCGGGCGGCATCTTCGCGTGGCAGGACGGCGTCGGGTGGGCCGGCGGCGCTGCCGACGCCGGAGATGGGAGCGAAGCGATGGGCGTCATCGACCTGACGACTGCCTGCCTTCCCGCGCCTGAAGAACCGCTGGCCGCGGCGGTCGCCGTCGCGGTCACCGAGCTCACGCGGTACCTGCGCGGCGACGGGTACCTGCCGTTCGGGTTGCCGGTGTTACGCGAGGCCATCGCCGCGCGGTATTCGGCCGCGGGGGCGCCGACCACCGCCGAGCAGATCCTCGTCACGTCCGGCGCGCAGCACGCCTTCACCCTGGTCATGGGCGAACTGTCCTCCCCCGGCGATCGGGTGCTGATCGAATGCCCGACCTACCCGGTGGCACTTGACGCGTTGCGGGCGCACCGGCGAATTCCCGCGCCCGTCGGGTTGGCCGATCCGTCCGGTGACACCGACAGCGGGAATGCTTGGGACACCGACCTTTTCACCGCGACCCTGCGCCAGACCGCGCCTCGCCTCGGCTACCTGATCCCCGACTTCCACAACCCCACCGGGGCGCTGATGGACGTCGACACCCGTGAGAAGCTGGTTGCCGCCGCCCGGGCCGCGCGCACGCTGCTGATGGTCGACGAGTCGTTCCGTGACGTGCCGTTCCCGGGGACCGCGCCGATCCCGCCGCCGGTCGCCGCGTTCGACGACTCGACCCGCGTGCTCTCCCTCGGTTCGGTGTCCAAGTCGTTCTGGGGCGGACTGCGGGTGGGCTGGATCCGCGCCGCTGCGCCGCTGGTGCACCGACTGGCCGCTGTCAGGGCGCTGGGTGACATGTCGGGTCCGGTGCTGGATCAGCTGGTGGTCGCAGGGCTCCTGGCCGATCCCGGACCGGCACTGTCGCTGCAGCGATCAAGGCTGGCGACCGGCGCGGCTGCGCTGCAGGCGGCGCTGGCTCGGGACCTACCCGACTGGGAACCGACGCACCCGCAGGGTGGGACCTCGCTGTGGGTCCGGCTGCCGGGCCCCTTTGCCACCGATCTGGCGCTGCTGGCACCCGCCGCCGGGGTGCGGATCGCCCCAGGCCCGCGATTCGGGCCGGACGGCACGATGGCCTCCTACCTGCGCCTGCCGTTCACCGCCGGACCGGAGCGCCTGGTTGCCGGGGTGTCCCGGCTGGCAACCGTCGCCGGGCAGGCCGCCCTGGGAGCGCGGTCGTCGCTGCCGGAGTGGCTGGCCTGAGGGCGCCGGATCCCGGCATCGGAGTGCCGGCAGTGTGGGATATCCGATCCTGCGGCAATAGCTGCGGCTTGCGCCGGTGACGGAGCCACTCCGAAGGTCAGGACCGAGGGAGGAATCGACTCGCTCGTCGTGCTGACCGACGGGATCGTGGAGACCGCGGGAAGGTGGGCTCGCCGCACGCTGCTCACGC
>JADGOY010000233.1 GCA_017882715.1 Nakamurella sp. | reverse complement strand
GGCCTCGGGGCGACCTGGGTGCCGCTGCTGGTCGGTGGTTACGGGTCGGGGTTGATCGTCGCCGGGCTGTTCGTCGGCGACCCGGGTCTCGGCTTCCCGCCCGGCGCTGCCGAGGAAATCCCGGAGCACGCGATGGGGTGCACGCGGTGGGCCCGCCGATGGCGTTCGCGGCGGTGATCGCCGTGTGCTCCGTCCTGGCCCGCCGGTTTCTGGTCGTGGGCCGCCGGGGCTGGGCGGTGTACTGCCTGGTCACCGCGATCGCCGCACCGGCGCTGCTGGCCTGGCCCGGTGCGGGCGGCGCGGTCCGGACCGCGATTGCAGTGGTCGTGACGTCGGCGCGGATGACGGCCGTCGCGATCGAGCTGGCGACCGAACTCTCCCGCTCCGTAGCAGTGGGGGAAGCGACGTGATCGGTCCGGCCCGACAGAACGTCTCGTCAGGTGCCCGGTGCCTTTGGATACCGCAGGGTCGCCGCGTCCGGACTGGCACCCGGCCGGGTGACGTCGCCGCCGGCCCGTTCCCGCTTCTTGTGGGCCAGCGCGGCCAGCACCTCCGGCGCGACGCGGTGGGCGTTGTTGACGGTGTTCTCCGCGTGGTCGTACCGGGGCGCGACCTGCAGGGTCGAGGATGATCCACGCAGTGGTCGACTAGCGCTATTGATGATCTTGATCGAGGTGCGTCGGGCCGGCAATCAGTGAGCGGTCGCCTCGGTGCGGATGTGTCGGTAAATGGTCATGGGGGTGACGCCGCGGGAGGTGGCGATCTCGGCCATTGTGAAGTGTCGGGCGTCGTACATTCGTTGAGCTTTGCCGATGAGGTCGTCCGTCATTTTCGGTTTGCGGCCGCCTTTGTGGCCGCGGCGGCGGGCGGCGATGAGTCCGACCTGGGTGCGCTCGCGGACCAATCCAGCTTCGTATTCAGCCATCGGGGCGAACATGCCGAAGACGAGTTTGCCGTGGGCGGTGGTGGTGCCGATGATCCCGTTGGTCAGCGACTGCACCCCGACACCGCGGCCGTCGAGGGTGGTGACGATGGCGATGAGGTCGCGCAGGATTCGGCCGAGCCGGTCGATTTTCCAGATGACCAGATGATCAGGGTGTCGCCGGGTCGTGGGTCGTCCAGGCAGCGGATCCATTGGGGCCGGTCGGCTTTGGTGCCAGTGGCGGTGTCCTTGTAGACCTTCAGGCAGCCGGCGGCTTCGAACGCGTCGAGTTGCATCCGGGGTTCTGGTCGACGGTGCTGACCCTGGCGTACCCGATCTTGTCTCCCATATCGGCGGAGGCTACCGAAACCCGTCCCTGAGGGGACAGTGAGGTTAGGGTGATTTTGTTGTGACTCCTGCGAGAGAGCGTCATGAGGGGCCGTGGTCGGTGCTTGAGTCGCTTGCTGGCGACAAATGGTTGCGTCTGTCGACATACCGGCGTGCGGCTGATGGTGCTCGGTCACTTCTGGATGTCTGCGCGGTGCCGGGCGGAGGTGCGGAGCAGGCGGGAGACCGTTGAGTCCGACGATGACGGTGGAGCTTTCGTGCCCGGCGGTGGCGGCGATGATCAGGTTCGCGGTGACGACGCATCGGGCGCGTCGGGATAGGCCGATGATGTTGGGCAGGGTGGCCAGGTCGTCTCGGACGATCACGGTGTCGGAGGTTTCCAGGGCCATCGCCATATCGGGAGCGTATGGGTGGCAGCGTGGGCTCACGGCTTGGCGCTGCGCGAGCGCTGGTGTCCGGGTGTTCCTGGTGCCCGGCGGGCTACGCAGGGCCAGGGACACGACGTCACCTTTCGCCGGCGTTTCCGCCGTTTCCGAGTCCTAGCCGCTGGTGGACGACCTGCCGGGCCAGGTTCAGGACAGCGGGGTCGTCGTGCAGGACGAAGCTGACGTTGGCGGCGAGCATGATCCCGTACAGCTCGAAGGCGAGCCGGTCTGGGTCCTCGCGAGCGGGAAGCTCGTGCTGCTCGAGCGCAGTGGCCGCGAATCCCCGGATCAGCGCGTCGAACCCGGCCTGCAAGGCCGCGACCCGTTTCTTGACCGGCCCGGGGCGGGTGCCCATCTCCAGCGCCGCGGCAGCGAAGAAGCAGCCGCCGGGGAAGGTGCGGCGCTGCAGGTAGTCGAAGAACGCCTCGCAGACCGCGACGAGCTGGGCCCGGCCGGGAGGAGCCGCATGGGCGGGCCGCACGACTTCGCCCAGGAAGATCCGCTCCGCCTCCTCCACGGTGGCCAGCTGGAGTTCCGCTTTGGAGCCGAAGTGCGCGTAGAGGCCGCTCTTGCTCATGCCAGTCGCAGCGGCCAGGTTCCCGATCGACAGGCCCTCTAGGCCGTCGACGGTGGCCAGCGAGGCGGCGGCGCGCAGAATCGCGCCGCGGGTGCGTTCCCCGTCCGCGCGTGGGTGTCGTCGCGCACGGCTGCGCTGATTCATGGTGTCGTTCGTCATCTTGTTGACAAGATAGCACGATCGATCGTACAGTTCCAACATAGCGCGAACGATCGTGCTATCTCTAGCACCGAAGGAACCACATGACCACCACGACAGTCGGCATCGCCACCACGCCGCTCCCCGAGTTGGCCGCCGCCTTGCGCGGCGACCTGATCGTGCCGGGAGATCCCGGGTACGAGCAGGCGCGCGCCGTCTACAACGCCATGATCGGCAAGTATCCGGCGGCGATCGCGCGCTGCAGGGACTCCGCCGACGTGATCGCCTGTGTGCGCTTCGCCCGCGCCCACGGCGCCGAGATCGCCGTCCGCGGCGGCGGCCACAGCGCAGCTGGCTTCGGGGTAGCCGACGACGCCCTGGTCATCGACCTGTCGCTGCTGCGCAGCACCACGGTCGACCCGCACAACCACACAGTCCGCGCCGACGCGGGCTGCACCTGGGCCGACGTGGACCACGCCACCGTGGCGTTCGGCATGGCCACCCCGTCCGGCTTTCTCGCCTCCACCGGCGTGGCCGGACTGGCCCTCGGCGGCGGTATCGGCTACCTGTCCCGGCGTTTCGGCCTGACGGTGGATAACCTGCTGTCCGCCGATGTGGTGCTCGCCGACGGCACGTTCGTCACCGCCAGCGAGAACTCCCACAGCGACCTGTTCTGGGCGTTGCGCGGCGGAGGCGGGAACTTCGGCATCGTCACCTCGTTCACCTTCCGCTGCCACGACATCGGCGAAGGCGGCACGATCATCGGCGGCCCGGTGCTGTACGACCTCGCCGACACCGCCGAGGTGATGCGCTGGTACCGGGAGCTGCTGCCCTCGCTCCCCGAGGAGCTGAGCGGCTGGATCGCGCTGCTCACCATCCCACCCGCGGCGCCGTTCCCAGCGGCGTTGTGGGGCCGCAAGGCGTGCGGCATCGTCTGGTGCTACACCGGACCGCACGACCGGGCCGACGAGATACTCGAACCCGTCAAGACCCACGGCTCGCCGCTGCTAGTCGGCCTGCAGCCCATGCCGTTCGACGTGCTGCAGAGCGCCTTCGACCCTCTGTACCCGGCCGGGCTGCAATGGTACTGGCGAGCCGACTTCTTCAACGAGATCTCCGACACCGCGATCGACGTGCACACCAAATACGGGGCGCAGCTGCCGACCGGCCACTCCACCATGCACATGTACCCCATCGACGGCGCCGCGAGCCGCGTCCCGGCCGACGCGACCGCCTTCGCCTACCGCGAAGGCGGCTGGGCAGGCATCATCGCGGGCGTCGACCCCGACCCCGCCAACGCCGGCCTCATCTCCGAATGGGTCAAAGACTACTGGCAGGATCTACACCCCACCTCGGCCGGCGGCGCCTACATCAACTTCATGATGAACGAGGGCCAGGACCGGATCAAAGCCTCCTACCTCGGCAACTACGACCGGCTCACCCGGATCAAACACCGCTACGACCCCGGCAACACCTTCCACATCAACCAGAACATCCTCCCCGCAGGCGAGACCAGACCCAGCGAGAGCGCCACGGACGTTCCGGACTGGTCGGGCCCGGTCGTCGTGGACGAGCACACCGACGCCGAGGAGCGTGTGCTGTCCGACGAGCGGCGCACCGGAGTGCGCATCGCGCCCTCCTGACGATGCTCGTCGCCGAGCCGCCGATCTCCTCCCAGCAGATCAGCGCCAAGATGGGTCTGCCCATGGGCAGCATCGGCCCGACGCGGGCGCGGGTCCTGCGCAACCTGGCCGTGACCGTCGCGATGCGTGGCATCGTCGAGGCGTATGCCGGGGGCCGCCTGACCGCTCGTTCGCCGACCTCGAGCGGCACCAAACTCCTCGAGAGTGCCCATGCAGATCTCCGGCATCCTGTTCGCCACGACCGACTATGACCTACCGGTCACGCCTGACTAAAGAGCACCGTGTAATTACCAACCCTCAACCGAACTCAGATCCCGGGAGATGTGTCATGAACACTGAATCAACTGTCACCGAAACCGTTGTTCGCAACCACCTGCAAGCCTTCCTGGAGCAGAAGGGCATTGTCGCCATACTGAATGACTATGATGAAAATGCGCGGTTCTACAGTGAAGCCAAGATCTACCAGGGGAAGCAGGAAGTTCATGGTTTCTTCATGGATTTCATCGGTTCTTTACCCGCAGGGGCCATTGATCATTTCTCACTCAGGAGCCTGCGAGTCGACGGAAACATCGCCTATATCACTTGGAGCGCAGGCAGTGATATCCCTCTGGGCACCGATACCTTTGTTGTGGCCAACGGCAAGATCGTTTCACAAACCTTTGCCATGTATGCTCTGCCGGATCAATAGATCTCAATGTATACGATCTGCCAAGTGGCAAGAGTTTGTCCAAACCCCCTACTCCCACATATGCGAATCTGTTTCGCCGTGGATGGAATTCTGATACGACCGCGAACCAAGAATGGCTCTTCTGCTGTTCTCGTGGGTGACCTGACGGGGTGAAGTTGGGCGACACACCTTGCCCTGTATAGGTTTCAGGCTTGTCTGGCTGATATGTGAGTACTTCTTATCAAGGGGCAGGCGGAAATTCGCGACCTGAAAGCTGCTTCAAGCTGGGGGTTTGCTGGTCGCGGGTTGTCGAGCTTATTGACCCAGGCGGTGGCGGCGGAGCCGTGAGCGTGTCGTTAGCGACTCCGGGGCCCCGCCACGAATGGCACCCCGATTGGAACCACAGCCTGACCCAGCCACAAACTGAGCATGTTGATCATCGGCAAGCCCTTAGCGCTATTGATGATCTAGGTGGGCTGCGTCGGCTATGCCGACGGAGTTTCTGACGGATGCGCAGGTCGCCGGGTATGGCCAAGGAATGGCCGGTTCGTGGGTGTGCCTTCCCGGTCTGATCTGATCTGGAGCGGTTTTTCGTGCTGGACAGTGTCGACAGGGACTTGCTCGATGATCGCAGGGGTGATCACGACCGCCTGGGGTTGATGGTGCAGGCGGCGACGGTGCGGTGTATCGGAGTGTTCCTGAACTGAAGGACACGGTGGATGTGCCGTGGCCGGTTGTGGAGTACGTGGCCGAGCAGCTCGCCATCGAGGATTCGTCGTGCGTGACGGGTATGCGGCCCGTGAGATGACTGCGTAC
>JADGOY010000086.1 GCA_017882715.1 Nakamurella sp. | reverse complement strand
CCGGGCACGGTGCGCACCACGATCGTGCAACCGCGCGCCGGGACAGCGCGGCACCTCCGTGAATCCGCCTACGACGTCATGACCACACGACGCTCCGTTGGCATCCAGGCGGGAGATGCATCGCGGCGGCGGCCCGCGGCGGGTCACCTCCAGCCGCGCCGCCGTCCCGTGCACCGGGCACTGACCACGCCCACCCGCCCCCACCACCTGACCGTGCGCCAGTCATCACATCGGTGCATTCCAGAGCGTGGCCAGGCTTGACCGGCCAAAACCACGGTCGTGACCGTGACCGACCCCCGCCGGTGCCCCGGCCGGGGCTTGACACACGCCGGACTTGCCCGGGGTGCTCCACCGGTACCAACGGGATCCGCCACCGCGCGCCCTGTTCATGGATACATTCGATCCCCCTGGAACTGGGGTTGGCCTGTCTTGGCGGCACGCCGATGCTGCCTCGGTGGGGCTGGAGGCGCCGGCACCGACCTGGGCCGTCTGTTCGGGGCGACCGGAAAGGGTCCAGCGGCGGGGCCCCGCGGTGACCGTTCCGCGATCGGCCCTGACGACGCTGCACGGACCGATCATGAGGCTCCGCGGAGGGCGTTAGCCCGGAGCATCCCGAGTCGCGTCACGGCGTCGACCGGTTGGCAGACCGCGGGAAGGGACCGCCCGGGGGTACCACACCGCGCCCAGCCGACATCAATGCCCAGCTGCGATGCCGCGCCGGACCTCCCCGGGATTGTTCGCCGCCGCTGGGCCGGGCGTTGCACGCCACCACGGTATGACGGCTGGTGCAGGCCACCGCACAACGCCTGGAGGACGAACTCGGCGACGAACGGCCGGGCTTCATCACCGGCTGCCCCGCCAAGTGGGCCGAGCTTGCCCCGGCGCATCGTGATGCGCACGCTGTTCGGCACGCTGCGCCTGGACAGCCCCGCTGGTGGACCTGTCCCTGCACACCGCGGTCGGCCAGCACGTTCAGCCCGTTGGCCGCCGTCCTGCGGGATCGCCGGCAAGGTCGTGCCCGCCGACGGACGGTCATCTTGTTTCGGGTACGTGCAGACCTACGACTGCAAACCCAAACGGCGCCTGTTCGACGTGCTCGCCTCCCTGGGATGCAGCCAAATCAGCAGGTCGCCTTCCTCACCGACGGCGGCGAAGACATCCGAGACCTGCCCCGCTACCTCAATCCGCAGGCCGAGCATCTGCTGGACTGGTTCCACCTCACGATGCGGATCACGGTGCTGACCCAGCTGGCCAAGGGTCCGCGCTGCGCGGGCACCGATCCGGCGGTGAGTGCCGCGCAGTTGATTGGAAATACCCTGCCGGTGTATCACCCCGGGGACGCAATCCGTCTGCTCCGGTGTGGGATGGGATCGCGGGCCGGCGGTCGCTTTCGACGATTGGGGATCCGCGTCGGGCGAACTGATCATGCACGGGAATGAGGCATTGCACGAGGATGGCGATCTGGGGGCGGCTCGGTGTTGGTTCGAACAGGCTTATCGGGCTGCCGAACGGGCGGGCGCTACGGATGCCATGGCGACGGCGGCCCTCGGGCTCGGTGGACTGTGGGTTCACGAACATCGAGAGGCTGGCGACTGGGCGCAGGTGATGTCGTGGCAGCGTCGCTCGCTGGCAGCTGCCGGCTTGGATTCTGAGCTTGCGACCCGGTTGCGCGCCCGGGTGGCGGCGGAGGAGGACTACCGGGCAGGGCGGCATGCCGATGTGCTGAATGTGCTGGGAGAGGCCCGGAGCCGGGACGATGCGCAGACCCTGGCGATGGCACTCAGCGTGGCCCATCATTGTGTGTTGGGCCCGGAGCACGGCAGATTGCGTGTCGCGTTGGCCGAGGAACTGCTGTTGACCGCCGCTCGGACCGAGCGCCGCTCCGACCGGTTGATGGGGGTGCTCTGGCGGACGGTCGACGAATTCCTGGACGGCGATCCGCATGCCGAACGTTCCCTGGGACAACTGCGCGGTGCCCTTTGGACGCGAGAACATCAAGCGGTCGGGTTCGTGGTCCAGGCCATGACGGTGATGCTGAAGATCCGTGCCGGTGACCTCGTGGAGGCCGAAGCCTTGGCCGCCGATTGCGTGCGCCGGGGCGAGGCCTGCGGTGATGCCGACGCGGCCGGGTGGTATCGCGGGCAACTCCTGGCTATCAGATGGTTCCAAGGACGAGTCGGCGAATTGCTGCCGCTGCTGAACCAGCAGGTGCACTCCGCTACCCTTGGCGCGCTCGACGACTCGCTGGTCGCCGCCTTGGCAGCGGCCGCCGCAACTGCGGGCGACGACCTGCTCGCGGCCGGGGCATTGGCCCGACTGGGTCGCGGCGACCTCCGCCGGGTGCCTTCATCGAGCATCTGGCTGGTCACCATGTTCGGGGCGGTGGAGGCGGCCGCGCGACTGGCGGACGCCGACACCGCTGGCACAGCGTACGACCTGCTCCGGCCCTATGCCCATCTGCCGTTGATGGGAAGTCTGGCGGTGGTCTGCTTCGGATCGGTGGAGCACGCTCTGGGCGTCGCGGCGCTGACCATGGGGAATCCGGATCGTGCCGTCGCGCATCTGCGACTGGCGGTTCGGGGGAACCTCGCGCTCGGGCACTGGCCTGCGCATTGCCTGTCCCGCCATTGGCTGGCCCACGCGCTGTCCCTGCGGGGTGGGCCGCAGGACCACGACGCGGCTCGAGAGGAACGAATCGGCGCCGAGGGTGAGGCCGCTAGGCTCTCGATGGTGCTCCCGTCGCTGGACAATCTGGCTGCCGCTGCGCCACGTGGCGGCTCCGGAGGCGCCCGTGCGACCAGACCCGGCCCGCAGAGCGGGGAGGGTCAGCGAACCGCGCGCTCGGCCGTCCCGGACGTTCAGGTCAGACTCCTCGGACCGGTCGACATCACCCTGGGGGGGACGATGTACACCGTCCCCGGCCTGCGTCGCAAGACCGTGCTCGCCGTACTGGCTTTGCACGCCGGCGAGATCGTGAGCACGGATCGACTTGCCGACATCGTTTGGGGAGAACGGGTACCCCGGACGGCGGCCAACACGCTGCAGAGTCACGTCTCGTTTCTGCGGCGTGTGATCGGTGCCCGGGCCGCGATACTCGCTCGGTCGGGCGGCTACCTCCTCGACCTCGGCGCCGAGGCCACCGACGTGGCGGTCGCAGAGCGCCTCATCCGGTGGGGCACCCAATCCGCAGACCCCATCGACGTCGTCAGGCATCTGAAGGACGCCCTGACGTTATGGCGCGGGCCGCCGCTGCAGGACATCGCCGGTCCGGCATGGACTCGGGATCAGGCCCACCGCCTCAGACACCTGCACCTCACCGCCCACAAGGTGCAGGCCCGGGCACGACTGGCGCTCGGCCAGTATGCCCAGCTTGCTGCCGACCTGGACCCATTGACCCGGGAACACCCGTTGGATGAGCAGGTCCATGAGCACCTGATGTTCGCCCTCTACCGAGAAGGTCTGCAGAGCAGGGCCCTCGGCGTGTACGAGCGGCTCCGATCGGCCCTTAAGGACGAGTTGGGGATCGACCCGAGCCGACCCCTGTGCGACCTCCATACCGCCATCCTGCGCCAGGACGAAGCGCTCAGCAGAGACCGGACACCGTAAGCGACCAACCAGGGTGCCTGTCGGGAGCACTCGTGGGCGGGCGGAATGGTGCCGAATAACTCGCGGTGACCACGCTCCATGTGCCGGACGTGGTGATCACGAAATGTCGGCAATGGACTCTGACGACTGATCCCCCCGGCCGATTGGCGCCGGTACGGATTCTTCGGTCCTGGCAAGTCTGAATTCACCCGACCACCCGAGCTTCGCCATTCTAAACGGCTCCCGTCCCCACGCGGTAGAGCCGTAAAGAGTTGCTGGGCGTTACGCACAGCTAGCCCGTTTGCGCGGCCCCTGTCGTTCGGGTGACATGCCGGGCAACACCTGGTCGATGCATCTTTGCCGGTCAGCCCCTGCAATATCCGGGCCAGTCGACCGGTTTCAGCGCCGTTCCAGTGCCGCATCAGCCCTGAACGCAACAATCCAACGACGCCGAAAAAGGGGGTGATAACGAATGGAGTCGATGAACGAACTGAATGTGGACGACCTGGAACTGGACGAGCTCACGGTTACCTCGATGCGGGACACGGTGGCACTACCCGAAACCGCCGCTTCCTGCGTCTTCTGTGCCGAGTGTTTCTCCACGGTTTCGTCCAGCCTGCCCACGTAGCACATGGGTGACGACGCACCCGGCGTCACCCCAGGGGTGACGACGCAGCCGGCGTCACCCCAGACTCGGACCAACGCTCCCGGGAGGTGCCCTGGGGCGTTGGTTCGGCGGGTGGTCAGGCACCCGTGTGTACCAGTCGCAGAACGGCCGGCTGAGTGGCTTCTCACATTCGCGTCGCCCCGGAGTTGATGGCCAGAGACGGAGACAAATCATGACCGATGTCATTGCGCACCTCACCGAACGGTATCCACCGCCGGTCGAGGCCCCGTGGCACCGGTGCCAGGTTGAGGTCGCTCCCTACGCCCTCGTGCGGCTCTCCGCCCTGGCCTGGCCGGCTCCGGCGGCCGCGTCGGAAGACTTCAAGCGGTGCTGGGGGGCGCTGGTGGCCGCCGAGCGGCGCCTTGCCGAGCTGGCCGGCCCCCTCACCGCTGCGCTGTACAACAGCGCCTCACGTCACTCGGCCGATTTCCATCGTCGCGTCGTTCTTTCTGTTCGACGGGACGTGCATCGCGGACGCACGCCGAGCAGCCGGTTGAGTTCCGCGCTCGACGACCTGCAAACCGACGTCCCGCTCCTGCGGCAATGGCTGGATGCCCTCGCTGTGCGTGATCAATTGCGAGCCGACGTAGGCAGGACCGCGGTCGCGGCGCTCGCCGCAGACCGCGTCGCCTTGGCCGCGGTCGCCGCGGGGGAACCGCTCCGCCGTGCGGTGGCCTTGTCCAGCGGGCACTTGTTAGGCGGCCTGGACCGGGCTGCGGCGCTTGGTCCGGAACCAGATCGCCGCGCCCGCAAGGCTGAGGCCGGGGTGCTGCGGTACGCACTGCGTGCGACGACCAAGACGAGCCCGTTGTCCTGGTTCACCTATGTCGCCTGGGGCAGCTGGGGACAGGAAGGCTCAGGCGACGACCTGGAGACCGTGGCGCCCGTGGCGACCAGCCGGGCAGACCGGGTGCTCACCGAGTCACTGACCAGGGCGCTGCTGGGCGCGCCCGGCCTGAGAGCGCACGTTCCGCACCGGTTGGCGCCTGCGCTCACGGTGGCCGACGGGCGGGTCGGCTACCGACGCGACGTGGTGGCCGGGGTTCGCCGGTTCGTCATCAGCCGCGAGGAGCAGGTGACTCTGCCGCTCACCCCGCCGCTCCAATTCGTCCTGAGCCAACTGGCAGCTGGCGGGTCCGCGGGCATCACCCTGGCGACGCTTGCCTCGGCGCTGACCACCCGGTCGGGCGACGGCTCCGTGCCCAGCGCGCGTTCCCGCGCGTACGTCGATCGGCTGGTGAGCGAGCAGTTGCTGGTACCGATCCAGCCCGTCGACCCGCAACGTGACGACGTGCTGCACGCGCTCGCCAGCTGGGTGGACGTCAGAGGCCAGCACGAGCTGGCCGACCTGCTGCGCGAGATCGAAGACCACAGCCACACCTTCGCTGACGTGTCCGCTGATGCCCGAACGGCCGCCCTGGCCGGCCTGAGCGAACTCTGGGAGAGCGCGTTCACCTCGCTCGGCGCGTCACCCTTGGACGTACCCAGCATCCGGGAGGACGTCGTTGTACCGCGCCCGCTGACGTTGAACCGGCGCCATGGCCGGCAGGCCCTGGACGACGTGGCGCGGCTCGCGCCGTTGACCGAGCTGTTCGACGTCTCTGCGGTGCTACACGCGGTGGTGCGCGATCAAGTGGTGACTCGCTACGGACCGGGCGGCAGGTGTGGCGTCGCCGACCTGATGGTCGACGCCGCGTCATTGTGGAGCTCCGTCGGTCGGATCGGACCCGACGGTACGGTGCGGCCTGCCGAGGGACCCGACCAGCCGCTGCCCAGGGAACTTTCCGACCTGGCTGCTCTACGCCGGCAGGTGGTTGCGGCCGTCCAGGAGAACGCTGGCGGCGATCAGGTGGAGGTGCCCGAGCACGTGGTGGTCGACACCGCCGCCGCACTCCCGGCCTGGATGTTGCGGCGCCCGGCATCATTCGGGTACTTCGTCCAGCCCTTCCACAACGGAACCCATACCGGCTGGTGCGTCAACCGCATCTACGGCGGCTGGGGGCGTTTCACCAGCCGCTTTCTCGATCGGCTGGACCCCAGCGCGGCGCGGGCCGTCGGCGCTCAAGTGCGGCGCACCCTCGGCGACACACGCCTCGTGCAGTACCGCCCAGTGGTTGGCTTCAACGCGAATCTGCATCCGCTGCTGGTCGCCGACGAAGTGGGCGAGGATCCCGCCTGGGCCACCCTGCTCGCAGACGAGCTGGAGCTCGTGCATGATCCAGACTCCGATCAGGTCCGCCTCCGGGTGGCTCGCACCGGACAGCCGGTTGACGTCCTCTATCTCGGCTTCCTGGTGCCGTTCGTGCTACCCGACCGTGCCGGGCCGGTCTATTGGGACCAGGGCCTCGGCCGTTCGTCCCTGACGCAGCTGGCTCCCCGTGACGTGACGGAGGTCGACGGGGTGCCCATGACCAGGCAGTTGCGGCTGCGTTACCGCGATCTGGTGCTCGCCCGCGGGTCATGGACGCTGGCGGAGCCGACGGTGCGGGCCTGGCGCGGCGACCTGGAGCGGGATGACGACGTCCCGGCCGCGGCCGCGGCACGGTGGACAGCACGGCTCGGGCTGCCGTCCGAGGTCTTCGTCTCGGGAGCCGGCGACGAGCGGATGGCTGATGCGGCCGAGTTCTTGCGACACCTGGATCAGCCCAAACCGCAGTATCTCGACCTGGGCAGCGCACTGCACCTCAGGTCATTGCCCAGACTCCTTGGCAGGTACCGCGGTGGGATGCGGATCGAGGAGGCGCTGCCAGTGCCGGGCGACGGTTCGGCCGGTCGACGCGCGATCGAGTTGCTGGTCGAGACCTACCGGGGAAGGGGAACGTCCGCGTGACCGAAGACACCAAGGACGTGGTCTGCTACTACCACGAGCCGCTGAAGGCACCGCTGCTGCGGGCCGCGGTGCTGCCTGCGATCCAGCGCGCCACGGCGGCCGGCGTCGACGTGAGCCTGGAACGGCACTGGCTGCACGGCCCGCACATCCGCATCCACCTGGTAGGAACACCCGCGATCGTCGCAGCCATCAGTGCCGCCGTCGCCGATGAGCTGTCCAACTATCTGAGGTCGCGGCCGTCCGAGGCGAAGCTTTCCCCTCCCGTGCTGCTCGCCCAGGCCGCAGCCGCCGGCCTGGCGGAACTGATTCCCCCTCCCTACGAACCGATCTGGCCGGACAACACGGTGCTGATCGAAGACTTCGGCGGCGCGGCTCATGCCAACCTGCTCAACTCACCGACCGCCCAGGTGCGCGCCCACCTGCTGGGCGCCGGCCTACCTGCGATTTCCCAGACCCTTGCCCACCTGAACCGGCACGGCGACACGTCATCGAGCCGTGTCTACGCCGCGATGACGGCAATGATCATGCACGCCGGGTGCTTCCCCTCAGGGTTGGATGACGGCTACCTGTCCTTCCGGTCGCATCTGGAGGACTATCTGCACCGCAACGACCCGCAGGGCACCGCGCGCGCCCAGCACGCGGCGGCATGGAACCGGCACGCGACGGACATCCTCACGCTGGTAGGTCGGTACCGCGCAGCAGAAACCCGAGCCCTCCCCGAGCAGGCCGAGGCCTGGCGTCAATGGTCTACCAGCGCCTGGCGAACCGTCGAGGCAGCTCATGACCACGGTCAGATCGTCTTCCCATCCATGGTGGAAATGGAACGCCGAGCACAAGTGCTCGGCGAACAGGCCCTGCAAGACCGCCTGGCGCCCGCCGGCCAGGGCCGTGGAATCAGCGTGTTCCATCGGATGTTCCGCGACGCTCTCACCGCCGACCGGTCGGAGCAGTTCGAACGCCGGTATGCGATCTATCGCTTCTGCACCAACATGCTCTACCTGCTGCTGGCCACCTGCGACGTCTCGGCCGGTGAGCGCTATCTGGCCGCCAGCCTGGTCTGCGACGCCGTGGAGCACCTGTCGGGACAGACCTGGCGTCACCGTCTGGCCCCAGCCGGGCGCTCCCCGATTCATCGCGCCGCCGCAGATGTACCCGGGGCCTCGAGATCATGAGCCTCGAGCACGCCACTGACCTGGGCGCCGGCGCCCAGGCGCAGCCCTCGCTGCTGCGGCTGCGGCCATTCGTGCAAGTGACGACGACGCCGAACGGCATTCACGTGCGGGGTTGGTCGGCCGCTTTCACCGTCGACGGCGCCGCGGTCGGGCACCTGTGGCAAAGATTGGCACCCGCGCTGACTCGCGGAGTGTGGCCGGCGCAGCTCGAGGACATGGCCAGCCGACCGACGGCGAAGCGGGCCATCCGCCGGCTCGTCCAGGAGTTCCGATCGCACGAGATGCTCGTCAGCGTGCCGGATGGGTGGCACGCCGATGGCTCCGTCGCTCAGCGGCCCTCCCCGGCGGTCATCGACTGGCTCGAGGCAATGGCACCCGATCCGCGCGCCGCATGCGACCGGATTCGCCGAGCTGACGTGCAGGTGCGCGGTTCGGGGCCACTTCTTGATGCCTGCGTTCGGGCCCTGCTGGCCGCGGGTCTGCCGCTGCCGACCGAGCTACCGGAGCCGCCCGGCGCCGACGGTTCGCCGGTCGTACTGCACGTGGTGGCCGACCACACGACCGCCGTCTGCCTGGGTACCGGAAGCGACATCGGGTTCGTCTCACCGCCGTCAGAACCCCGGACAGCGTCCCTGGACGGGGCCCGAATTGCGGCCAGACTGCAGATTCGGACCGGTGACGATCCGCCACGTCCGCTGGCCGCATTCGTCGCCGGCGTTGCGGCACATCGGCTGGTCTGTGCCGTGGCCGGGCTGCCGGAGACCGCCGGGATCGATCGGGCGACGCCGCCCTACCCGGCCGTGCTCGTGGTCCGCACGTCGCCGCTCCGTGCCTCCTACCATCCGTGGCTGCTCGACGGTGCCGCCAGGTCGGCTACCGCCACATCGATGACCGAACCGGGCATCCTCGACACGACGCTGGCCCGGCTCGACGCGGTCAGTGATGACACCCTCGGAGTACTCGCGGCGGCGGAACCCGGCGATCTGCCCCAGCTGCCCGCGGCTTTGGCGGCCTGCCGAACCGACGGCGGTGCGATCATCGGAATCGGCGCGACAACCGGTGCGGCCCGGCTCGACGCGGCGCTGCGCGCCGCAGCCCAGCAGCTGGACCCGACCGGAGAATCGCGACTTGTGGTCGCTGCGGATCACCGGCACTTCAACGGCATGCTGCTACGCCGGGCCGTGGCCGCGCAGCCGGCTGGTCGCGCCGCAGTGGCTGTCCCCGAGTCGACCTTGACTGCGGATCCGATCGCCCAGCGATGGTGGCGGGCACTCACCCTCCGCTTCGGTGTGGCGGCCAACGCGAGTGTCCATCGGTTGGCCGCCGGCGTCTTCGTCGCGAGGATCCGGGCCATGGACCGCCAGCTGGGATGGGCGGTGGAGTCGGCACCCGGCAGCGCACTCGCTTTCGCCGCACTCGGCGCCACGGCCGACGCGCAAGCTCACCGGGCGGGTTTCGTTGGCCCACAGGGAGCATCGACCACCTGCGGTGCGTCACCGCAGCCGACAACCCGGTACCCGGCCGCTGTCGGACCCGCAGGTCACCCATGGAGCAGGCAGGACGCCGATGCGGCGGAACATGGGCTCCAGAGGGCGCTGCGCCGGCTGCTACCGGCCGACCAACATCCCATCGACCAACATCCCAGAGCGGTCCGGTACACGGGTTCCGGCGACTTGCTCGAGGCACTGAGCGCAACGGGGTTCGCGGTGGGGTCGGCGGCCGGGCATCCGGCAGATCAGGCGGCGGGTCGTGGGTAGACCGGACCTGCGGACGATGACGGAGCGGCTCCGGTTCGAGCTTGCGGCACACCCGGCCGGCCGTCGGGTGACGGTGCTCGACGATATTGGTGCGGAAATGCCCCAGCAAGGCGTAGCCGTCGCCCTGCTGTCCCAGTGGACGCCGGCGGAGGTCATCGATCTCGGCCAGCGCGCCGCCGATTCGGCGGCCACGGTCGTGCCGCTGCGCTTTGACGGCCAGCTCACGGTGATGGGGCCGGCCGTCGGTCGCGGCCTGCCCGGCTGCCTGGTGTGCGCGGAGGACGCCCGGCTGCGGATATCGGGCCCGATGCCCGGTGATCCCACACTGCAAGAATTCGGCGGGACCCCGGTGCCGGCGCTGCTGCCGCTGCTGGCCGCCATGCTCGTCGAAGCCGAGGGAGAGTCAATGCCGCTGACCGGCAAGGTCTGGATGCTGCGAGGGAGCGATCTGACCGCGTCGGTGCACTCGATCCGGTCCCGTCCCGGAGGCTGTCCACAATGTTCGCCGGTCCCCGACGACAGCCCCGAGGCGGTCCGTCTCACCCCGGCCGCGCGACCCCTGCCGCGCCTTGGCGAACTACGCCAGCCCAACCCGGCGACGTCGGGCGGCCGCCTGCGCCACGAACTGCTGGACCCCAGGCACGGCCCGGTGCTGCGACTTCAGCACACAGATGGTCTCGCTGTGCCACTGGTCACGGCGGCGTTCGCGATCGGCGGGTCGGCTGGGCAAGCAGGATACGGCAGGGCAATCACCGTCTCTGAGGCCGAGAGGACGGCGCTGTTCGAGGCCGTGGAGAGGCAGAACGGTCTTCGCCCGCACGGTCGACGTACGGTGCTCACCGCTTCCTTCACCGAACTCGGTGCCCACCGGGCGGTCGACCCGGCCAGCCTCGGACTGCACGACCCCCGCTACCACGATCACCCCGCATTCGGGCTGACTCCGTACCACCCGGAGTTGACCACCCAATGGGTTCACGGTTGGTCGCTCACCGCCGATCGGGCGCGAGCCGTGCCGGAGCAGGTCGCGTACTACGGAGTTCCACGCGCAAACAGCACGCGGTTTCTCTACGAGAGCTCCAACGGCTGCGGGCTGGGTAACAGCCCGGAAGAAGCGGCACTCTACGGCCTCCTGGAGGTGGCCGAGCGCGACGCATTCCTGATGGCCTGGTACGCGCGCACCCCACTGCGCCTGGTGGCGCCTGCGGCCGAGGATCCGTTGGTACCGCATCTGGTCGACCTGCTGCACTCGATCGGTTACGAGCTCATGTTCTTCGACGCCACCAATGACTTCGGGATACCGGCCGTACTCGCGCTTGCCCTACACCGGGACCCCATGTCCGGCGCACCGCAGGCCTTGTGTGCGGCCGGCGCCAACCCTGACCCTCGCATCGCCATCAGGTCTGCCGCCATGGAGGTGGCAACTGACGTCTATACCCTCCCAGCCGCTGTGAGTCGCAGACCGGAGCATCGCGACCGGGACCGGCTGCTCGCGATGCTCGATGACCCGACCCTGGTCCGCACTCTCGACGACCACGTCGCACTGCACACCCTGCCTGAGGCCAGGGTGCGCTTCGACTTCCTGCAGACCAATGCCGACGACCCCGTCGACTGGCGCGACCTGTGGCCGGACGACCCACGACCCGTGACCGATCTCAGTCGGCTGCTGACCGACATGGTCGCACGACTGGCCGCCAGCGGGATGGAGGTCGTGGTCGTCGACCAGACCGATCCCTGGTCGAGAGACAGGTTGGGTCTGCACTCCGCGAAAGTTCTTGTACCAGGGGCGCTGCCGATGACGTTCGGGCACGTCTACCGCCGCACGTCAGGTCTGCCGCGGCTGCTCGAAGTTCCGGCGATGCTCGGGCGCTCTCCCGCTGTTCTCGACCACGACGAACTCGACCTGTATCCGCACCCGTTCCCCTGAGATGACGATGACCGACGACACGCTATCCCGCGGAAGCAACCACGACGTGGCGGCTGGTCCACCCGACCCGCTGGACGTCCGGCCGAAGCTCAGGCAGGACTCTGCCTTTTTCCAGTCCAGCGACGGCGCTGTGCTGCGCGGGACGCAGGCGGACTTCCATCTGAGAGGCAAGTCCGCCTACGAACTGCTGACCCGCCTCGGTCCCCAGCTGAACGGCGATCGCACTCTTGGCGAGATCTGCGCCGACCTCGACGAGATACCACGGGCGAAGATCGTCTCAGTCATCGGGAGATTGATCGACCGTGGCATCGTGATCGACGCTGCCCGGCCCCGGGCGGAAACAGCCGTGCCGGCACGCTTCGGCGCGCAGCTGGAGTTCCTCGATCACCTGGGTGGCGGGGCTGCGACCCGCTTCGACCGCTTTCGCTCCGCGCAGATTTTGCTCGCCGGGGCGGGAGAGGCTCTGCGGGCCGCCGCCGCCGGTCTGGTCCGAAACGGCGCCGGGCGGCTGGACATCGCTCCCGAAACCTGGAGTGCGACTGACGCGCGGCGCCTGGAGCGGCTGCTGGTCGAGGGACAGACTCCCGGCGACGACCGGACGACAACCGTCCGCATCGACCCCGCGTTCGGGCCCACGGGCTACGACGTCGTCCTTTACTGCACCGACCGAGGTGGTCTGCGACGGGCGGTGACGCTGAACGAGCGCTGCCACGCCGATGGACCGCTGTTGGTACCTCTGGTGACTGTCGGCGACCTGGGGGTGCTCGGGCCGGTCGTCCGGCCCGGTGTCCGCGGTTGCTGGCTCTGCGCCCACCTGCGGCTGATGGCGACAGTCCCGCCCGACGTGGCCGCCGACGCCTGGCGAGAACTGGCGCTCGGGGCCCCGGCGGAGACCACCGGCGGGCGCTTCACGAACGTGCAGCGAATGCTCGGAGGCGCCGCCGCTTTCGAGGTGTTCCGCCTGCTCACGCGGGCACTCCCGGCCGACACCGAAGGCGCAGTGGTGACGCAGGACCTCCGCACCCTGGAGTCGATCCGCGAGCGGCTGCTGCCCCATCCCAGCTGCCCGGTGTGTGCCGACTCCTGCCCCCCGGCCCTCGCCGATGAAGTGGCCGCATTGCCCGAGGAGCAACGGCTGGAGAGGCTGGTCGGCGAGCGGGTCGGCGTTTTCACCCGCCTGATCGAGGATCCTGCGCCGACAGCGACAGCCATCGTGGCCGCTCGACTTCGGCTGCCGCCCACAGACCGCGCAGTGGGCGGAATTCGGGACCTTACTGCCTTCGACGATGAGGCCCCGGCGGCGGCGCGGATCCGGGTGATGCAGGCCGCGGCGCTTGAGTACGTCGCACGGCTCGGCCGTCATCCGCTCATGGTGACCGGCAGCCCGGACGAACTGGTCGGACAGGGCGCCCCTCCGGCGCCCGTCGAGAGCCTGACCACGTGGACCGCGCAGGGGCGGCTGGAAACCAACCCTCGCCTGGTGTGGGTTCCGGCACGGGAGCTGGCAGGGGCAGGCAGGTGGCTGGTGCCGCTGGCGGCGGCCTACCCGATGTCGGCGGCGAACCTGGACCACCTGGTCGAACGCACGATCGCGGGAGTTGCCGTCGGCTTCACCACCGATGCCATGGTGACCCAAGGGCTCGCCTCCGTGCTGGCCTATCGCGCCATCCGGGATCTTGTTCGCGGGACCGGGAGCGTGCTGGAGGTACCGGAGGACTGCACAGCCGCAGATGACCGGTTGGCCTCGATGGCGGCGCAGCTTCGCCGGCTGAACCCGCACCCGCGGTTGTTCGAGCTCCCGGGAGCCGCCCCGGGTCACGCGATCATCGCGGTGGCGGACACCGGCAGCGACGGTCCACGATGGGCGGTCGGCCAGGCACTCAGCGGGCGGGAGGCGCTGGCTCGGGGCATCCGCGACCTGACAGGCCAACTGCAAGCCCATGAAAGCGGTCGAACCCTCGATCTCGGGACGGGGTTGCTCGCAGACCTGGTCCTGCCGGCGCGATTACCTCGGAGGAGGGAGCCGAGCCGGCTGACCCGCCCGCCGACATCCACCCGGAACGCCCTGGACTCGCTGAGCTCGGCCGGCGTCATACCGCTGCTGGTCGACACCACCACCGCGGATCTCGCGACCGCGGGTCTCGTCGCTGGAACCCTGCTGCTCCTGGAGGGGCAGGCCGAGCCGCAGGACCGGCAACCATCAGGAGCGTGATCGTACATGTCGGACCCCCGCGTTCAGATCGTCACCGACTACGGCGACGCAATCTTCAAGCGTGCTCACGAGCCGATCGAGCCCGCCGGATTCAAGCCGAACTGGCACGACCGCCCGACCTTGTTCAAGACCTATCCCGGCGCGGCGCTCATCTCGCTACCGGACGGCCCCGCGCCCGCGGAACGCTCGTTCGCCGAGGTAGTCGGTCAGTCGTCGCCGACTACCCAGGCCGCGTACACGATGACCCGACTGGCCTGGCTGCTGCGCATGACGTACGGCGTGCTGGCCCGGCGGATGCGGGTGAACTGGAACCAAGACACCGCCAACCGGATGCCGTACCCGACAGCCGGCTGGAGCCGCGGGACGGCGAACGGTGGTGGGCTGTACCCCCTGGAGGTGTACTGGGTGTCAGGCGGCAGCGGCCCACTTCAACCGGGTGTGTATCACTACTCAACCGGACATCACGCTGTGGAACGCCTCGCTGTCGGCAACTTCACCGAGCAAGTCCGGTCCGCCGTGGGTCATCATCCGGATGCCGAGCAGACCGCACAGTTCCTGCTCATCTCCGTCAGATTCTGGAAGAACGCGTTCAAATACGGCAATTTCAGCTACCACGTGGTCACGCAGGATCTCGGTGCCCTGTTGAGTTCCTGGGACGTACTCGGCGCCGGACTGGGGCTACCCACCAGGCGAATCCTGTGGTTCGACGACGAGCCGTTGAACCGGCTGCTCGGACTGGACACCGACGAGGAGAGCGTCCTCGCGGTCGTGCCACTGCCGTGGGCGGAGGGCACGGATACCCAGAAGGTGGCAGCGGGAGGCGCGACCGTCCCGGCGGCGTCCACGGGCGCGCCGGTGGGTGTGACCAGAACGGCGTTCGAACGTTCTCGCGCCATTCGGCGGTTTCCTGACATCGAGCGGGTCCACCGGGCCACGCTGCTGGACGGCGAGCCGCGCCCGCACCCGGCAGTCGCCGCCGACCCGGCGATCCAAACCCAGCGACCACCAACCCGGGGACTGACCGTGTCGGTTTTCCGCTGCCACCCGAGCGGACCGGTCGGTTGTCACAGCCCGTGAGCGACCTGTTGGCCCGACGCAGCTCCAGCTTCGGCAGCCTGTCAGCCACGCCGCCGCTGGAATTCGACGAACTGGCGACCATCCTGTCCGCGGGCACGCGGGGTGCCCGGTACCGATCGGATCTCACGACCGACAGCGGGCCGGCGTGGAGCAGATTGTCGGTGTTCGCCAATCACGTCAAGGGATTGATGCCCGGTTGCTACTTGTACGACACCGCGGCACATCGGCTGGAAACTGCCACGCCGGGAGTGCCGGACGGCCTTCTTTCGCAGTTTCTCTACAGCAGCTACTTCACCCGCTTGAATTACAACCTGGAACAGGTCGCAGCAGTCATCGCAATTTCCGGCCGGCTCAACGCGATGGTGTCCACCTATGGCGCCCGGGGCTACCGCATTCTCAACGCGGAGGCCGGTGGCGTCGCGCAGACCATCTATCTCACCACCACCGCCATGGGTCTCGGGTGCGGGGCCACACTGGGTTTTGATCATGTGGCGATGTCCGCCGCGCTCGGATTCGACGGTGCGGACGAGCGGACCCTGCTGTTCATGCTCGTCGGACGGGAACGGCCAGGGCGCGCCGACCTCGACTATCAATTGAATTGGGGTGATGACTGATGCCGGGCAACGACACCGTTCCGGGCGTCGTTCGGACGGACGATCATCATTGGCTCGGTCTGCACGTGTTCTACGCCGGAAATGCCGACCCGCTCTTGACCGGATGCATTGCACCACTCGTGCGCGGGCTGCGCGATCGCGAGCTCATCCGCGGGTACTTCTTCATTCGCTACTGGCTGGAGGGGCCCCACGTCCGCCTCCGTCTGCTGCCGGCAGCCACAGCGAGCAGGGCGACGGTGTCAGCGGAAGCAGAAACAGCCATCGCGGCTTTCATCAGACGGGAGCCAGCGGCTGATGAAAATGCTGGGTTCGGTGAACGCGACCTTCATCGGCGGCTGTTCATCGCCGAATACGGCGGGCGCAAGTGGGACGACACCTATGGGCCCACCGGAACGATACCGTCGCGTGCGAACAACAGTATTCACCGCATCCCGTACGAACGCGAATACCACCGCTATGGCGGTCCGGCCGGAGTCGAGTTGGCCGAATGGCATTTCGAGCGGTCCAGCGATGCTGTGCTACGCATCCTCGACGAGAGCGAGGCGCCTGGCACGGCTGCGCGATGGGTGCAATCGATGTACCTCATTCTGACGATGGCGTACGCGCTGCTGCGGACCGATGAGCGGGTCGAGGAGTTCTTCCGCGATTACCGGGCCAACTGGGAAGAAGGGTACGCGCGAGGGCTCGTGAGTTCGGCTGAAACACGCGAGGTCACCTATCTGCGGACGGCCGATCGGCTGCGGCATCGACTTGATCGGATCCGGGCCGACGCCAAGGGCGGCAGCACCCATCCAGCCGGCCATTCACCCCTGGCGGCCGAGTGGCTGGCCCACTGCCGTCAGCTCCGTGAACGGCTGGTACAGCTGACCCGCACCGGGCGGATTCTCCTGGGTCCCGGAGAACGGGCTGCGATCCCGGCCACCGACCCCAACATTGTGCTGCCTGCTTTGCTCATGTCATACGTCCACATGACCAACAATCGGCTGGGCGTGTATGTCTCCGATGAAGTCCACGTGTGCGGAGTGCTCCGCGCCTCGATGGCAGGTGGTGCTGAACGCCGCGCTGGGTGAGGATGTTGGCGTCATTGGCGGTGCGGATGCGCGGTGATGGAAGGCCCCGTTCCGAGGACGGAGCGGCGGGCCTGCCAGGCCCCTCCCAGTCCGCGGCGGCGGCGTACGTCCGGGCGGACAGGGTCTTGCCGATGCCGGGCGGCCCGTAGCAGGCGCCGATGTACCGGTTCGCGCGGACCGCGTCGGCGAACTCGGCGAACCGGCGGTGTTCCCGGGTGAT
>JADGOY010000085.1 GCA_017882715.1 Nakamurella sp. | reverse complement strand
CCCGGTCCTTCCAGGCGGCCAGTCCCGTCGCGACGGTCAGATCCGAGGTGACGGCGCGGGAGTACACCGAGGCGGGTCCGTAGTACCCGGTGACGTAGTCGCGGACCATCCGGGTGGCCTGCACCCGCGGCCCGAGGTAGGCCAGGGTGTGCCGCACGGTGTCCACCCAGCTGTCCGGCCAGCCCGATGCGTTGCGGCGGTAGAACGACGGCGCGACCCGCCTCTCGATGATGTCGTACAGCGCGGCCGCCTCGAGGTCGTCGCGGCGGTTGTCGTCACCCACCCCGGTGGCGGTCGGGATCGTCCACCCGTCGTGCCCGTCGTACAACTCGTCCCACCAGCCGTCGGAGATCGACAGGTTGAGGCCACCGTTGAGCGCGGCCTTCATCCCGGACGTGCCGGAGGCCTCCTGCGGCCGGATCGGGTTGTTCAGCCAGACGTCGGCGCCGGCGCACAGCACCGCGGCCATGCCCATGTCGTAGTCGGGCAGGAACACCATGCGATGCCTGATCGTCGGGTCGTCGGCGAACCGCACAATCTCCTGGATGGAGCGCTCACCGCCGTCGTCGGCCGGGTGCGCCTTTCCGGCGATGACGATCTGCACCGGCCGATCCGGGTCGAGAAGCGGGTGCCCGCACCCCTGATCGAAGTGACCGGTGGACACCCTCGGAATCGCCGCCGGGAAGGGCCAGAGTTCTACCTGCCAGCACAACACCACCCAGATCGGCACCCGAAGTTCCGTCCGCCATCGTCACGGCGGCCGACGCCCGGCCACCAGGTAGGCACGAACGGCACCACCCGCCCGCCATCGTGACGGCGGCCGACGCCCGGCAAACTGATGGCGCCAGAGTGGGCTCCCGGGTTGCTGACGCCCCCGCACGTCAGTGCACCCTGTGTCATTCCGCCCGTGCGCACTGCCCAACTCACGATCCGACCCCACCGTCCCGACCGCCCGTCCCCAACCGCCAGTGCAAACTCGGGAGTCTTCCGCCATGAACACCGTCACTGCTCTCCTCACGGCCCCCGTTGCGATCACCGAGCCCACCGCGGGCCGGCTGCCCATCGGCGCTCGTTTCCCGCGGACGTGGCCGTCCGCCATCGAACGTCCCCGCTGCGGCGGCGCCCGGCCGATCACCTGACCAACCGGGGCAGGTCTTCCGGGTGGGCTGCCGCTTCCCGCGCCGTACGCCTGCCGAAATCCGTGCTTGCCTCCGCGCGGCCATCGTCACCGCGCAACGCTCGCAGACGCTCCCGGGAGTGGCCGAGCAATGCAGGCCAGCCGGATGTCGAGTGCTGCCGCACGCCGCGGTGCCCGATTCCCACGCCGGGGACGGCCGACAGCCGTGGACATCTCGCCCAACCCCCCGACATTCACGCCTGTTGCGGCGTGATTCCACGCTGGACAGCGGGCATCCGGTGAAAACCGATCCGGCTCAGCCCTACTCCAGGATCGGGCCGGTTCACCTCGGAGGGCCGGCCGCGGCCGCAAAGCCGCGGCCGACGAGGCCGACGGTCGCCCAGAACACGCGCCTGCCGAACAACCGCGATCGGCTCGTGTAGATCCAGCAGTCGCAGAGCCGGCAACTGGTGCCCGCCCGGGGGCCTTTGCCGGTGCCGTCGCGGTGCTCGGAGCGGAGGTGCCGGCAGGTGGGTTCGGCACAGGGACGGTCGACGGCGCCCTTTGGCTGGCTGGTGTGCTTCATGGTCCATGTCCTCCAGCGCACACGGTGTGTGCGACGCCCCCGTGGAGTGATCTACTTCCCGCCCGACATCTCTCAAGGTCCACGCCACACCCCACGGTCGGTAGGGCCCTTGGGCCCTGTTTGCGTGGCGCACGGACGCTATTGCCCGCGCAGTCAGCTCGCACCCCAGGCGCATTGGGAGTCCGCTCGGTCGCCAAGGGCGGCGCCTCTCGGGTCCTTGACCGAGATCCCCCAAGGGAGTTCCTTGGTGGCATTGAGCTGGTGGGCAATTGAGCCGGTGAGCACCGCCAACTGCGTACGCGGGCGGTGCTCACCGGTGGAGCGCCTAGCGCACGATCCAGGTGTCCTTGCCGGCGAGCAGGCCCTGCAGGTCGCCAAGCCCCCTGCGGGCAATGGCCGTGTCGATCTGCGCGCTCATCGCGGATTCGTAACTCGGCCGGCGCACGTCGCGAAAGACCCCGATGGGCGTGTTGTCCAGCGTCTCCGGATGCGACAACCGGGACAGCGCAAAGGCTGTCGACGGATCTTCGTCGTGGGCGTCATGGACGAGCAGCGCGTCCTGGCCGACCTGGTCGACGTCCACCACCTTGAGGTGACCGGCGGCATCGCGAATGACACCGCGGTGCCCGCCGATCCCGAACCGGATCGGTTTTCCGTGTTCCAACCGGATCGTCGCCTCGTCCTTGCTGGTCGAGTCCTTCAGGGGTTCGAAGGCGTTGTCGTTGAAGATGTTGCAGTTCTGATAGATCTCCACCAACGAGGTACCCGGGTGGGTCGCCGCGGCCTGCAGCACCGAGGTCAGGTGCTGCCGATCGGAATCGATCGTTCGTGCCACGAAACTGGCTTCCGCGCCCAGCGCCACCGACACCGGGTTGAACGGCGTGTCCAGGGAGCCGAACGGGGTCGACTTGGTCAGCTTGCCGACCTCAGAGGTCGGCGAGTACTGACCCTTGGTCAGACCGTAGATACGGTTGTTGAACAGCAGGATCTTCAGGTTCACGTTGCGGCGCAACGCATGGATCAAGTGGTTGCCGCCGATGGACAGCGCGTCGCCGTCACCGGTGACGACCCACACCGACAGGTCCGGCCGCGTCGACGCGAGCCCGGTCGCGATCGCCGGCGCCCGGCCGTGGATCGAGTGCATGCCGTAGGTGTTCATATAGTAAGGAAAACGGGCGGCGCAGCCGATGCCCGAGATGAACACGATGTTCTCCCGCTTCAGGCCCAGTTGCGGCATGAAGCCCTGCACGGCCGCGAGGATCGCGTAGTCCCCGCAGCCGGGACACCAGCGCACCTCCTGGTCGGACTTGAAGTCCTTGGCAGATTGGGGCACATCGGTTTTCGGGATCAGCCGCAGGGCAGGTGCGCCGGCCAGCGACACGGCCGCCGGACGCGCCCGGCGCTCCGGACGGGCCACGCCCGGGGCGGGATCAACCTGCTCGGTCATCGGTGGGCTCCGTTCGGGCTCGACGTGCCGGTGGTACTCGGGCTGCCCGCGTCGTCAGGCGGACCATCCCCTCCCGGGCGACCCGCGGCAGGCAGGTCTGACGCGAACGGCTCGTCCGAGTCGCCGCCCACCTCGATGCTGGGCAGGCCGTTCGTCCCCCGCGTCACGAACGTGCCGTACCGGCCGGCGGTTCCGATGACGGTGCGCTGCTCGGTCCCGTCGATGACCGACCGCACCGCGGTCATCAGTTCGGCGACCCGGAACGGCAACCCCCGGACCTGGTTCACCCCGATCACATCGACCAGGAACAGTCCCCTGATCAGCAGCGCCAACTGCCCCAGGTTCATCTCCGGCAGCACCACCCGCCGGTAGGCGCGCAGCACCTCTTCGGTGTTGGCCGGCATCGGGTTGAGGTGACGCAGGTGCGCCTGAGCCACCCGCACGCCCTCGGCGCGCAGGTTCCGGACCGCACCGGTGATCGGACCGAACGACGAACCCCACCCCAGCACCAGAACGTCGGCGTCGCCGTTCGGGTCGTCCACTTCGAGCGGCGGGACGTCGATCCCGGCGACCTTCCCTGCCCTGGTGCGCACCATGTGATCGTGGTTGGCCGGGTCGTAGGAGATGACGCCCGAGCCGTCCTTCTTCTCGATGCCACCGATGCGGTGCTCCAGGCCCGGCGTACCCGGGATGGCCCAGGGCCGGGCAAGGGTCTGCGGATCCCGGAGGTACGGCCAGAAATCAGAACCCCCCGCAGCGTCATCCAAGCTGTGATTGGTCTGCGTCGCGAAGCTCACCCGCAGGTCCGGCAACGACTCCACGCTCGGGATCAGCCACGGCTCGGACCCGTTGGCCAGGTATCCGTCGGACAGCAGGAACACCGGCGTGCGGTAGGTGGTCGCGATCCGCACCGCCTCCAGTGCGATGTCGAAACAATCGGAGGCAGATCGGGCGGCGATGACGGGGACCGGAGCCTCGCCGTTGCGCCCGAACATCACCTGCAGCAGGTCGGCCTGCTCGGTCTTGGTGGGCAGCCCGGTGGACGGACCGCCACGTTGCACATCGACGACCACCAGCGGCAGTTCCAGGGCAACGGCCAGGCCGATGGTCTCCGCCTTCAGGGCAATGCCCGGACCGGAGGTGGTGGTCACCCCGAGGCTGCCGCCGTAGGAGGCACCCAGCGCGGCCGCGACACCGGCGATCTCGTCCTCGGCCTGGAATGTCCGCACACCGAAGTTCTTCAGCGCGCTCAGCTCATGCAGGATGTCCGACGCAGGGGTGATCGGGTACGAGCCGAGGAACAGCGGCAGCCCCGATCGCTCGGACGCGGCCACCAATCCGTAGGCCAGCGCCTGGTTCCCGCGAATGGTGCGGTACCGGCCGGCCGGCAGGGCTGCGGGCTTCACCTCGTAGTGGACCGCGAAACCCTCGGTGGTCTCGCCGAACGACCAGCCGGCCTCCAGCGCCACCAGGTTGGCCCGCAGGATCTCCCGCTTGCCGGCGAACTTGGTCTCCAGGAATTGCCGGGTGCCCTCCAGCGGGCGGTGGTAGAGCCAGGACAGCAGTCCGAGCGCGAACATGTTCTTGGAGCGCTCGGCGTCCTTGCGGCTCAGCCCGATCTTGCTGACCGCTTCGATGGTCATCGAGCTGATCTGCACGGCGTGCACCTGGTACTCGGCCAGGCTGCCGTCCTCGACGGGGCTGACCGGGTAGCCGACCTTGGCCAGGTTGCGTTTGGTGAACTCGTCGGTGTCGACGATGACGATGCCGCCCCGCGGCAGGTCGCCGATGTTGGCCTTCAACGCGGCCGGGTTCATCGCCACCAGCACCGTCGGCGAGTCGCCTGGGGTGACGACGCTGTGGTCGGCGAAATGCAGCTGGAAGGCCGACACGCCGGGCAGCGTCCCGGCGGGCGCGCGGATCTCGGCGGGAAAGTCCGGCAGGGTGGACAGGCTGTTGCCGAAGGCCGCGGTCTCGACGGTGAATCGATCACCGGTCAGCTGCATGCCGTCCCCGGAGTCGCCGGCGAACCGGATGACGACATCCGTCAGGGTCTGGACCGGCTTGGCCGCCGTCTGCCTCGTCATCGGGACTCTCCTGGCTCGGTGGTGCTTCTCTGCATGGCGTGGTGATCGATCTCAGGTCTGGCCCTGGTGTCGCCCTGCTCTGGCGCTGTGCCCGCAGTCGGAGCCGCGGGCGGCGACCATCATCCCCCGCGCTCGTCCAGCGCGGTGCACGGCGGGGCGCTCACCCGCCCGTGCTCCCAGGATGTCACCGCTTTCGGGCCGGGGAGGACGACCGGCGTGCTGGGTCGGTCATGCCGCAATCACCATCAACTCCGGATCTCGATCCCCGAGCAGCCGGGTCATTCGACTGTCAGAAGGAACGACGGCACCGCCGCGTGTCTCCGCACGTGCCAGCAGGTGCGCGTCCGTCACGTCGCGGTGCGACCTGATCAAGGAGATGTCGCCGAGCCCACCGGTGACCCCCGACAGATCATCCGGCCAGAAGCGATGCCGGCCGAGTTCGGTCATTGCTCGGAGAACCTCGATGGCGATGACGGCGTGGTCGCCGTTGGAACGGCCGCACGGTTGCTCGAGACCCTGACGCATCCGGACTCGGTGATCGGGGTGGTTGCCCAACCGCCGCGATGGTGCCGGTCGAACCAGGCCCGCGCCGCCTCGTGGTGCGTGTGGATGGGCCACGCGAGGGCGAGCGGCCAGAACGTCGTCGTCGATTCGCCCCACCCACCGACCGCATCCCCGGCCGGGCACCGCGAATTTTCCGCCCCCACGGCGCAGCGGAGCCGCCGCTGGACAACTGATCTGAACAGTAGTGCGCATAACCTCACCGGTTGCCGCATCAATCGCCGCAACCCATCGGTCGTAACGGTTCATCAGATCCTCCGTGTGTCCAGGCCACCGGCCAGGACCGGGGCGGTCCGGTGGCGGCCGTCGATCATGCGACCACGGTGTCATCCCACACGCGATCGAGCACGTCCCCCCAGGTGTGACGCCCCGTCGTGTCGCCCATTCCCAGGCATGGGCAGGACCAAAGGCCCTGGCTGCGGCTGCCGATGGACCTGACCATGGGTGCTCCGAAACGATTCTTGGCTCGTCGCAATGATGCGTGTGTCGGCACGAAAGAGGCTTGCATGAGGCAGGTCACCCGCAATGTTGATCTCGAGGCCGTCCAGGACCTGCTCGAACGGCCTCCGCGCGCCTGCCTGTGTTACGCCGGCCAGCAGGGTCCGCAGGCTCAGCCGATCGTGTTCCGCTGGCACAACGGGCGTTATCTGGCCGGTATTGACGCGGCTGCGCGAGTAGAGGTCGACAGCGAGCCCCGTTCTGGCGTCGAAGTGGTCCTGCTGATCGACGGCGGCACCCAGTGGTTCGACCTTCGGGCGGTCTACGTTCGCGGCCTGGTGACGGCCACCGATGCTCCAGATGGAGCGCCCGCCGGTCATCGCTGGTTCGAGGTGGCGCCGGAAACGACCGTGGCCTGGGATTACGGAAGACTGCGGGACGTGGGCGGCGAGACCGGAAGATGAATCCACAGATGAATCCTCACGACGCCGAGGTGCTCGGCGTCATCAGGCGCAGCAAGGTGGCCAGGATCGCGACTCTTTCCCGAAACGGGCGACCAAGTGTCAACCCGCTCTATTTCACCTGCCACCAGGGTCATGTCTGGCTCGGCACCGTCGACTGGACCCTGGCCGCTCGGAACGTCCAGGCCGATCCGCGGGTCAGCCTACTTTTCGAAGGCGAATGCCGTCCCGCTGACGATCCGCTGGTGAGAATCACTGGGCACGCGATCGTGCGAACCGATCCCAGCACACAGCGTGCCTACAACCTCCGGGTCGCATTCCGCTACGTTCTGACACCCGGGGCCGTCCGCAATTCTCTCCAGCATTTCCACCAACTGAAAGTGCGACGCGCCTATCACGCACAGAGCGGGGCACGGGGCAAGGCCTGCGTCATCGATGTCGTCCCCGAACGGGCAGAATTCCTGCACCCTTGACCGAGCTTTTTCAGATCGCGTCAGGAGATCTGCAATCCGCCGTTGACGTCGTAGGTCGCCGCGGTGATGTAGCCGGCGTCCTGGCTCATCAGAAATGTCAGCAGCGCCGCGACATCGTCAACGGTGCCCACCCGTCCCAACAGGACATCGGCGCTCATCTGCGCCTTGCGCGCGTCCGTCAGGGTCCCGCCCATGATGTCGGTGTCGATCGGCCCGGGAGCGACGCAGTTCACGGTGATCTTGTGCGGGCCCAGTTCCCGGGCGAGTGCACGGCTGAAGCCGATCACGGCGGCCTTGGACGCGCTGTAAGGCACCTTCGAGTAGGTCCCGCCGCCACGCTGGGCCGATATCGACGAAACGCTGACAATTCGCCCGATCCCTGCGGCGATCATGGCGGGCACCACCCGCCTGGTGACGATGAAGGTCCCGCGCGTATTGACGTCGAACACCCGATCCCATTCGGCGAGGGTCACGTCCAGGAAAGGGACCGGGGAACTGACCCCGGCCACATTCGCCAGCCCGATGATCGGCGGCAGCGTGGACTCGACCGCGGCGACGGCCGCTTCCACCGATTCCTCGTCGGCGATATCCGCTGCGACGCCGAGGGTGGGCACCGAACAGGCACCGGCGATCTGTCCCGCCACCTGTTCGGCCGCTACGCCGTCGATATCCAGGATCGCGACGGCCCAGCCTTCGCCGGCCAACCGGCGGGCGGTGGCGCGACCGATGCCGCGTGCCGAGGCCGCGCCGGTGACGATTGCGGTGCGCTGCACCGGCAGGATCGGATCGGGGCTCATCAGGATGCCTTTCGTCGCGGATGCCGGCCGGCTCGAGGTTTGCCCATCGCGGCGAAAGGCTACGGTGGGGAGCGCGGCGGTTTCGATGGAGAAACTATCCGCTGGGGGGCAACAACACATGTGCACCGACGTGCGCCTCGTTCAACTGGCGGATCTCCACGTTTCGGCGCGGACCATGGATTTCGCCGAGGAACTCGGATCGACGCTACAGGTGGTACCGGTCGGTCAGCAGTGGTCGGCCACCCCCACTCACAGCGAGGTCGAGACCCTGCGCTGGACGAATGCCCGCGGATATGTGGCGATGGACGCGTTCGGATTTGATTGGGCGGCCTGCGACGGCCTCAATGACGCGGGCCTGTCGATCGGCACGTTGTGGCTCCCGGAAACGACGCTGCCCACGACACCGCCCGCGTCCGGCGCGGCGCCCGCGATCGACCTCATTCACTTCGGGTCCTGGATCCTGGGGACGTGCGCGACCGTGCAGGACGTGCGTGACGCCTTTGCGGCGGTGCAGGTGTGGAACGCCCCCATCAGGATGCTGTGGCCTGCCGACCAGACCATGCCCGACATGGTCAAGCCGCTGCTCGACTTTGCGTTCCCGATGCATCTGGCAGTACACGACGCCCACGGCGGAGATCTGGTCGTGGAGTTCCTGGATGGCGCGCCGGTCTTTCACGACAACCCCATCGGGGTGCTCACCAATTCGCCCACCTTCGACTGGCACACCACGAATCTGCGCAACTACCTCAACCTGACCAATGTCGAGGCCAAACCGGTCAACCTGATGGGCGTCGCGGTCGACCCGACCGGAAACGGAACAGGACTGCTGGGGCTGCCCGGCGACGTCACCCCACCGTCGCGGTTCATCCGAGCCACGGTGCTCTCGACCGTGTCGGTGACGGCGAAGGACGCGCGGGCTGCGGTCAACCAGGCGTTTCACGCCCTGGACCTGGTACATGTTCCCCGTCAGGTGGCCGCGTCCGGGGACTACACGCAGTGGTACGTCGTTCGCGACCACGACAACCTCGTCTATCACGTCCGCACCTACGACTCCTGGGACACCGACTCCCACGACCTGAGATCCCTGGCCGTGTCGGACAGCACCATCACGCGGCGATCGTTACCGCTGCCCGCCGGATGATCGGCCGATTCACCCCGGCGGAGCGGCCGCCAGATCAGCGCACCGGCGCACCTGCTCCCATTGCGCGTTGATCCGGTCCGCCTCGGCGCCGGTGGCCGGCACCGGGACCCCCGTGTCGTCCAGGTGCGCGGGCGCGAAGTGGGTGCCGACGACGTCAGTGCCCTTGAACGTCAGCGTCAGCACCCCGTTGTCGTCCTGCTCGTTACCGAAAGAACGCCACCACAGGTAATTCGACAACCCGTAAGCCACGTACACGCCGTCGGGCCGCCACCCGGCACCCTGCAACACGTGGGCATGCGTCCCGATCACGGCGGTGACGCCGGCCGCGGCGAGCTGGTCGGCCAGTTGCTGTTGGTCGGTGTTCGGGCAGCTCTCGTACTCGGTGCCCCAGTGCAGGAAAACGACCACGGTCGAACCCGCAGCGACCGCGGCCTTGACGTTGTCGATCAAGGTCGGGTCGAACGCGTTGGCGATGCCCGGTGACGTCGCGGTCGCCGACCAGGTGTCCAGGGTGTGGTCGCGCACCTGGCTGGCGGCGAAGATGGCGACGTCCACCCCTCGGATGGTCCGGTGCAACGGTGCGTAGGCAGCGGCGGCATCCGCGCCGAAACCGATGACCGGGAACCCGGACGCGGCGATCGCGCCCAGGCTGTCCTGGATTCCGACGGCGCCGTAGTCGGCGCCGTGGTTGTTGGCCA
This sequence comes from Nakamurella sp., assembly GCA_017882715.1. Lineage (GTDB taxonomy): Bacteria > Actinomycetota > Actinomycetes > Mycobacteriales > Nakamurellaceae > Nakamurella. The sequence goes on along the minus strand of JADGOY010000085.1, from coordinate 7,459 downwards.
TCGACGCCACGTCGACGCCCGCGTCGCGCAAGGCGTCGAAGGCCGTCGGTGGGGCGCGGAAGGTGTAGGACTTGGGCTCCGGCTCCCCGCGGGTGGTGATCGCTGTCTCCAGGTTGACCACGGTCAGGTCGGCCGCCGCCAACCCGGGAGCGGCGACACCGAACGCTGTTGCCGGGTCGGCCGCGAGCCGATCGGCGGTCCGTTCGGCGAAATGCACGTCACCGGCGAAGGCGATCGTAAAGTCCTGCGGGTCCGGCACGCGCGGGTCCGGCAGGGCCGCCGACGCGGATTCCGGGACCGATCCCGAGCCGGGCGTCGCCGAGGGCGTTTCCCGAGGCTTGTCCGAAGGCCTGTCCGACTGTGGGTCCGACGCTGTGTCCAAGGGCGTGTCCGACGGCGCGAAGGCCGCGGACTGGGCGACCGCCGCTGAGGATGCCTGCTGGAGGACCGCCTCCGGACTGCTACAGGCTGTGATCAGCATCGCCGCGCTCGCTGCGGCGGCACATCGGAGCCGGCGTGATCGACGTGCTGAAGCGGACATGTCCGGCACCCTCCCACGCCGGACCCGAAGGTCGCGACTGACGCGCCGCCCGCGCGACTCCCAGAGCGCTCACGCCGGGTTGTTCACGCCCGACCTACCAGAACGGCGGCCTGCCGTCCGTGACGGAGTGTTTCGTCAGGTGCTGGATCGCCAGGATCTCGCGCATCTCGTGCGTCAAGGAGTCGGGATATCGATCGAGCACGGCCTCGATGTCCGCCAGATCGGCGTCGGAGGTGTAGGCGGCCATGTCCCGTTGCAGCGCTCGGCGCCGCTCTCGGTTCGCCACGCGGGCGGCGTGAGACGCCCTCCATACGAGATGCTTCGCGGCGAGATTCATCGGGCGACTCCGAGAACGCTGACAGGCGACGTCATTCCAAAACTACCCGCGAATGGAAACGACCGGCGGGTTGCCGGACTGCCAAGGCGACAACGTATGTCTCGCGAGGGCCACCGGATACCTCCAGGCGGTGACGAAGCAGGCGGTGACGAAGCAGGCGGACACCGCCGCGCCTCATGGCCGCGAGCACGGCGCCCTCGGCGCGCAGATCCCGATGAGCGCCGTTCCGCGCACAGTAGCCGACCTCGAGGTCGCAGATCGTGGCGGGCGAGGCGACCGAGCGGTGCCATGGGTCCTGGCGCGAACCGTCGAGTCCTCCAGCTGAAATCCGGAGATCAGCACGTAGGTCTCGCTCATCCGTTCGGACACATGCCCGAGGACCTCTTGACATGGGCCATGGCCCGCGCGTCGACCAGTCGGGTGGCCAGCGTGCGCGGGCCTGGTGGGGGGTGTCAGCAGTCGTGGTGCCTGCTGGTGCGCCGGTCGCGGTCAACCCGATCACGCGGATCGGAACGCCTCGGGCTCGGCCACGGCTCCGACGGCCACCTCCTCGCCCGATCCCGCGCGGCGAGCCCGCCACCCGGTCCACAAGGCGGGCAGCGATGGCACGGTGAACCGGTCCGGCGCATCCTCCAAGACGCCGCCTGACGGGTCGTCGTCACCGGCCATCCGCACCAGGTCGGCGGCCGGCCGCAGCACGTCTCGGATCACCAGCCCGACCAGGACCAGCACCATCGCATCCCGCAGCAGCGCAGCATTGATGAACGGGTAGACCGAGAGCCCCTTGTTGGCCTCGCCGTCGAAGTAGAGCATCAGCAGCACCCAGGTGACCGCCTCGGAGGCCTGCCAGAACAGCAGCGGCCGCCAGCGCGGCAGCGCCAGCACGGCCAAAGGCAGCAGCCACAGTGAGTACTGGGGCGACCACACCTTGTTCGTCAGCAGGAACGCGGCGATCACAAGGAACGCGAGTTGAGCGAATCGTGGACGGCGTTGCGCGGCCAGGCCGAGCCAGCCGATTCCCACGCACGCAATCGCAAACAGCAGCAGCGACACCACGTTGACGAATGTCGGCGCGGACGCCCCCGGCGCCTTGTCCCAGATCGACGAACGGGACAGCGTCGCAAAGATGAAATACCACGAGTCGTATTCCGGCGGCCGCTCGGAATTCAGTTTGATGAATTCGTACCACCCGCTCGGATACAACGCGATCACCGGCAGGTTGACGACGAGCCAGACCACGGCGGCGGCCACCGTGGCACGAGTCCAGGCACCCATTTTTCCGGTACGCAGGCACAACACCAGCAGGGGCCCGAGCAACAGCACCGGGTACAGCTTCGCCGCGGTACCCAACCCGATCAGCGCGCCGGCCAGGATCGGTTTCTTTCTCGCCCACGCCAGCATCGCCCCGGCGGTGATGCCGATCGCCAGCAGATCCCAGTTGGTGAAGGCGTGCACGATCAGCAGCGGGGACAGGCACATGATCGCGGTGTCCCAGATCCGCCGACGGGCGATCTTGGCGGTGGACGCGACCGCCCAGAGGTACATCAGGCCGAGCAGGATCGCCCCGATGGTGAAGTAGGCGGCGACGTCCAACGGCACCGGTACCACACCGGTCGCCTGCGCGAAGTTCACGTAACCGCGGGTCATCGCGGCGACCGCCCACATCCAGTACCCGGTCACCACGGGGTACTCCATGTACCGGGTCTCGCCGTTGTCCTGCCAAGAGGTCGCATACGGCGGCGCGAGTGAGTCGAGTTGATGGCTGCCGTAGAGCGGAACGGCGTCGTTGTAGCAGGCCGTGATCCACGGACGCTGGCCACCCTGATCCAGGGTCACCCCGCCCGCTCCGTTCGGGCCCTGTTGGATGCAGGCGGCCTTGAACAGCCAGCCGCAGATCAGCGCCACGATCGCCATCAGCAGGAACACCCGCAGCGGCGTGAGCACCGATGCCCGCCCGACCAGCGCGTGCCGGCCCATCGGGCCGCCGATCGCGTCGCTGGCCCGTCGGACCGTTGGGTCCGTCCAGGTCGGGATGACGCGTTCGTAGGGGGTGAGGCCGGCCGCACGGGATGTCTCCCCGGCCGACGGCACCCCGTCCGCGGTGTCAGCGACCGCAGCGTCGTCGACCGGTGTGTCGTCGACCGGTGTGTCCGCCACGGCCCTGGATACCGCAGGCGGGTCCGGCACCGCAGCGACGGCGTCAGACGACGGTTCGGGCTCGTCCGGCGGGTCAGCGGTCACGGGCGCGATGCTACTGGTGGCGGGTGTGGTTCCCAGCCCGCTGCACGAGCCGTTGCGGGTCGCGCCTGCACCCGTCTCAGTTTCCGCATGGGAAGGGGAAACCAATCAGTAACACAACGCGAGCATCCATCGGGCCGGGTGTGCGTCTGCCAGGTATGACCTCGTTGATGACCACGATCGCCGCCCCGACCACTCCCGCGACCACTCCCGCCGCGATCGACAGCACCCCGCTCGCCGCCCTCACGCACGACGGTTTGGCCACGTGCGACGACGACTGCGTGTACTGCTCCGGGCCCGAAACCGACTGAATTCCGGTCCCGGGGCCAGGTCCGCGGCGACCTGGACCGGCCGCACACGGAGCCTCCCTCAGGCCAGGTCGGGCACCCGCAGGTGGGCCAGCACCAGATCGAATTCCGCAACGTCCAGCACCTGGGCGTGGGCGTCACGAGCGTTGTCGATCCGGACTGTCCTGGCTGCTTCACGGCTGCTGTTCATCGCCGCGTGGGTGTCGTACGTCACGGATGAGACCGCACGCCCCAGAACGCGATCGACGAACAGACTGGCACTGCAGAACCCCTCCAGGTTCTCCATCGCCGGTAACGTCACCATCCGATAGGTGTCGACCGCGTGGTCGACCATCGCCGGTTCCAGCCACATCCAGGTCGCCCGAACGCAGGCGCCCTGGTGGGAGGCGTGGGCGCGGTGCACCGAGGCGATTTCCCACTCCTCGACGAACGGCTCGGCACCCATGATCCCGGCCACCCGATCGCGCATCGGGGTGATCAGCTCGGCACTGGCCCACATGTGCTCCTGCGCGTCCCACGCCGTGGTGGAGATACAGCGCCCGGTGTGGCGGTCAGCCATCATTGACAGCCCCGAACAACCTGGCATGGCCATGGCGGCGGGCATCAATTCGTCACGCATGAACGCGATGCCGTCATCGACCGCTGCCGGGCGGGCCCGGAATGTCGCGGATCTTGCGTACATGGTGCAATCCCCTTTGTCCTGATGGGCCGGCGCCCCGGCGGCGCCGCCGGACGCTCTCACCCTCCTCTGAGGTGGCAGCTCTCGCAATCGGGGCGCAAGAAATGACGGGCAGCTCGCCGACGTCGAGCGTTGTCAGAGATGGGAGCGCAGCAGGTAAAGGCTCACTTGACGGCGCGGCGGCGTGACCGCGGCACCGACTCCCCCTTGGTGCCCATCACGAACGAAGCCACCAGATGATTCCACGAACAGGTTCTGCACACCTCTACCTGGTAGACCGAGAACTCCCCGAACGAGCGCGCCATGGACTCGAGTTCGGCGGGCAGCCGGGCCGAGCCGGCCATGTGTTTGATCTCGTCCCCGTACACCCAATAGACGTGGGTCAACGTCTCCTTGCGGCAGAGCGGGCAGGCGACGTCCGTCACCACGCCGTGGAATTTCGCGGCCCGAACCAGGTACGGCGACGCGTCGCAGACCTCCGTGACTCCGGTGCGACCGGACCGCACACTCGCGAGCAGCGCGCGGCGCTGCAACGCGTAGTCGACGAGTCCCCGCTGGGTCCGCACCCAACCAGGGTACGCGGGGCCTCCGGAGCGCACACGGGGACCAGTGGCAGTCACACGGGGTCCTGACGCGGCCGAAGTCGGCGCGTTTGTCCCGCACGGTTCACCGCCGTCGCAGGTCGTCAGTCGGTGGTCCCCGCATGACCCGCCGGCGCCGAGCTGGGCAGGTGCGCCGGCCCATTCGGGGCAGGCGGCGCCGGCTTCGTGGCTCGTTCGTCGAGTGTTTCCTCCGTTTCGGTCGCGTCGGCGGAGTCGTCCGACTCAGGCGGCTCGTCGGTCGCGAGACCGGGTACCAGCTCGTAACGCCGGCCGTAGGTCTCGACCACCGACACCACCACCGCCACGATCGGCACACCGATGATCGCGCCGATCGGACCCCAGATCGCGGCGCCGATGAAAACCGCGGCCAATGCAATGGCCGGGTTCACCTCCATCGTTCGGTGGGACACCCTGGGAGTGAAAACGTAGGTCTCGATCTGCTGGTACACCACGGCGAAGAGCACGATCCATACGGCATTGATCGGCTTGTCGGCCAACGCGACGACAACCGGGACGGCGACCCCGATGTAGGTGCCGATGATCGGCACGAACTGCGCGGTGATGCCCGCCAACAGCGCCAGCGGCAACCATCCGGGCAGGCCGATCGCCCAGAACAGGATCCCGTGGAACAACGCTGATACCGCTGCGAGCACGATCTTGGAGGCCACATATCCGCCGGTTTTCTGTTCCGCGATGTCCCAGACCTCGCCGAGCATCGGCTGCCGGTCGGGCGGCAGCCAGACCGCCACATGCTGCACGAGCCGTGGCCCGGCTCCGGCGATGTAGAAGGCGAACACGACCACGGTGACCAGGTCGAAGACCACGGAGAGCAACGATCCGACCCATCCGAAGAACCCGCCGGCCAGTCCCTCGGCGACCGACTGGATCTGGTCGGGTTCGATCTTCAACGCCGACGAGATCTGTGATGCGTCCAGGTTCAGCCCGAAGGTCGAGTTGACCTGGGTGACAACGTTCTGCACGGTGGCAGGCACGTTTCGCACCAACTCCGTGGCCTGGTCGAACAGCATCCTCTCGAAGACGACCATCAGGCCGCCCAACACGACGATGACGGAGCCGCCGACAACCGCGGAGGCACGAGCGCGGCTCAGCCCGCGCCGCAGGAACCACTGGATCGCCGGCTCGGTCGCGATGGCCGTCAGCCACGCCAGCAGGATCAGGAACAGGAAGTGCCGCGCGACTCCGACCACCCAGAGCGCCACCAGCCACCCGGAGATCAACACCAGGATGCGAATGGTGGCCCTCTGCACATCCCGCTGATCGATGGAAATCCGCATCCGCTGGATCGGCGTGCGTTCCTTGATCCGCTCGTCGACGACGCGATCCCGCGTTCGCTGATCGGCCTTTTGAGGACCCGGCCCGGGATCTGCACTGGGTTTCGGATTGCGATGGCGCACATGCCAATTCATCCGAAACCTCGCAGGTAAGCCCACGTCGACACGGTACCCGGCCTTCTTTGGGCACCCTACTCCGATGCCGCCGCCGGGTCAGCCGCGCGGGCACTCGCCGCGGTTCGGACACCAGCTCGCCAACTGGGAAGATCCGAGCAGTCAGCGGCATTCGCCCCGACGGCAACCGCAGCAACACCGAGAACGGACAGATGAATGACGGACAACTCCGCGGAGCCGGCCATCGAACCGGCCGGATCAGCATCCGAGCCGGTCTCCTCCGAAAGCCCGCTCGCTCCACCGACCAATTCCAGGTACGGGCTTCCCCGCGGATTGATCATCATTCTGGGCCTGGCCGCAGCGGTGATCGTCGCCGCCGGGATCCATCAGGTCCCGGCGATCCTCGGCCCGGTCTTCCTGGCCCTCGTGCTGACCGTGACCGTGGACCCGATCCGCGCCTTGATGATCCGGAAGGGAGCGCCGCGCTGGCTGGCCAGCCTGACCCTCGTGATCGTTGTCTTCGCCATCCTGATCGGGTTGGTCGTCGGGTTGGTCATCGGGGTCGCCCAGCTGGCGACCCTGCTGCCGCAGTACTCCTCGGAGATCCAGCAGGACATCGCCAACCTGCAGACCTGGCTGGCCGGTTTCGGGATCAGCCAGTCGGACATCCAGTCGATGACCGACAACGTGAGCTCGAGTTCGATCATCTCGGCCATCGAGAGCCTGCTGAGTTCGGTGACCGGAACGCCGACGTCACTGTTCTTCGTGCTGGTGCTGGTGATCTTCCTGGGCCTGGACGGGTCGGTGTTCGGCGACCGGATGAACCGCGTGGTCGCCGGCCACGAGCCGGTTCTCGGTGCCCTGGCAAGTTTGCCCAGGGCACCCGCCGGTATTTCGGGGTGGCCACCGTCTTCGGCGGCATCGTGGCCGTATTGGACGGCATCGGTCTGGTGATCCTGGGCATCCCCGCAGCGGGGTTGTGGGCGCTGCTGGCGTTCATCACCAACTACGTGCCCAACATCGGGTTCATCATTGGGCTGATCCCGCCCGCGCTGTTGGGGCTGGTCGTCGGCGGTCCGAGCAAGATGATCGCGGTCATCGTGCTGTACTGCGTGCTGAACCTGATCATCCAATCGGTGATCCAGCCGAAGGTCGTCGGCGACGCCGTCGGCCTGACCACCACGATGAGCTTCCTGTCGCTGATCGTCTGGGCCTACCTGCTCGGCCCGCTGGGCGCCATCCTGGCCATCCCGGCCAGCCTGCTGTTCAAGGCGGTGCTGCGAGACGTCGATCCGGACGCCAGGTGGCTGCAGCTGTTCTTCGGCGACGAACCCGTGTTCATCAAGAA